>JBHJJJ010000369.1:0-28836 GCA_050042755.1 Rivularia sp. (in: cyanobacteria)
TTTTTCTGAACCATCTCCAACAATAAAAAGTTTAACTTTTCCTTGAACATTTTCAGCTAATTTACTAATTGCTTCAATCAGCATATCAGCTCCTTTATAAGGAACTAATCGACCAACAAATAATAAATTAACTACGTTGTCATCCTTCTCTTCTTTAAGATGTGTAAAGAAATCTTTAGAGATTCCATTTTCATAAAACAGACTAATTTTCTCATCGTCAAGAGAAAATGTCTTTTTAAGAAAGTTTAATGTGTAAGTCGAGCCAGCCAATATTCTGTCTGCTTTGCGATAGGTTTCTACATAACCTGGTATTAATGCTCTACCTATTGCTCTGAGGAAGTTAAAGTAAGCAAATTCTTGTTTTGCAACTTCCCCAAAACCTTTAGGAAAAGGAACTCCTCCATTGACTGGCCCTAAAAGAAAAGGATTATCTTTACAAGCTCTAACAATTTTTGCAGGATATCTGGGCATCATAGGAGTAAGAACATGAACTATATCATACTCTTTGTTTAGTATTTGTGTTTTTAATTTTTTATAGACTTTATCATTAAATTCTGCGTATACCGGATAACTAAGTGCATTGTATAAAGGCCATTTAGTTTTACCTAAATAGGTTAATTGACTAATTAGACTATGATATTTTTTGATAAAAGAACTTTCGCGTATAAAAATAATTTTTTGCTTGCCAAGTGTTTTTGTTAAAGCTGATTCATTTCTTTCATGAGTTACTAGAGTAGCATCAACCAAGTGACTTATTTCTTCATAATATTTATATCCTACTAATGGAACAGAAGACCATTTTGGATTGCACTGTTCTACAATAAGTAAAACTTTTAATTTTCTTTTATTCATAATATCAATGATTGTTAATTTTGTTTTTTTGAGTCATTCTTAGGCAACCGCTGTTTTATTAATTTCTTGTTGTAAATGAATAATGCTTAAAATCTGCTCTAAAAACGAGATAGAAAATACAATTATTGGTGAGGCGATTGCGAAAATTTGAACGCTGAATTCATACTTTGGCTAAACCTTCAGCATAAAAGTTAATTTTATATCTCGTCTTTACCTAAATTTTAAGAATAATTACGAATTGACAAAATAAATTCCATCTATAATTTTCACTAATGAACCCCCAGAGATAACCTCTCACATCAAAACCAATCACCTCTGAGGGGTTGAACTGTATGGGCGTTGTTAGACAGATGCGTTAACTAACTTGGCAATATTCTCATAGCATTCTCCTTTAGGTACTGCCAATAAGTCATGTCCATTCAACCCATCGGAGACATTAGGATCAAAATACTCTAAACGCATGCGAAAGAAACATCTTGGGATAGAGAAAAATCCATATCCGAAATCACTTAAGATTTTAATGACAGGCCGATCGCGAACCGAACCCTCTAACTTTTCATTTAGCTCAAAAAGAATCGCTTCAGGACGAATCTTGCTCAATACTTCCTGTCCACCCTTAAACACTTCAGCTTCAAAACCTTCAACATCTATTTTGATCAATCGTATGGACTTTATGCCTTCCTCATCCACAATTTCGGAGAGGGGGCGTACTGGTACTTTAACTACATCGCAGTCAATCAAGTCTCTGTTGCGAATAAGTGAAGCAGCTCCTGCATTAACTTTAGGAATTCGCAATTCGAGTGAGTCCGGTTTTGCTCCTAAAGCTACTGGGTGCAAGCAGACATTGGATACTTGATTGTGATTGAGAGTTTCTTCAATAAGCTTGAGCAACTCAGGATTAGGCTCAAAAGCATGAACTTTACCACTTTTACCAACTAGTTCAGAAAGCCAAAGTGTAACCATACCTATATTTGCACCAATATCCAGCACCGTATCACCTGGTCTGACAATTTGACCACATACCCATGTAATCTTACGGTCAAGGTCACCAACATAAAACGCTGCACGTCCAATATAGTCATTTAAAGGAGCTAGAACTTCTCCACCAGAAACATGTGACCACGCACAATCACTACTGATACCGGCAAGCTTTTGAATAAATGGTTTATTTACAAAACTACCACATCCACTGTAGAAAGGATAGAGTCTAGTCAAGTTAGCTACTAACGATTGTCGAATTGTTGGCATCTTAAGTTTCCTATTTTCCTATTCATGAACAGTTTCCTTAAAGGGAAAAAGCCTAAAAGTCTTTCCCCCCCTGCTCGACTTTCTCAATAACCTTAGTACCTAGGCTGAAATTTATGTGAGAGGGTAGTTTTACTTTTTGACTTTCATCGATAATCCTTGGTGTGGAAAAAGTATTTGCCAAAAAATTAGGATTTCTGCCGGTTAAGGAAACTGAATTTTTAAAGGGAGCATCCCAATTTTGAAAAAATAAGTTTGTATGTAGTGCGAGCATCTTGCTCGCTAGTAAGCACTAGCTGGGTGAAGACGCTCCCACTACCAAAAATAAACTTGCACCTGCAGGGATGCTCCCTTTTTAAATTGTGGATAAAGTCGAACTCAAAAATTATCTTCAGTTAATAATCAAATCCGTGATAATCAAAATAAGGTTGTAATTTCTGATAGATTTGTTTACGGTTTTTTTGTACCTCTGGTAGTAATTCCATCGGACGGGGTTGAATTAATTTTTTGTATTCTAAAGCTACTCTGGGTTCTAAACCTAAAAATTCCAAAATCCTATTGATGTTAGCTTCTGGGGCTTCACATAAATCTTCATACCTCAGAGATACGTAATCTTTTTGGGGTAATGAATCAATATTCTCCAAAAAGTAATTAGTCGATTCAATCGAATGTTTGATATATTGACGCAATCCTAAGTTGAAGTACTTTGAATTCCTGATTCGGGAACTGAAAAGTTTCAGGGGATTTTTGAACAACTGTGGGTACCAAGGATCCACTAGAGTAGTGTAGGGATTTTGGGAAGCAAACAAGCTGCGTGCAGCTTTCAGCTTTGAGTTTATTACATAAATTGGATTGCGATGAATAAAGATGTATTTGGCTGTGGGAACAACACTCTTGACATAGGAAAATTGAGAAAAATCCCATGGATTCTTAAGCAACAAAGGTTTATCTGGATCTGATGCGAATTGAATCTTGCGACATAACTGCTCGAAAAGAGGTAAATTTTCAGGGGTAATCCATAATCTTTTTCCATCAACATCCTTAAGAATAAAGCCGTACTCTTCGGCTAAATTTGGAGTCGCCATTACTTTATCAATCCGGCGATCGCTTATTCCTTGGGATACAAAAAGTTCGTCTAATTCTTTAATACTCTGATTCTCAGTTTGATTTATATGATTACATAAAATCTCATTATATTTAATAATGTGATAAGCCTTGACAAAGTTAAAGCACCCTGTTGCCACTAAAGTCTTATATAACAAAGTTGTCCCCGAGCGATGATCTCCCATAATAAAGATGGGACTAAACTCTACTTTAGATAGCAAATCTAAGTAAGGTGTATCGACAATCAGATTATTGCTTATAGAGATAGATTTCATATTCTTAATTTGGCTATTTTCTTTGAGCCACATCATACAATTATATCGGGTGGATTCTCGCAATCAGCTAATTCTTATTTTTCTATTTGAGAATAATTATCTCACAAAGTTATGGGAATATTCACGAAAATATCGTGAAATATAGCGAGAACCTAGGTTACCATCAAACTTTAAGCGGCTTCATTAAAGTTATCCTGACATTGCTGAGTGTAGGATAATCTACTGTTTAAGTAGGACCTAAAAGCGTAACATTCCATTAGTATATAAAAAACCATAACTTCAAATCAAAATCACACAAACCGTTATATGCAACTAACAACTTCCAACAAAAAACTCCAAATCAACTTCATAAGTTTTATTGCTGACTTTATACTTATAGGAATGGTAATTGGACCAATAGCTGCTCCTTTTCTTGCTGCATCTAGATTATTTGCATTACCTCAAATTGCAGATATTATTTACTTCATGGGGTGTCATGTTTGTCCTCAACCTGATACAGGAGTTGAATTAGCACCACCATTCATCATGGCTGTATGTATGCGTTGTTACGGTACAGTTCTAGGTTTATTTACTACTCGGCTGCTGTACATTACGGATAATGGAAAAGCTTTTTACTGGCTGTATAAATACGGTTGGAATGGAGCAGCACTAACAAGTGTACTAATGATGGCCTATCCTTTAGAGATGGCGGCACAAATTTTGGGTTGGTGGAGTTTTCACAATTTCGTTATTACACCCTTTGGATTTGTCACGGGTTTGGCTTGGGGTTTATTTACTATGCCGATTTTGCACAGTCAACGCAGCTTATCCTGATTCAAATTATTTCAGATATTACCCAAGGATTACAAGGTCAGTTCATAAAAATATAATTATGGTTGGGAGCATCCCTGCGGGTGTAAATTTATTTTTTCGGTAGTGCGAGCATCTTGCTCGCTCACTGGCACTAACTGGGTGAAGACGCTCCCACTACAAATTTTATTTTTGCCTGCATTGGGATGCTCCCTTATGGTTCTTCAGTACTTAGTATGCCAAGTTATTAGTTAAAAACGAAAGTCTTAGTTTCTCCCGCGAGTTTTAAGAGGATATTTTAAAAGAACCTTTTGCTCTTAAAATAAGCACAGCTACGTACCTAAGTCAATGGCTCAAACCTTGATTTTTCGTTGAATTTTAACGAACTTTGTTCGGCTCTGAAGGAGGAAAAAGCCAGCCCCGAAGTTGGAAATATTACTTCTTTTTCTTCTAACCGCAGGAGGGGGTTAAATTCCCTACCCTAAGCGCGCTGTAAGAATTGTGTTGGGGTTTTAATCCCCATTGCAATTCCAGCCTTCTATATCTATTTAATCAAATAAGAATGATAAAATGATACCGTCACCGGACTTTCAAAACATCCTTTAATGTCGAAATAATAAAAAAGCTAAAAATGTTAGTAAAAAAGGTCTACTCCTTTTACACGACATACTTCAAAGTTTAGAGAATGATTTTGAGTCTAGTACTCCACCAAGTGAACTTTGTGGGGTTATTAATCAGAAAAAAAGTCCTGAATCTCCCCCCATCTCCCTCTCTCTATCTCCACCCGGCAATATTGGCTTGTTAGACTACTAGTAAGTACCCAAGAGCCATAATTATTTAAAGAATTGCTTGAATTGGAAGTCCAAATCCTAATGAATAACGAATTAAAAGAAATAACGTAAGTAAAACAAGAAAAAAGGCTGTACCTTGAATATCTTGAGAAATACAGGATAATTTCTCTCGTCTAAGTCCCCAAAGATTAACGATATATAAAGGTAAGTCGCCAATGGCGATTGCAATTATTGCTCCGATGCTACCAAAACTATAGAAAGCTAAAGGCAATCCAATACCAATAGTTACAAACCGAGCAAGATTGCCTTGAGCAGAGTACAACGGTTTCTTGATTGCTAAAAGAGCTGGACTAATTGTATAAAATAAGACGGACAACCAAATACCGCAGCAGAGAATCGGCATCATCCAAGTCGCTTCAGAATACCTTTTGTCATAGAGAGTCGCAATAATTAAATCTCCAACAGTCACTAAAGCAGCAATGCAAACTGCAAACCCCAAAATTATTACTTTACGTTGACGGAGAATCTTGTTTCGCAGAGTAGAGCGGGGGATGTCAGCTTGATTGGAAATCGCCGGGAAAATAACTCTATGGCTAAGTTTTTTGATAGTTTCTCGCGGTATATTCGCCAAGCCATAGGCTATTGAATAAACACCCAAGGTTTCAAAGGTAAACAGCTTACCGAGAATTAGCCTATCTGCTTGATCTGCCATAAACATCAGTGCTGTTGCGACAAATATCAATCTACCAAAAGAAATAATTTCCCGAAGTGCATGCTGATTCCAAGCAAAACGATTGTTGTATCCCGGTATCAACCAATGACTTCCTATCACTTTGTATAATGCTGCCGCAACTACTCCTATAGCCAAAGCCCATATACTGGGGCTAAGGTAAGCCCAAGTTATCATTGTCAAAACTGCTAGTATCAGAATTGTTAAATCAAACCTAGTTAATTTACCTAAATCTAAACGGCGTTGAAAAGTATGTATAGCGGTTGAATTAAAGCCATCAATTGCTGAGCATAATCCCATTATCGGAATTAACCACAGCAAACGACTATCATCATATATTCTTGCCACTGGAACAGTAATTAGCAGCAAAGCAAAACAGACTAAGAAGCCACGAATTATTTGTAATGTCCAAGCTGTATTCCGAAAACTAGGCTCATCACCCGATGGATTGTTAACAATACTTTGAGCTATACCAATATCCGAGAATAACTCTATCCCCATTCTTAGCGTATTGACTATAGCCATTAGACCGTAATATTCTGGTACTAACAATCGAGTTAGTATTAGGTTGTTGCCAAATCGTATAACTTGACTCGTTCCCAAACCTGCAATCGTCCAGAATGCACCTCGGTAAGCAAGCTTTTTCAAAGATGTCATAAGTATTTTACAAGACTGATGGGAATTTTTCCCTAAGTAGAACTATCTTCTATGAGCCAGTTTAAAGCTGTCAATGTTGCAATTGTGCTTCTTTATGCCCCCTTGCATTAACATCTAGTTGGAAACTTCTAGAACGCAACAAATCATTGAAGCAATACAACTGATTTGTTCTAGAAAAAATTCATCAAACTGCAATTATTCTTTTCAATCAGATATTCGCATTCAACCATACCTTTAATCTAAAATAGCAAAGTCATGGTTGGACAATTTTCTACTTAAAATCTATCAAAAAAATTATAATGCAAATAAATATAGAAAACATCTATTAAGTGATTTACATTATTTTTAAACTTTTGAAACCATAACATAATATCTTGTCAAAGTAAAATCGTTTAGAAGATTAAAAATATAAATTTTCGATGTCGAAAATAGATTGTTTTTGAAGTTATTGTAAAGATTATTGTCGCTTACATTGTGGTAAATGCCATTGCAAGCTGAAAAAGCAGCTATATTGGGATTTACTAGTATTTAGTTTTAGCTCGAAGGTGAGATAGTAGCTAATAGTTTCGAGAAATGCTTAAATCTTAAACAAGTATATTTTGGATAATTGTTATGTCCGACTTATGAATAACTTGGATGAGCCAATCGAATTCAAAATTGCTTAAATTGGGCACAGTTACAATGTTTAAGTAAAATTCCCTAGGGATTATATTTAAAATCTGTTTTTATCATTGGTACAACTTGTGCGTTCGGGTATAAATTGCTTCGGTGTAATATTTGGAGAAAATTTATTTGCTTGGTACTAGGAATTTTATCAGTCTTGCCTTTGCTAAAGTCCGCCACCTGTTAGAAAAACCACCAATTAGGCGGATTAAAAATATCAAAATTGTAAATTCTAATAAAGCAGTTGGAACATGAAATTATTAATTACAGGAGCATCTGGTTTTTTAGGGAAGTATGTAGTTGCTTTATCTTTGCAACAGGGTTTTCAAGTACGTGCAGCAATCAGGCATACTACTAATGAAAAACGTTTACCTTGGCGCAATTCGTCAAATTTAGAGTTAATACCCATAGATTTAACGCAACCAATAGGATTAGAGGATGCTTTGAAAGGCGTAGATGCTGTGGTGCATTTAGCTGCAGCCAAGCAGGGTAACTACGATACCCAATATGCAAACACTGTTTTAGCTACCGAAAATTTACTGGAAGCGATGGTAGCAGTAAACATTAAACGCTTGGTCGGTGTAAGTACATTTAGCGTTTTCGATTATCTACATATACCCGCTGGTAGAATCATCAACGAAGATTCACCTATCGAATCTCAACCTTTGCACAGAGACGTTTACGCTCAAACCAAACTTATTCAAGAAAGCCTGTTTCGAGATTTTGGACAGATAAATAAAGAAGTCACAATTCTACGTCCGGGGATAGTTTACGGAAAAAACAATTTATGGAATGCCCATTTAGGGGTAAATTTAAAAAATCGTTTGTGGATTCGCATTGGTGAAAACGCCCAGCTTCCCCTGACTTATGTCGAAAACTGCGCCCAAGCAATAGTTAGTGCCTGCGCGCGTCAAGAAGCTATCGGTGAAACTTTGAATATTGTCGATAATGATTTACCAACGCAAAAAGTTTATGCCCAAAAAATTATCAACCACCTAGCGCCCAATCCTTCCACCATTGGCATTAATTGGAGGCTAATGCGTTTATTATCTCGTAGTGCTTGGTTATCTAACAAAGTGCTATTTTTTGGAAAAATCAAATTACCGGGTATCTTTGTACCAGCAAAATTAGAGGCCCGCTTTAAGCCGTTTTGCTACAGCAATAATAAAGCTCAACAAATATTGAATTGGCAGCCCTTATATTCTCTAGATGAAGCTTTGAAACGTAGTTGTGGCGATATTGATTTACTTAGTGAGAACTCACAAGAGACTTCTTTATCTTCCTAAGATATGGGTAATGAAGCTGTCGGGAGACAAGGGGGTAGGGGGGGGGAAATTTCAACCACCGGTTAATCATATTTGATAATTGATAACTAAATCATTATGCGTATTGCTTATCTTACGGGAGAATATCCCAGAGCTACAGATACTTTTATTCAACGTGAAGTTGCAGCTCTTCGTCAAGAAGGTGCAGAAATACACACATTTTCCGTGCGCCCTACTGGTGAAGAGCATATGGTAGGAGAAGAACAAAAACAAGAACGAAATCAAACTTTTTATATTCTTCCTCCACGCCCGGTAAAATTGCTTCGCGCACACCTAAGTCTATTACTAAGTTCGCCAAAAAGATATTTCGCTGCCTTGAAACTAGCCTGGTTAACTAGAATACATGGATTGCAGGGGAATTTCTATCAATTGTTCTACTTTTTAGAAGCTGGTATTCTTGCCCAAGAAATTAGACAAAGACGAATTGGACATTTACACAACCACTTTGGAGATTCTAGCTGTAGCGTTGCCATGTTAGCAGCAGAATTAGGAGACTTTAGTTACAGCTTTACCTTACACGGACCCTATATTTTCTTTAATCCGTATCATTGGAGACTGGATGAGAAAATAAACAGAGCTAAATTTATAAGTTGTATTAGTAACTATTGTCGCAGTCAGGGCATGATATTTGCACCCATTGAAAAATGGAATAAAATGCATATCGTCCACTGCGGTATCGACCCATCATTATTTAAAGTAGTATCTCATAACGGACAAGGAAAACGATTACTTTATGTGGGCAGACTTGCTGCTGTTAAAGGCTTACCCATTCTTTTAGAAAGTTTAGCCTCTCTCAAGCAACAGCATCCAGATGTCATTTTAACCGTAGTTGGTGATGGTGGCGATCGCACTTTTTTGGAGCAAATGACCACGGATCTAGGTTTAAGCAATAATGTAAATTTTGTCGGTTATAAATCGCAAGCAGAAGTACGTAAATACTTTGAAGAAACAGACGTATTTGTTTTATCGAGCTTTGCCGAAGGAGTACCCGTAGTCTTAATGGAAGCAATGGCTACAGGAGTGCCCGTAGTTGCGACACAAATCGCCGGAGTTAGTGAATTAGTAGAAAATGGTGTTAGTGGCTATATCGTACCTGCTGGAGACAAAATTGCTCTGGGGCAAAGTATTGAAAAACTATTAAACGATTGCGAATTAAGAGCTAAATTTGGCACTTCAGGAAGAAATAAAGTAGAAAAAGAATTCAATATAAATATCGAAGCTCAAAAACTCTATCAAGTCATGAGCAAAGCATTGTTAAAACCAAGTGTCAAACAAGGTTGTTCAAGTTAATAATGTCCGAGGAGACGCAATTATCATTAAGGTTTAGAAGCAGGTGATATTCACAGTAAAGCCTGCTTCAAAAGGTTATTTAATTGAGCTATATCTACCGAAAACCCAAGGCCATTTTTTTGGCCTACCAAGAAACCATATTTTAATTTTTTCAAACATGCTATACGGTAGAAGCAACGATTAAAGTGTCCCGATTCAAAAAACTCGATGAATATCGCCCCTGGTTTCATGAATACGGTATGCGCAAAGGCTGCACCATGACTACCCACCACAATCTCAGCTTGTTGAAAGATTTTGATTTGTTCTTCTAATGTATATCGAGACATTATCACAGTTTCAAATCCAAAGTCAGATAATACATTCTGAATTTCCAGTTCATTGGTAATATAGCGAATTTTTGCATCGGATCGTGAAACATAAATTCTTTTTCTAGGAATTTCAGCATTACCCATCTGAATTTTTTGAGTAAGCCAATCAATGGCAAAAGGCGATATATCACAGGTTTTGGCAAATCTACTCAAAATGTGTAATTTCTCAAATCTATAAACACCATCATCGATAAATAACGCTCTATTTTCATATCCAGTCAGCTTAAGGCTTTCTCTGACAAATTTTGGAGATGATTTGGGTACGATTAGCTTCAAGTGATGAAGATTTTCAGCTAAATCATATAGGAGTAATCTTGGAAGAATCTCAATCATCCAGTGAAAAAAATTATAATGCCAAGGTAACGATAGAAGAATAGCTTCTGAAATTTTTTTTTTCTTTCGAAATGGAATTGTTTCAAGATTGATAACGTATTTAGGATTAGTCAATGAATATATATCCAAAAGTGCTTCTTCAAATAATTTTCCATTCCACAAATGCATTCCTATGGGGAAAGACATGTCAACATTATTTGCAGAAATAATCCCAGATGAAGGTATTGTTTTGCTTCCAAAATTTGCTAGCATTTCTAAATATTTCTGTTGAGCAGATCCATCTATAAAAAATTGTGGCTCATACAATTGAATCGTTGTAGACTGAATCAAAACTCTGGAACTAGAGCCCACTAAAGGCTTAGAATTTGATAGGGCTTTATGTAATCTGGAAGCAGAACCCTGCTTTCTAATAAATAGATGCTTGAGAAATGTGACAAAAAAATTGCCCCCTGTAACTTTAGCAGAATGCAATAAGCGCTTAAAAAAGTTATGCATAATTAATCAATTATGGTAGAAAAGTCGCAAAATCTCCGATGTTTAGTTTAACGTGATTTAGATTAGCTTTAAACTCTGAAACTATTGCCTAGTAGTCCTTTTCCAGCCGTTTTCATGGCTTGCTTTAAACCTAAATTTATTTTCAATCAAAGCTTTGAGCTATTACCCACTATAGTTAATGAAAAAAACTACTAGAAATAATTTTGGAGAATGGCTTTCCATCATTACTCTGGGTTTCTCGAAAATTAAGTAAATTAATTATTCAATTTTCTCCTACTTAGCCCAATCCATAGGTTCGACAGGTTCAAAGGAAGTTATGATTTTATGTGGAGAACCAGTTTCTAAAGAGTTTTGAATTGCTAAAACTATTTCATTATTGTGCAGCGAAAATTGAGACGAAAGTCTACAACAACGGTTTTCGATAATTGCATCAGCCATTTCTGCAACTCCTCGAGAAAAATCCATTTGTTGTGCTCCCCTATATGCAAATTTAGGGGCTTTTTTCGCTAACGGATAGTTTTGCTTCCAAATCCCTTCAAGTCTTTTCCGCCCTATAGTGATACTACGGCGAATATAAACTGGTGTTCCATAATACCAACAATCATCAATGCCTAGTATACCGTCATCGCCAATAATTTTTAAAGAGTGGTCGTGAGGTGCAACAATACTACAGGTCAACCTGGCAACTACTCCGGAAGCAAATTTAATACAAGCCACTGAAAAATCTGGAGAGTTAACATCTAACGGTTCATCAGTATTTTTATCTGGTATTACGCAAGATGAAAACGCTGAAACAGTCTCCGCAGGACCAAAAAAAGCTGTCAGCCAATTAACATAATAACCTGCGTGTTCTAATGTACAACCGACTTCAAATTCGTCTTTATAGGGCCAAGGTATACCAGATTCGCTCAACCATTTATCATAGGGCATTTGATGAACTAAACCATCGTCCATTTCAGCATAAACTAATCTAACCTTGCCAATCTTATTTTCTCGTAATGCCTTCCATAATGTTTGTGCTGTTTCACTCAATAAACTACATGGAGCAGAGGATAGATATAAACTCCTTGCTTCGGCAATTTCTACGAGTTCCTTAGCTTGTACCATTTCCATCGCGAAAGGCTTTTCAGAGTAAACGTGTTTCCCTGCCTCCAGACAAGCCTTAGAAATTTCATAATGACTGCGGGGGTTTGTTAAATTTAAAACTATATCAACAGTATTATCTTCCAGTAAGTCATCCAGAGTGTCATAGACACGAGAAATATTATGATGTTCAGCAAACTTAGTAGCGCGCGCGCTAATTTTATCCATGACTCCCACTAGCTTCAATTGCGGATGCATGGGAAGAGTTTTTAAGTAATAGTCTGCAACAAAACCGCAACCAACTATGGCAATAGATTTATAGGATAAATTATTTTTATCTACATTTAGGTTAATAGAGGATGTTGAATCTTCCAAAAAAGTAAAATTTGTCTTTCTAACTAAATTAGAAATCTTAAATACATTTTTAAGTAGCATAGATTTTTCTCGAAGATTATAACCTATAGGGCGTAGCGTACTTGTACGAAATGGCAGAAATAAACCAACCATTCCTAAAAAGTTTAAGGTGGAGAAAATAAGACTTTTGACTTTCGCGTAGCTGTACTAGTATGCAAGGGCGTAAATAAAATACCCATTCTTTAGATTTTAATGATGCTAAATATTAAATTGTGAGATGGGTATCTGACTTACGCCAAACCATACTAGTTAAAACAGCTTCTGCTTAAGAAGTTTTTTTTGTTCCATGGAAATATGTAGCTGCAACTATTGGAGTATTACCCCAAAAATCAGAACCACAGGCAATCTCATCAAAATCCTTCAACCATATTCTCAAACCATCAGGAGTAACACGCCAATAGTCTTTAGGTTCTTCGTGGAAAGGATAGAGGAAGGGTAATTGCACCCAAATTTTTCCTCCAGGTTTTAGTATTCTATATAATTCACTGATTGCTTTTTGTGGATCGGGAACATGTTCTAAAATTGACCAACAAACCGCTGCATCAAAACTTTCATTTTCAAATTTCAAATCATGAATATCATAATTATAATCTATGAAATCACGCTTATCGTACTTATCAACACTGACCCAGTTTGAACCAAATTTCTTGCCAATATTCTCTTTTACACCAATTTGTAAGCATTTATTTCCTTCACACAACTCAAGGAAATTATCGAACAATTGTTCCCTTGAGTTGACCTCATCTTGTATTTTTTTTGCTGCGTTTTTGTATTGAAGGAAAAAATACAATGAAGGTGATATTTTCTCTAACTTCGAGTAAATAGGTTTTAGTAATTTTTTCATTGTGATACTCCTAAATATTATGAAACTATAGGAATCCAGTTTGATTGAACAATATTTGAGGCTTTTAGCTTATATAGCAAGCTTTTGAATCTCAGTATCCGTTAAAATTCTGCTGAGTAATCCTATAATGCACCTTTATATTCGACAATAGTGCGCTTTCTTCTTAATAAGCGGGATAAATGAAATTGAATCTGACCAATAAGCTGAGGAAATTTATCTAATATACAAAAAAGTCCATAAAGCAATGCATCCGAGCCAGAAATTTCTCTTATTTTCGCATATTTATACACGCGGAAAAATAGTATTCCATAAGCTGCAAAAAGTAAAATGATACTTATCATTCCAGTTAACCAGAGGCTAGCAACTGCTAAAAATGGCAATATTAAACCCCAAAACCAAATTCTACGACTTTCTTTAACCCAATGTTTTTCCGGAGGTTGTCCATGCAGCCAAGCACCTTCAGCATAAGCGTGTCCGTTACGAACCGAACGCTTCCACCACTGTCTAAAATGCATAATTTGAGCATCGTGTAAAGTCATTTCAGCATCTATACGTAAAATTTTACCGCCAGTTTGACGTAATCGAACGCATAATTCTGGTTCTTCTCCAGCAATTAAAGTAGGATTAAAACCGCCAACTTGTTTGACAACAGATACGCGCATCATCGCATCGCCACCACAAGCTCTAGCTTCACCTACGGGAGTATCCCATTCGATATTGCACAAGCGGTTATAAATAGAGTTTGCAGGAAACTGTTCCCGCCTTCTACCGCAAACGACAACGCATTCGGGTTTCGTATTCAATATTCGGACTGCTTTTTCCAACCATCCGTCTACTATCAAACAGTCTCCATCAACAAATTGAACAAACTCAACATGCGGTTCTATTTGCAATAAATATTCAAACCCCGCATTTCTTGCACGTGCTGCAGTAAAGGGAATCGATAAATCTAGTTCAACAACGCTAGCGCCTAAACTACTAGCTAATTCTACACTTCCATCAGTAGAACCAGAATCAACGTAAACAAAAGTTTTAACTTTTTTCAATACCGATAACAAACATTGTTTAAGTCGATTTCCTTCGTTGCGTCCAATTACTACTACCCCAGTTGAATTCACTCATTCTCTCCCTAAAATCTTGTATTTTGAGCGTTGCGACGCTTTCGCATAAACTAAGTGTATTTTAGTAATCTCCTAAATGTGTTGTTATTAGGAATGACCGCAACTAGCCGCTTTTTTCTTATAGAGGTACTTGACACTTTAATTAATTTTTAAGGTAGTAATAAGGTTTATAGTGTCACGCACCAATTGTATATTGTGAAAATTGCGCATATTCCTGGTGATAAAATTAATTTATTCTAAATTCGGCAAGATAGAATTTCTGTTTTTCTCGCTTAAACTTCGTTTAAAAGCATTACGTCGGATTTCTGCCCCAAGAGAAAGAGCAGTTGCTGCATACAAAACCCAATAAATATTTGCAAGACGTATTAAATAACTTTCCGACATGTTATTTAAACTCAAGAATAACAGAAAACCTAGGGGCCAAATATACTCTGAATTCTTAGTATTATAAGCTAATTTTAAAGATCGATAAAAAGCAATAATTAAACTAATTAGAAATAGCGATAAACCGATTAAGCCAACATCCAAAGCTAAATCTACGTAACCATTGTGAGCATGAGGCGGTATATAATTATCCGATAACAGCATACCTGCTTCGAGAGAATAATTACTTTCCTCTCCCCAAAGACCACCACGTCCAAAACCTAGTAAAGGCTGTTCAATTATTAATCTCTCAATTAAACTAGCCCACATAGGTAAGCGTCCAGTTAAAGTAGGATCTTTACCAAAAGCACCTAATATTTCTGCCCATAAGCTCACGACGATCGCGCAGATACTTCCAACAGCCATAACTCCTAAATCTAAAACAACAATACTTCGTTTTCCTTGCCAACGAAACTGACGATAAAAATACACAATTACGAAAATCAAGAAAGAAACTATCAGTGATGTTTTTGAAGTTGAAAAATATATCATCAGCAGCATTAATAAGAAAAAACCCCATTTATATAGCCGATGTTTTATGTCAACCGGTACTAATAAAAAGGCAACCGAACCGATAACCATCATGCTGCCAAAGGTATTTTTGTAATCATATATCCCTTTCCATGCCCCTGGATGAGTCTTCCAATGTAAACCGACTCCAGGTAAACGCCAAACAAAAAAAATACTTACAATTGCTCCTAAAGCAAATGTCCATGCGACCAATCTTACTTGTTGTTTAATCGTAAATCGCGTTGCGAAATATAAAGCAAATGAGGTCATTTGCAAAACTTCGGGCATATTTGCATCAGTATGTCCAGGATTATAAGACCAAATTGACGATGCATAGATTAACGCTACTAGTATCGCAATAAATATATCCTGACGAATCACCATCAATGCTTTTTTATAGTTAAAAATAACTATAGCTAAGGATATAAACCAAACCGAATATCTAATAATTGATATAACAATTGGTGGTAACAGGGTTGCTGAATTGGCATCATAAGCTACTTGAAAACCTTGAGTAAAAAAAGTTAAGCCAATAACAGCAAATACATTTTCAGCAACTTGTATATTTTTCTTTTTCACTGTGTTTATTACTTTATTTATTTGCCTTCAAGATTTCTAAATTTATCAATTTATCCCTTATTTTTTGCTTAGATATTTTTATAACTTCTCCTTTTTAATTTATGTTGCTAAATCATAAATTTATCAAATGCTGTCAAGGCTTCCCTACCCGTCAATTTTGCCTTCCCAGTCAAACTTTTGCCGCCCAGGCTCCTTAAATATTAAAAACAAAATGAGTTTATTGATTTGTTGCGGTGAACTTGGCCACCTTCCCATAGTGCCATACATATAAATAGACACTCTCTTTGAAAATACATGAAACTTGGAAGATAATCAATGGCAGCATTCATAGGGTGAATCATGATAGCTGCCTTTACTAAATTTTTGAGACTAAGGATTAACTGAGTCTCTTTCCGTGCGAACCCAAACCTTAACTGGCTTAAATATAAACTGCAAATAAACGGGTATTTTATTAACTATGTAAATTGGGATCGATAAAAGTTGAAGTAAAGTTAGTTCCTTACGTCCAAAATTGAACCAAGCTGTCAAAATCGTAAGCATAAGAAGATATCCGATGGCACCTATAAGTATTGCTGAATGATTTATTCCCATAAGGGCTACAAAAAGCGAAGCAATCATCAGCAATAGCCAAATGGTGACTAACAAAGATAAAGGTGGCACGGATAAATCTAGAGCGCTCCCTAATAAATCAATTCGTTTTTGTTTTACCGATGCTTCTATTAACTTAGGTACATAGGTGAGCAAAGTTTGTAAATGACCATGTTCCCATCGGGTTCTTTGACTTACGGCTGCTTGCGTCTGTTGTGGTAAACATCCAATAACAGTCGCGTGAGGACAGAATAATGGTGGATATCCTGAAATATTGAGATCCAAACCCAATTTCATGTCTTCGACAATGTCACCCGACGCCAGATTCACCGAACTAATTGCAGACCAAGGAAAAGCCATACCCGTTCCCACCAGCGTGCAAGGTAGTCTTAACTGTTTCAATCCCAGCAAACGAACCTGATTTTTTACCTTAAAAGCGAATGCAGATACCGAATCTTTGGGGCTAGATAAGGCTGGTTTCGACATCAAGTAGGTAGCTTGAACTGGTCGCTTTTTGCTAATAGCAAGTTCTGCTAGCTTTTCTATGCTTCCTTGCTGAACAAAACAATCAGCATCCATAAACACGACAACCTCTGGTGGCTCCTGCTCCAAAAATCGCAAGCCATAATCTAAAGCGTATCCTTTGCCTAAATTATTTACGTCATTACGCTCAATTACAGTAGCACCAACCCTCCGAGCAATTTCTGCCGTAGCATCACTACAATTGTCGGCAACAACCAATAGTTGATATTTATTTTGTAACTTTACTTTTAAATCCATCAGTGTGGAACGTATAATTAGTTCCTCGTTATGAGCCGGAACTAATACGGCTACTTTTGCATTTTGAATATTTCCCTTGGAATTTTCCTCAGAAGGCGGAAATAAAGCCGCCATACATTCTGCAAAAAGAACTAAACATGGAATAAGTAAGCCTAATCCACAAACTAATAGAAGAGCATCAAAGCTGAGCAATAAAAACTGGCTGATATACATTGGTTGCACCTGTGACTGCCTATAGATACCCAAAACAATTTACGATCGCCTATCCTGTTCATTCAAATTTGGAAGAATTCATCATTTTGGTCGGTATACCCACTGCGGTTGCTCCTAGTGGTACATGGTAGAGGACAATGAAGGAGCTTAGAATTGCCCAGCACAGACAACTCTCGTCCTCTAGTTTTCCTAACTTAAAGAAGAACGGGCTGTTGACTCATCGACTTTCTCAAAGCTAGATTCAGACTGGGGACTGTTGTAATAAAAATAATTATTTGGCTCGTGCTTGACATTTACCCCATTAGCAACGATACCTAAAACATTGGCTTCCGACCTTTCCAGTAAAGACTTTGCAGCATTAGCGCTGGCTGAATCGACTAACCGAGGTCTGACTACAACCAAAACGCCATCCACCATTTGCGATAAAACTGCTGATTCCGCAGTGCCTACTAAGGGAGGAGTATCAAATACTATATAGTCATAGTTTGAAGATAGCATTTCTATAAAATTTGTCATTCGCTCTGAATCGATTAATGCTAAGGGATTCGGAGGCATAACACCGGATGTAAGTACGGATAGATTATCAGTTATTCTTTGTACGGCAGTTTCTAATTGATTCTCTCCAACCATCACGTTACTCAAACCGATAGAGTTAATTAAACCCCAAAGGTGATGCTGAGATGGGTTACGCATATCAGCATCAACTAACAGTACTCGTCTTCCTACCTGCGCCATCACTGCTGCTAAATTAGCTGCGACTTCTGTTTTACCTTCATGTGTGACAGAACTGGTGACTACAATCGAGCGAACTTTTTTATCCAAACTAATAAATTTCAAATTCGCCTGAAGCATTTGGTATGCTTCGTGAATAACCGTGCGAGGTGAAGTAGCAACAATAACTCGTTCTGATACGCCTGTAATTTTATCCTCCACAGCAGATATACTACTCGTATCAAATTTGGGGATTAAGCCTAACAAGGTATAGCCGAAAAGATTTTCAGCTTCCTTGGCAGTTTTTATCCTTCTATCAATTAAATCGACAAAATAAGCAGAACCGATACTGAGTAGTAAACCAACAAAAAGGCTACCAAAACTAACCAGAAATTTCTTTTTCTGAGCTTGGGGACTGGGATTTACTTTTCTCGCATATTCAACGATGCTAGCAGTTCCAACATTTTGACTCTCTGCGACTTTAATTTCTTGTAATCTTGTCTCGAGATTTTCGTAACTTTTCTGAGCCATTAACAATCTTTGCTCTAACTCTTTTTGCTTCTTCTCTAAATTGGGAATAACATCAGTCCTCTGCTTATAAATATTCCTTAACTTAGACAAAGAGTCTATCTTTTGTGCCAAACCCAAGCGCTGCGAACGTAATAAAATAAAATCAGAAGCTAAGTTTTGCTTTACTTGCCCCATTTGTAACCTGCCTGGAGCAATCTGCGCTTGATATCCTAAAGATTGAACTATTCGTTTTTGCAACAGGGAGTTTAAAGAAGCTTCTTTTTCTTCAGTATCTAGGATAGATGGATGTACATTGGTAAATCTACTTCTCAAAGTAATCAATTCCGTTTGTACTTTTTGTAGTTCAGATAACACTTCCTGTACGCCTTTTACTTGACTTAAAGAAGTTAAATCTATAGCCTCATTCAAAGGCAAATTAACTTGGCTACTTACTTCATTTTCTCTCGCACTTACTTCAGCAAATTCTGATTTAGCATTAGCTAATTCTTTATCTATTTCATTAATTAATTCAACTGACTCCCTTGTCTCTTCTTCTAAGGCTACAATTTTATTTTTTTGCTTAAAACTTCGCAACTCTTCTGTTACTTTATCTAATTTTTTTTTCGCTGCTGGTAATTGTTTTTCAATAAATGAGCCTGCTGCTATAGCTTTTGAACGATTACTATAAATATTATCTTTTATGTACGCTTCCATTACACCATTAACTACTTTTATAGCTAATTCTGGTTTCCCAGACGTAAAAGAAACATTCAAAATGTCAGTACCTACGATAGAACTAGTACGAACAGATATTGAATCTACTTTCACAGGTTGATTATTTTCATCTTTAAGATTTAAAGACTTGATTACTTCCTTAATAATTGGCTCGGACTTCAAAATTATTGCTTGCGTATCTAGAGCATTAGCTTCGCGCTTGATTGACTCTAAATGACCAATTTCTTGACCTGCACCAGTTAAAGACGAAGTTTTATCTGCCTGAAAAAGAAGTTTCCCTGTTGCTTCATAAGCAGGTTTTTGACTTACCCAGTTGAAAACTGCAAAAGCTCCAAAAACTCCAAAAACTCCTGCCATCACCAACCAGCGACGTTTTAAAATTAGAAGATATTTCTGGATATCTATCTCTTCAGAATAGTTTGAATTTTCCATAGTTTTTGACGGGATAACTTCTGTTTATTTCTATAGATAACAGAGCAGCAAAAATACCAATTTATGATTATTTGGTATTTTTTCATATTTGTGATGGTAAGTAATTTTTACTTCTACATTCTCTTAAAACCTCTAACCGCAGACAGAATATTACTAGTTTGATTGTTTTTCACTTTCGACCAAGGATTTTTATAAAGTTGAAAGCGTTGCTTGAAAACTAAGTAAATGAATGGAAGCACATCCATCAGATACCTTTTCCAAAGCCGTTTCGGTTCGCTTGAAAGTCTATATAGCCATTCCAAACCAACTTCGCTCATCCACCTAGGGGAACGTTTTATACATCCTGCCTCAAAGTTAATAGTTGCACCAATTGCCAAGAATATCTTGACTTAGTATAAATATTTTCTATGTTTTGCAATCCACATTTCCTGTTTGGGAGCACCTACTCCAATTGCTAAAACCGTTGCATCTGAGGAATTGATTAAGTTCAATATTTTTTGACATTCTTCTTCATCTTTCTCAAATCCAAAAGGAGGTGAATAAGTATCAACAATCATATTTCTACCTACCTTGGAATTAATATTTCTTTGAGCAATTTCAGCAATTCCCATGGCTGCCCCAAGCAGAAAAATCTTTATACTTTCATCCTGCTTATAATGATTGTAAAAAGCTGGAAACAGATCGGAACCTGAAATTTTCTCTTGTATTGGCGTTCCCAAGAAACGAGATACATACATCAATATTTTGCTGTCGCAAACTCTGTATTCTGCTTCTTGGTACACTCCATAAAAATCTTGGTCTCTCTGCAATTTCATCAAGTGGTCTACGTTGGGGGTCACTACAAGACCACCGCCTTGCAACTTATCTAGCAAGTCGCTCATGGCGACGTTATTAATGTTTACGTTCAGTAACTGCACCTGTGTCATCACCTGTATCCAAACAGCAGTAATACTCTTAAAATAAAGTCTCTATCAATGACTAGCCAGGGAAACCCAATAATCAGGGAAATTAAAATCACACTATGGAGCAAACGCACTTAGAGCGTCGCTAGGTTTGGACTCTGAGTATTTTCAATGCTGTGCGGGGTACTACACTCATTAAATAACAGCTTGAACATATATACTCAGTTTAAGCAATAGAGTCTAAAGCAATCAGTTAGCGTCATGGGTGCCCGTTAAACAATATCCAACAAGTGCGAGCATTGACTTATTTCATTCCTTGTAGTATTAATAAATACTACTGATGATGTAAAGTACCTTCCTATACAATAAATCGGAGAAAAATCAATTATGCTGGTAGATACACTGTCCCAATATTGCATAGCTTTTAACCATTATCTGTTTACTGACTGCAGTACCGTACTTAGAAGTGCGGTAGTGTAGTTTTCTTTAAATTTTCATTCAGGAATCATCGAAAACAATTCAAAGCAAAAGAATCTTTTGTTAATTAGAAAAACGATTCAAATTCATGCTAGTTATGATGGATTATTTCAATTTCTTCATTTTTTCCGCAGACAAATTTTAATATAACTTCAATTGGATTAATTTAAACTAATTACTATAAAGTTAATGTGTAGAAACAACTTTCTATAGTAAAGAAATTGTAAAGTTTCCGTAAAACTCCGGAAAAAATAGTGGTATGTAGAATCGATAAAGCTTGTTCTTATGACGTTTCATTCTATTTCCCCCTATAGTTAAGTGAAATCCACATCAGTATGCCGATAGCTGAATATATAATTAAGCATGAAATATTAAAGGTAAGATAAAAGCATTATATACTCAGTATTTTTGATTGACATCCACCTAGCGGTAATACTAGATTACAAAATATATAGTTATATATCGCTAAGTAAATAGTATTGTTTGATACCTTATTTATACTGAAAAATAAGACTATTTCTTGCTGTCCTCAAAACAGAATCTTAAAATGTATGGGCTGGTAAGTAAATCCCACGCCGCAAGTTGGCGTGGGAGTGTAGACGAATCTAAAACTGATATATCTATTTCCAGGTGCCATTCTCGGGTTCCCATGAGAATTTTTTTTTAGGAGAAAAAAATCTCATGGCTGCCCATCAAACTTTAGCGATTACTTTGTAACCACTTGACAATACCATCAGCAAGAGTTCGCGCTAATTTTTTCTGTTGCTTGGGATTGGTTACCCATTCAAATTCTTCTGGATTACTCATGAAACCCAACTCTAATAATAATGACGGTGCTGCTTCCGGACGAGTTAGCGCTAAGTTATTCCAAAATACACCGTAAGAAGGTCTATCTAACTTCTTAACTAGATAATTGTGTAGAAATATGGACAAACTATGAGCTTGAGGATGATACCAAAACATTCCTATGCCCTTAGTATTTTCTGCATCGCCGTAATCGGGGAGAGCATTATAATGAACTGACAGCGCCAAGGTGGGTTCTTCATTGGCAATTATCGTTTGTCGTTCGCCTAATGAGACAAACTTATCATCTTCCCGGGTCATAACTACCGTCGCGCCCCTTTTGACCAATTGTTCGCGCAGTAGCTTACATACAGTTAAGTTTACATCTTTTTCTGGTAAACCCGTTGGTCCAACGGCTCCTGATTCTTTACCACCATGGCCGGGATCTAATAAAATCTTAATCCCAGATAAAGGTTTGCGCCTGCTGCGAAGCAATTGGGGAGGATGACGTAACTTTAACTTTAAAGTTGTTCCCTCATATCCCAGCTTGTATCCCCACTGTTGATTTTTCTTAAGATTAAATATATATTGTACTGCTTGGGAATTTCCTCCTGGGGAGGGAGGTATTTGTTGCCAATCCATGCGCGAAATAAATGGATTGTCATTAAATGGAATGGTGTCGGTTTGGGCAGTGGTATTGTGCAGCGTCAAGGTGAATTTATCCGAATCTTGCTTGACGCTTACAGGTACAGGAGTTTGCAACGGAAAACTGACTAATGTCTCTGTATCCGATTGGCGAGAGGCTACGCTGCGAATAATCGTAGTTGGGACAATCGCATTTGCTAAAGAAACAGTTTCCGAACTTTTAATCCAAGCACCGTATTCCAAACGCAGCCACTCTCCCGTTTTTCCAGTTACAGCAGAACGAGTACCCTTTGGTAGTGGGGTTAGTCTAGAATAATTAGTAGAAGGACCTGTGCGAGCCACACCAAACTCCGCACTGACTTCCACAACTGGCAAATTGCTTGGTTGTAGAATTGTAATCTTTCCAGGGGCTTCTTGAGTTATTGTTTCGCCGTTGAGCGTCAGTTGATATTTTGGTTTGTCTAACTCAACCGCAGTTTCCACTGCAGTACAACCTGAATATTCGCTCTTTACTACCTTTTGGGCTTGATTAGTTCCCGTTAAAGCCGAAGCGTTACTTGGTAACTGTGCCTGTGGTGGCTGAAGTTCAAGAGGAACTAGTTTATTTTTACCCTAAATCACCGATACTGTGGCGCTTGGAGGTGCGATCGCGTTAAAACATATAAGTTCTCCTGGGAGTCTAGCAATATCAACTTTTGGAGTTAGAGAATCTTTGGCGAAGGCTAACCCTTGAGGTACAAGAGGTTGGTCATTAAGCCTGGTGACTTGAATTTTAATCTCTTGATTTTGGTGGCGTATCGTAAATGAATTATCCCCTATCTGCAAAGGCAAACTGGGTGCAAAATGACCGGATTTAGAACGAGTAATTGGCTTACCATTTATGAAAACCTGTCCGGTTTCTGGAGCCGTACCAATGAAAAAGATTTTATCCGAAGTTGTTTTGTGGTTTGTCGGGGGATAAACCACTTTCAGAGCTTGTTCTTGTGCCGAAGCTAAGTCGGGAGTCGCGAGCGAAGCTAATAGTACTAATCCTAACAGTGGTTTCACGTCGAAATTACACAAGATTCTCAACATCTACTGTGGCACAATGACGGGATGTAATTTTTAGAAGTTGCTTGAAACTTAAAAATCGTATGACGAAGTTCGTATTTGTTACTGGCGGAGTAGTTTCCAGTATCGGTAAAGGAATTGTAGCAGCAAGTCTGGGACGATTGCTAAAATCGCGTGATTATTCGGTATCGATCCTCAAACTCGATCCGTATATTAATGTTGACCCAGGTACCATGAGTCCGTTTCAACATGGTGAAGTTTTCGTTACCCAAGACGGAGCTGAAACCGATTTGGATTTGGGACATTACGAACGCTTCACCGATACTTCTATGTCCCGTCTCAACAGCGTTACTACTGGTTCTATTTACCAAGCCGTCATTAACCGAGAACGGCGCGGTGACTACAACGGTGGTACGGTACAAGTAATCCCTCACATCACTAATGAAATCAAAGAACGCATTGCTCGCGTTGCCCAAAACACTAACCCAGATGTGGTAATTACTGAAATTGGCGGAACGGTAGGCGATATTGAATCCCTACCGTTTTTGGAAGCAATTCGTCAATTTCGCAAAGAAGTCGGGCGGCAAAACGTGCTGAATATACACGTAACTTTGATCCCGTGGATTGCATCTGCTGGCGAGATGAAAACCAAACCAACTCAGCACTCGTGTAAAGAACTTCGGTCTATCGGCATTCAGCCAGATATATTAGTTTGCCGATGCGATCGTCAACTACCAGAAGGTATAAAGGAAAAACTATCGGCATTTTGCGACGTACCAGTTGAATGTGTAATTCCTTGCATCGATGCTAGAAGTATTTACGAAGTACCGCTAATTCTAGAACAAGAAGGATTGGCAACTCAAACGCTTTCCTTGCTTCAGATGAAACAACAGCCACCAGACCTACAACAGTGGCAAACTCTAGTCAAACGGATGTACAATCCCAATCATCGCATAGAAGTAGCCATAGTTGGTAAATACGTCCAGTTGAGCGATGCTTATATTTCTGTGGTTGAAGCACTACGCCACGCGGCGATCGCCATGAGAGGAGAACTTTATATACGCTGGATAAATTCGGAAGAATTAGAAACCGAACCAGCCGAAATACACCTTAAGGGAGTAGACGCAATAGTCGTGCCGGGAGGTTTTGGTTCTCGCGGTGTGGATGGTAAGATCGCCGCTATCAGATACGCTCGCGAACGACAAATACCATTCTTAGGCCTATGCTTGGGAATGCAATGTTGTGTAATTGAGTGGGCAAGAAACGTAGCAAAACTTAAAAATGCCCATAGCGCCGAGTTTGAGGAAGATAGCCTTAATCCAGTAATTAACCTGCTACCAGAACAACAGGATGTAGTTGACTTAGGCGGTACAATGCGCTTAGGTGTATATCCTTGTCGTATTATCCCTAATACTCTAGCCTTAAAGTTATACCATGAAGAAGTAACTTATGAAAGACACCGCCATCGCTACGAATTCAATAACGCTTACCGAAACTTGTTTTTGGAATCTGGTTATTTGATTGGCGGAACTTCTCCCGACGGAAGATTAGTCGAAATGGTGGAGCTACCAGAACATCCCTTCTTCATTGCTTGTCAATTCCATCCAGAATTTTTATCCCGTCCAAACGCACCACATCCTTTGTTTAAAGGGTTAGTGCAAGCAGCTATTTCCCGTTCCGACGAACGTGATGGCTTAACAGCATCCGTGCAAGTCTCTTAGAATTTACAGAGTATTTACTCACATCGAATTGGGGGTGAAGGCTTTATACTCTGAATACGTTCATGTTGCATTAAAATGCTTCGTCCAAATTAGAGGAAGGGCTTAAGGAGAAGTTGTGGCGTATTGGGTAAAAATCTACTACGAAAAAAAAGAATATGTAGTTGATTTTGAGCGCGTTACAGCTTTTTGCTGCGAACCAAACGGTCGGGTGACATTTTGGTTACCAAATAGTGCCATACCTATTGTGATTATCCCCCACAATAATCAAGAAGACTACCAAAAAGTTCTGGAATACATCAAGCGCGTCAACAATTCCGAATCAGAGGGTGCCTACTGGGTAAAAATTTCTTATGAAAGAAACGAATACGTCATCAACCTTAAATGTATTTCATCCTTTTGTCATGAACCAAACGGTAGGATAACCTTTTGGTTACCCGACAGCACCATACCCATAATTATCAACCCCATAAGCAATCCTGAATCTTATGAAAAAGTCTTAAACTATATTCATCAAACAACGGGATACTCTTTATCTGAAAAATAATTAGTTAGTTGTTAGTTGTTAGTGGCTAGTTGTTAGTGGTTAGCGATCGATCAAAAAATATCAATTATCAACTATCAACTAACTATTTTCTCAAATGCCAATGAGGCTGCCCCCAACATCCCCGCACCATTGCCCAATTGCGCCCTTATTATTTGTAAATTGACGCGGGATGTGGGCATTACCCGCCGCTCAATTTCTGCTTTCATGGATGGCAAGAAAAACTCAAAGCTTCCACTAACGCCGCCTCCAATGACAACCGCTTCAGGCGTTAGTACGTAAATCAAACTTGTGACTCCTATTCCTAAATCTCTACCATATTCTTGCCAAAAATTCAATGCCTTTGCATCTCCGGCTTTAGCTAAAGCACCATTATCTGCCGATTCTTTACCAGTGCGGCGACGAATTGCGATCGCAGAAGTATGTTGTTCCAAAGAACCTTGATTGCCGCTTTTGCACTGGGGACCATTAGGAATTAAACTAATTAAACCCAACTCGCCAGCGGCTCCAAAACTTCCCGTAAACAATTTACCATCAAGGAAAATTGCTCCACCGACACCAGTTCCTAAAGTTAGTAAAATAAAGTTTTTATAATAACGGCCTGCACCCCAAATTGCTTCTCCCAACCCGGCACAGTTTGCATCATTATCGATAATTACGGGTTTGCCGACTCTCGCCTCCAAAATATCCGCTAAAGGAACATTCCGCCATTGAGGAAGGTTGATCGCAATTTTAGCAATGCGCCCAACTGCATCTGCAGGGCCAGGAGTACCAACACCAATGGCAACAGCATTTCCATCTGGATCGACAATGGATATCGCATCAACAATAGCCGCCACCACTGCAGAAGGTGTTGCTGGTTGAGGGGTATGCACAGTTAATGATTTTAAACAATAACCATCAGACGTAAATCGCCCTAATTTTATTGCCGTCCCTCCCAAATCAATACCAATTACTTGAGTTGTCACTTTCTTAAATGTCAATTATCACTGCGGTAAGGGCGCGGGCACATATCAATTATCAGCTGGGGACGAACAATTAAATAAACATCAAAATATCCCTGCTTCAGGTGTTTTGACTGTTTATCGTCTTCAATCGGCGACAGAAAAGGAATTGACAAAAGCTTGAAAATCTTCCTTCGCTTGGCGATAAGCAGCTTGTTTTTGATTTAATATAGCTTGAGAAATAGCTTTATCTTCATACTGCTTCTGAGCTAATTGATATTCCAGCTTTTTGATTTGATAATCTTGTTTTCTGAGTGTTCCTTCCACAGCACCAAGCCAATTGTTAAATCCTAAATTTTGGGTTTCCCAATCGGTATTTCCAACAATAGAAACAGCTTTACTACCCAAAGCAGGTTTACTTTTTTCAGTTAGAGTACGGAAACTATTTAACGCACCATCAATCTGCTTTATCCGCCCTTTGGAATTTTCAAAAGAAAACCTTTGTTGTAAAGTATCGTTAATTGGTTCATCCGGATGGACTTTTTGCAAAGGCAGATCGGCCACTTTAGTAGAATCGAAACTATGTTGCCCTAGTCGCGCTGTCACAGGTGCCCCCTGTAGAATACCAGTTATAGCAACGAACAACATAAAACCGCCAGCAGCAGCAGCAATCACCGAAATTTTATCTTTTACCATAATCTTTCATTAATATGGGGAATTAGGCATAGTTAAAGGAGTTAGGAGCTAGAAATTATCAAATTAGAATAAAAAATTTAAAACTCCAGCACTATTTACCTTTAACATGCAGACCTGTAGACTATTTTCGTTTCCTTAAACGCGGATTGACAAACTCATTCAACCCTTCACCAAGTAGTGATAACCCTACTACCATCGTTGTCATCGCTAAACCGGGAAAAAAGGTAGTCCACCAAATCCCTGTAGGCAGTGCAGCTAAGGCTTGTTTCAAATCGTGTCCCCATTCTGGTACTTCTTCGGGAAGCCCCAATCCTAAAAAGCCCAAGCCCCCCAATACCAAAATTGCATCGGCGGCATTTAAGGTGAATAATACGGGTACGCTTTGAATCACATTCAGAAATAAATACCGTGAAAGCACCTGCCAAGTATTAGCGCCAATTGCCTGTGCTGCTTCTACGAATACTTCTGTCTTAACACTTACTGTATGGTTGCGAACAACTCGGTAATATTGCGGAACGTAGGCAATACTAATTGCCAGAGCCGCATTTAAGATTCCGCGTCCCACAACAAACGCTAGCGTTACTGAAAGCAGCAGTCCCGGTAAGGTATAAATGCTATCCATAATAAATAGCAATACTTTATCTAACCTACCGCCAATATAGCCGCTCAACATGCCTAAAGGCACGCCAACCAGCATACTTAATGCAGTCGCCAGCATTACTACCTGCAATGCAGCTTGAGCGCCAAAGACAGTACGGGAAAATATATCGTAGCCCAGACGACTGGTACCAAACCAGTGTTTTAATGAAGGTGGTGTGTGAATTGGGTTATCAAGAAACTCAGTTGGGTCTTGTAGCAATCCCAAACCCTGAAGAATGGGAGCAAACAAAGCCAGAAAAATAAACACCAAAGTAATAGTTACCCCAACCAACATTAATTGTTGAGAAAGGGTAGGTTTTTTGTTGATGAAAGGTAAAAATTTTGGCAAGAAACCTTTAGCAACGGTCATAAGTTGATTTATAAGTTAGGAGTTATGAGTTATGAGTGTTAAGTTATAAGACTCACTTTGTCAACTCAAAACTCAAAAATTAACACTTTCAATACTATACCGCTGACTATTCTTACAGAGAAGATGGTTCCCAGCAAAGAGGGAAATACACAATTTCAAGAACGGACAAGGGGAGGGGGGAGATGGGGAGATAGGGAGATGGGGAGAT
>JBHJJJ010000370.1:0-17029 GCA_050042755.1 Rivularia sp. (in: cyanobacteria)
CTACTAGTAGCAGATGATCAACGTCAATGAGAAGAAGATCAACGCCATTTAGAAGAAGATCAACGCCAACGAGAACAAGAGCAACGTCAAAGAGAACAAGAGCAACGTCAAAGAGAAGCCCAGCAACGACAGTTAGAACAAGCTCAACGTCAAAGAGAAGAAGAGCAACGACAATTAGCACAAGCTCAACGTCAAAGAGAAGAAGAGCAACGACAGTTAGCACAAAGACTACGTCAACGAGAACAAGAGCAACAAAATCAAAATCCCTCAAATGGCGAAAATATAACCGATGCCATCAAAAATAGAGTTGGGCAAACCCCACAACAGCGCGAAGCAACTCCACAAGCTCCCATTAAAGAAACTCAACTCAATCAAAGTGGTGGAATACTAACAGCCAGTTGGGATATAGATTCTGATGCGCCAATTACAAGGGATATACCAGCAAAACTACCATTACCTAAAGGAGATATTTCTAAAAGCTTTGTAATTCCAGCTTCGGAAGAAAATAACTTGGCATCTGCAAATTTCCAAGTCTATTTAGTGATTAATGAAGAAGGTACGGTAGAATTTACTAGAGTTGATCAAAATATACCGGTAAAAAGTAGACGATTATATCAGAAATATGTAGACGAAAATTTTCTGAATAAAAAATTATTTGTCCCAGCAAGTGACCCAGATCCAAGAACAGGTCAACTAAAACCACGTAGAGGCGAATTATTTATACGCATAAAAATTCAGCGAGGGTATTGATTTTTCTCTACAACTGTAATATAATTATGGAGTTGAAAAAAATGCGGGCGTAGTTTAGTGGTAAAACCTTAGCCTTCCAAGCTAATGATGCGGGTTCGATTCCCGCCGCCCGCTTACTAAATAATTTCAACCTACACAAACTAAAGTAGCTCCCAGGCATCACCTAGGAGTTGTTTCATTTTATTAAGCATATTTCAAAGCTGTCCGTCACAAAAGCATACAAGGTTTAACCAAACTTACCGCTAATGTAGTCTTTGGTTTCTTCTTGCTGAGGATCGTTAAAAATTTTCTCAGTCGCTTCGTATTCGACTAAATAACCGTTACGACCACCTTGTTTTGTATTGACGTAAAACAATGCTGTCATGTCCGATACTCGGGATGCTTGCTGCATATTGTGAGTAACGATAACAACGGTAAATTGCTCTTTGAGTTGTTTAATCAATTCTTCTACTTTATTAGTAGAAATGGGGTCAAGAGCAGAGCAAGGCTCATCCATTAAAATAACATCAGGTTGAACTGCGATCGCTCTCGCAATGCATAAACGCTGTTGTTGTCCCCCAGATATAGATAAACCGCTTTGGTTAAGTTTATCCTTTACTTCTTCCCATAAACCGGCACCTTTGAGGGAGCGTTCCACCAGTTCATCCAAATCACCTTTATAGCCATTAATTTTGGCTCCAAAAGTAATGTTTTCTCTGATTGATTTGGGAAATGGGTTTGGTCTTTGAAATACCATCCCAATTCTACGGCGAACTTCTACGGGGTCAACTTTGGGTGCATATAAATTTTCCCCATTATAATAAATTTTACCTTCTGCTCTAAATACGTCAATCAAGTCATTGAGACGGTTAAAGCATCTGAGTAAAGTACTTTTACCGCATCCAGAAGGACCAATAAAAGCTGTAACCTGGTTTTTGGGGATATCCATATAGATATCTTTTAAGGCCAAAAATTTACCGTAGTAAACATTTAGTGCTTCTGTCCGTAATACAGTTTCAGTGTCTTGTGCGGTGGAAATATGTGTAGCCATAAATTTTACGCTAATTGTTTCTCCAAAAGCTTCAATGCTCTAATTGGGATTTTTGTCAACACTTTGTGTAATGCCAGTTTTTTATTTTGGGAATAAATTATCTTGATTTTAATTTAACCCAAATCTGACTTGAGCTATGCAATTAATCCTACTTACTACGAGTTGCAAAGCGAGCGATTATACTAGCAATCAAAACCAGTAACACTAAAATTAAGGATGCAGCCCAAGCAACTGATTGCTGGTTCTGGTCAAAAGAAGTTGCAAAGTTATAAACCAGAACAGCCAGAGAAGCAACTGGTTCGTCGATTAAGCTCCTTAACCAAAATCCAGAGAACAAAGCAGTGAAAATGAGAGGTGCGGTTTCTCCAGCAGCGCGAGCTACAGATAAGGTTACGCCAGTTACAATCGAAGGCAAAGCTGCAGGTAACACTACTTGCAGAACTGTTTGATAGTTAGTTGCTCCTATTCCGACAGCCGCTTGTCGCAAATCTTGAGAAACCAATTGCAAAGCTTCATCAGTAGTTCTAACAATAATTGGCAACATCAAAATTGATAGAGCCACACCACCAGCAATAGCAGAATATCCAACAATCTTTGTCGCAACTAAGATACCGTAGGTAACAACCCCCGCAATAATCGAAGGAACACCGCTCAAAACATTGGTAGCGAAGCGAATCCAACGAGCTGTATTTCCTTTGCTGAATTCAGTTAAATAAACAGCGGCTGCAACACCAATAGGTACGCTGATTAAAGCTCCAATTCCTACCATAATGGCAGTACCGACGATCGCATTACCAAAACCGCCGCCTTTGTCTAAGGGTGCTGGAGGTAATTCGGTAAATAAATCAAAGCTTAAGCTACTGAAGCCTTTAAAAAGCAAGTAAGAAAGTACCAATAGCAGAGGCAATAAAGCTAAGGCCCCGCAAGCAAATATGACACCATTCATTAGATTATTAAATAGTGTCCGGGGAGAATTTGAAGAACGATTTAAACTACCGCGTGCAAATCCTGTTTGTGGCTGCTCTGAAAAACTAGTCATAATTGATTAATACACCTTGTCTGTTTACAGTCGCTTGACTCGTAATACTACTAACTCTGCCAAAATATTGACAATTAAAGTCAATATAAACAGCACAAACGCAGCGTACATTAAAGCACTTATTTGCAAACCACCAGCTTCAGCGAACTGATTTGCTAATAAAGAAGCGATTGTATTGCTAGGTGCAAATAGAGAAGGACTAATTCTGTTGGAGTTACCAATCAACATGGTTACAGCCATGGTTTCTCCCATTGCGCGACCGAGTGCTAGCATTACAGCACTGACGATGCCAGAAAATGCTGTTGGGATAATCACTCTCAAAAGGGTTTCCCAACGAGTACATCCTAAGCCATAAGCAGCTTCCCGCAAATTTTTCGGTACGGAAGCGAGTGCATCGCGGGAAATTGCCGTAATAATCGGTAAAGTCATAATTGCCAGAATGATTCCAGCAGGTAATAACCCTGGGCCACCAATTGCTCCTGATTGGGGAGTACTAAAAATTGGTAGCCAACCGAAATACTCATTAAGCCATCTACCAACAGTACCCAAAAAAGGAATTAATACAAATATTCCCCACAAACCATATACAACACTGGGAATCGCTGCTAGAAGTTCAACAAGGAAAACTAGTACAGTTCGGATTGACAAAGGCAATATATTTTCCCTCAACAATACAGCGGTGCCAATGCCAATAGGTACAGCAATCAACAAACCGATAAAAGAACTAGCTAAAGTTCCGTATATTTGTGGTAATACCCCGTATATACTCCTCGGCGGGTTCCAATCACTAGTGAATAAAAAGCCAAGACCAAACTCTTGTAATGCTTCAATTCCTTGAGAACCAACCTGAAATCCTATCCATAATAAAATTGCGGCAATACCGAAAGCAAAAATTCGCGTTGTCCAAATAAAGCTGCGATCGAGTGGTCTATCTGCTTCAGAGCGATTTTTGTGATCTACTTGTCTACCCTGGGCTGATGCATTCATAAAAAACTATACCCATGTAATAGAGAAAATGTGGGAGCGAACCACATTATTCCTTAACCATTCCTTAACTAATCTAATGTTGACAAAGGCAAGTAAAAAAAATATACCAGCATCTGCTTACTAGTTAGCAGCAACATTAATTTTGTACTCGGGGCTGATTGCGTCAGCAGCAGCAGAAACTTGCTCAACTACGTTTTGAGGTAAAGGAACGTAGCCTAGTTGTGTACTAACTTTTTGACCTTCAGTTAAACCATATTCAATCATCGCTTCTACAGCTTTGGCAGTTGCAGGATTGTCATACTTCTTGTAAGCCAAAATCCAGGTGTAGGTAACGATGGGATAAGATTCATCTCCTTCTGGATCGCTGATGAAAGCACGAAGATTATTTGGTAATTCAATTGCTCCCAAAGCTTTTGATGCAGCTTCATCGCTTGGCACAATAAATTTACCTGCTTTATTTTCCAAAGCCGCCATATTTAGACCTTCGTTTTTAGCGTAACCGTACTCGATGTAGCCAATAGAACCAGCAGTTTGCTTGATTTGAGCTGTAACACCTTCATTACCTTTAGCACCAATTCCTGTAGGCCAAGATACGGTTTTACCTTCGCCAGGACCGTTCTTCCAGTCTTGGCTAATTGCGCTCAAGTGCTTGGTAAATACAGCAGTAGTACCGCTACCGTCGGAACGATGTATGATTGTAATCTTCTGGTTGGGAAGTTTTACGTCGGGGTTAGCCGCAGCAATTTCTTTGGCATCCCAGCTAGTAATCTTACCTAGTAAGATATCAGTGTAAACCGTACGTGGTAACTTTAATTCTTCAACTCCAGGCAAATTGTAAGCGAGTACAACGCTACCACCAGTCATGGGTAGTAAAAGTACACCTCTTTCTACCTTCTTGATTTCCTCATCCTTCATTGCGACATCGCTGGCACCAAAGTCAACTGTACCGGCGGTAAACTGTCTAACACCAGCACCACTACCAACTGACTGATAGTTGACTCGGAGATTGGGGTACTTAGCGTTGATATCTTTGAACCAACGTTCATAAATCAATCTGGGGAAAGATGCCCCTGCACCATTCAAAGTTACGTTTCCATCCAAATCTAATTCAGTGGTAGCAGCTACATCGGTAGCACTACCGTCAGTGCCTTCACCAGCAGTATCGGTTTCTCCACCGCCACAAGCTGCCAATGTAATGCTAAGTGCTAATACTGATATTAAGCTAGCTAAGCGAGATTTATTTGATACTAATTTAGTAGAAAACATGGATGTGCAAGTTGAGTAATTTTACAGATGTCGTTTACAATATACTGCTAGTGAGTAAAGATAAGGTTAACAAAATCCGATAAAATTCGATTCTAATGTTTATTTGTATTGATTCCTGCAAAAATGTATATCTATTATTCGTACAAAATTCTTAAAGTTATTTAGTGATTAAAAAGAAATAAATAATACATTAGAACACTAGTATTATAAAATCCTGCAATAATTTATCCGATGGCGATACTAATGTGATGTATCAAGACTTAAAGGTGAGAAATATAACTTAAGTTTAATTAGTTTGTAAAGATTATTAGCTCTTTAATTGAATTAGATTAAATCCTGATTTTGCTTGTGAGCAGAAGTATATAAAGCAATAAATAATTGAGGATATATCCTTACACTTGAATAGCTGAGTCTGAGTTAAAATATTTTAAGAAATGCATTGATAGGCAAATAGAATATTAATAAAGTGATAAAAACTTTAGGGGAGTAGATTATTATTAACCTTTGAGGAGAAAAATCCTTACTATAAATATGCCTTTATTAAAGGTTGTTGATATATGATCCGTGAGGGAGCAGTTTTGGTACTCTACTCCATCTAATTCAGTTTTTGGACAGTAAGTAGTTAGACGCATTAAACTAAGATGCGACATAAATGAGAGAGCAAAGCTCTATAAGAATGTAAGTATATTTGTTCGCGAGCCAACAAATAACAAAAGATTATTATTCGCTTTCAGTATGAGTATATTGTAAATGCTAGCCGCATCCAACCAATTGTTATGGTCAATGATTGGCTTACTACTAACTATGGGTGGTAACTTCATAGAAGTTTATATCACCACTCTACCCTGGAGTTGGAGTAACCAAGGAGTTCATGCTTTTTCTTTAGGAGTCACCTATCAAATTGGTGGGGTGCTGTTAGTTGGTTGTTTGGGAGGAAAAAATGCTGGTGCGCTTTCGCAAATTGCCTACTTAGTTATGGGCTTAACTTTATTGCCCGTATTTGCTGACGGTGGGGGTATCAGCTATGTTAAGCTTTCTCACTTTGGTTATTTACTAGGTTTTATTCCTGGAGCGTGGATTTGCGGTTTTTTCGCGTTTAAAGCGAGGCCAAAACTAGAAACACTAACATTTAGTTGTATCTGTGGCTTGTTATCTGTTCATCTGTGCGGTATTAGTTATTTGGTCATCACTTATGCTTTAGGATGGCAAGGTACGGAAAATTTACCCTTGTTGCAAGCTATTCTTAAATATTCATTGTTTGCATTACCGGGACAACTAGCTGTAGTATGTGCCGTCACCGTAGTGGCATATGTACTGCGACACTTAATGTTTTATTAGTCATTAGCGATCGCTACTTAGGTAAAGCTAATAACCGATCGCTAATGACTCATGACTAATAACTAATACCTCATGCGTTTAAAAAATCGCTTCTTTTGGATAGCTGCTATTACAGCTTTTGTGTTGGATCAGTTGACAAAATACTGGGTTGTGCAAACTTTTAGTTTGGGAGAAACACAGCCACTAATAAAAGGAATATTTCACTTTACTTATGTTCAAAATACTGGGGCTGCTTTTAGTCTATTCTCCGGTAAAGTTGAGTGGTTGCGCTGGCTATCTTTATTAGTGAGCTTGGCATTGATAGCGTTAGCATTATTCAGTCCTGTTTTATCTCGTTGGGATCAATGGGGATATGGTTTAATTTTAGGTGGAGCTATGGGCAATGGTATTGACAGGTTTGTGCTCAGCTATGTTATAGATTTTCTTGATTTTCGGTTAATTAATTTTCCAGTATTTAATTTGGCAGATGTATTTATTAATATTGGTATTGCTTGTTTATTAATTGCTTCTTTTAAAAAAACACCACCAAACCATCGCTCTTCAACCTAAGTATGAGAGTGTCAAACGCTACCCTACAGCAATCCTTAGGGGAAGGCGCAAGTCAAAAGTCAATAAAAAAAGTTCTGGATTCTCAATACTGGTACTAGGTATAGCTTTAAACCCAATTACCAATACTGGAGGAACCAGAACCTATTTTTTGTTTTATCTTTATTCTATGAAGGTTTTCTACTAAGTTGAAATCGAATTTTGACCGTTATTAAGGAGCTAATATCTTTGCTCCACTTCCACTTTCTTCGGTTGTTTCTTCTTCAGTATTGCCAGAGGAATTTGAATCAGGAAGAGTTGTTTCTCCTGGCTGATTCATTTTGCTGGGAGTTGTTTCTTCTGATGGAGTTAAGCTTGGTTCTGGATTGATGTTTGTTGGAGCATCATCTGTACTGGGAAGCTCTTCGGTACCAGGCATTGGAGTTATGCCTTCTGGAGAAGATTCGGGAAGAAGAGTATCTGGTGCTGGTTGCATTTCTTCAGAAGATTCAGGAAGAGGAGCACCCGGTGTTGTATCAATATTATTATCTGGAGAAAAGTTTTCTTCAGAAGGGGTAATTTCTTCGTCTGTAGTTGTTTCTTCTGGAGAGTTTGTGAGTTCGTTAGTACCTTCGCAGCGAGAATTTAGTGGAAAACGCATGCATAAGATTTTCATTGCTTCTGGCGAAAGTTCTTCATCCGCCGCTGCAACAAGAGACTCATTAGATTCCGCAGTCTCTATATTTTCTTCAAGATTCTGGAAGTTTCGGTCAGGAAATTTAGTGGATTGAGCAACTGCAACTGTGCTACTTAATGCTAGAGTTAAGGCTGTGCCAATAAGGGTTGTAAATTTGCCCTTCATAATTATCCACTCCTCAAAATTAATACCTCCGCTCATTAAATCAAACAAATGGTTTTATAAAATCTGTCTAAATGGAGATGTGTATTTTCAACTTTATATATCTATGAAGACAAAAATGTATAATTTTAATCATTCATCAGTTTCTTACTAGTTGATATGTATATTTGTATGTACCGTCTTGTCCTATTGGTGAATAAAGCTCTTAAGCAATAAAAAACAAACCCTTAAAAACAATTGAGTAATCAAATATCAATCAACTGTAAGCGTTATATTGTGAAAAACATTACCGTACAAATAGGATTATTAAGTACAGTTTTTGTATCATATACATATTGGAACAATTCAGTATTGCCAACCTTCATATATGCTTATGAGTAGAATGATGAAATGACAGCATTTTAGGGCAACATTTTGCCCGATTATTGGCCGATGATTAAATAATAACCGTGGTGTGAATAGCCCATGAGTTCCCCCCAACCTCCTAAAAAACCGCAAACCTTGCTTGGTCAACTGACTCAAGCAGTACAGACAATTCAAGCTCGGGTTGATTTTTCCAAGCTGGCGCTCAAGCCTAATGCCAGAGTACCAGAACTTTGGGTACAGGATGCTGGGGCATCTCAGGCTCAAATGTACCCCTTGCTTGGCGATCGCTATATGATAGGTCGCAGTTCAAAATCCTGCGATATTGTGATTCGGAATCCGGTTGTCAGCCAAATTCACCTGTCCTTATCGCGAGATTCATCTCAACGCAAGCCAGTTTTTATCATTAAAGATGAAAAATCAACTAATGGTATTTATCGAGGTAAACGTCGAGTAGATTCTTTAGAACTGCGCCATGGTGATGTTCTGACTTTGGGACCACCCGAACTTGCTGCTTCGGTACGTTTACAATATGTGGATCCGCCACCGTTTTACATCAAAACAGCTGCTTGGGCTGGCTATGGAGTCGCTGCCGTCAGTGCCTTACTGATGATAGCAATTGGTATAGAATGGCTCAAATTTTCCGTGCGCCCTTTACCCGCAGCAACTCAAGGACCAGTAGTAGTTTACGCTGGTGATGGTGAAACACCCCTGCAAGAGCCTCGAACCACCTCTCACGTAGATTTGAAAAAATTGTCGGATTTTGGTCCTTATTTACCTGACGCTGTTGTAGCTTCGGAAGATAGCCGTTTTAATTGGCATTTCGGTGTTGACCCTTATGGTATTTTAAGAGCCGTATTAATAAATACTCGTAGTGGTGGCGTACAACAAGGTGCGAGTACGGTTACTCAGCAAGTAGCTCGTAGTTTGTTCCGAAATTATGTAGGTAGACAGGATTCTCTAGGACGTAAAGTACGTGAAGCTATTGTATCGTTCAAGCTGGAAACGTTTTACAGTAAAGACGAAATTCTACTCAGTTACTTAAACCGGGTTTATTTAGGTGTAAATACTTCTGGTTTTGAAGATGCTGCGCGATATTATTTTGACAGGTCAGCAAAACAGTTAACACCAGCAGAAGCCGCTACTTTGGTAGGAATTTTACCCGCTCCTAATGGTTTTAATTTCTGCGGCGATGCTCAAAGCAAACGTAGAATTATAGGCTATCGCAATCGTGTACTAAAGCGAATGCGAGAGAAGGGCGCTCTTAAACAAGATGAGTATAATCGCGCCAGACGTTCGCCAATTGAAGTAACCTCCAAGGTTTGCGAGCGTCAAGCGAAAAGAATAGCTCCTTATTTTTACAGTTATGTATTTAACGAACTTGAATTTATTTTGGGAAAGGACTTAGCGGCTGAAGGAAATTTTATCATTGAAACTCAGTTAGATCCCAAAATTCAAGGTGAAGCAGAGGCTTCATTAAGAAACCATATTAAAACTGCTGGAGCAAATTTTGGTTTTTCTCAAGGAGCGATCGTAACTCTTGATTCGAGTACCGGTGCAATAAAAGCAATGGTTGGCGGCAGCGACTTTAGAATTACTCAGTTTAATCGCGCTTATCAAGCCAAAAGACAACCTGGTTCCACCTTTAAACTTTTCCCCTACGTTGCGGCGATCGAAAACAGAATTTCAACGGGAAGAACTTATAGCTGTACTTCTGTAAGTTGGCAGGGTATTAGGTATAAACCCAGTAGAAGAGGTACTGCTCCCTTAACTGTTTCTACTGTATTTGCTCTTTCGGAAAACCCGATCGCTTTACGAGTTGCTCGCAATGTTGGGTTGGATAAAGTTGTGACGATGGCGAAGCGTTTGGGAGTACGTTCAGAACTTAACCCAGTTCCTGGCTTAGTATTAGGCCAAAGCGAAACCACTGTATTAGAAATGACTGGAGCCTTCGCCGCTGTGAATAATGGGGGTGTATGGAATCGTCCCCACGCCATCAAAAGAATTCTTGACAGTAGTGATTGCCGCGATCGTAAAGACTTACAAACCTGTCGGGTAATTTATTCTTTCGATCAAGATCGAGAAGCCAATAAGCGAGTGTTGAAAACTGGAATAGCCGATACGATGCTTACTTTAATGCGTCGAGCAATCACAAATGGTACGGGGCGCGCTGCTGCTATCGGATTTGGGGAAGGTGGAAAAACCGGCACCACAGACAAAAACGTTGATTTGTGGTTTATTGGTATGATTCCCCGTCGGCAACTTACTACAGGTATTTGGTTAGGAAATGATGACAATTCTCCCACTTCTGGTAGTAGCGCTCAAGCCGCTCAACTTTGGGGAAAGTATATGGGTAAAGTTGTAAAATAACAGGCATGATATCATGTCCGGTTAAAAACGGATCGTATCGTTAGGAGTTAGGAATTAGGAGTTAGGAGTTGGGAGTTAGGAGTTAGGAATTAGGAGTTAGGAGTTAGGAATTAGGAGTTAGGAGTTAGGAGTTATAGCATAAAACGTTCGACTATATAATAAGTAATTAGCCGGACTTGATATGAGGTATTAGGTCAGAGGTTTCATATTTGCCAGATTTGGCACCCCCCTTTTTTTAATAAAAAGGGGGATTATTAGTTCTTAGGGGAATTAAATTTTTTGTCCAAACTAGGGCATTTTGAACAAAGTTGGTTCACCACTTGCTCTACTTGAAGAGTCAAGAAAAGCGGCATGATTCCCTCCGTTTTTGATCTTGAGTGTACTATTAAAAAAATAAAATCAAGGAAAAATCTGATTTGTGTGACTCCTAATTCTAAACTCTAAACTTTTGACTTAATTTATCGATATCCTTGCCAGGGTGTAATTTCAAATTCTCCACCCGGTTTAAATTCAACCTGAAATTGAGCCAAAGGTTCTTTTTGTACTGCATTGAGAGTATTGTCGCCTTGGAATAACTTAGGAATAGGCGTTTGTCGAAAATTTTCAAAGGATGCTTTATTTAGCGGTTCGTAGTCAGCGATATTTCCATTTTGTTTTACCGCTACTCGATATTTTAAAATTTCCTTATAGGTTTTATTACCAGAGGAGTTTTGACTCAGAGTCGTGGATAGTTTTTGGTTTAGATTTGTAAGCTGCTCTGTGTCGGTGATAATTGTCCCCATCCTATAGGATCTATTAATATATCCGATCCAGGGACTAATTTCCAATATTCCGTTTCTTCTAAAAACTATTCTGAATTGTGCAATTGGTTCGTTGGCGATCGCACCACTGTTAGCAGGATTGTAAAGTACTTTCGGTAGGGGAGTTTGTTCAATATTCGCATTTGATGCTTCATTTAAGGCTTTGTAACCAATAATCGCACCATCCCCAGCAGCACCCACACGATAAACTAAATCGGATGACAATTCCTGACGATTCTTCCAAGCCGCATCTACTTGTTTGTATACTTGACCATTCAATTTACGTAATCGCGATGCATTCTTGATTTCGGGGGCTGAACCGATAAGTTTTTCTAAATCTTTAACTACTGGAGGGGAATTGGGAGATTGTGTCTGAGCCGGAGATGAGCTATCGTTCGGTTTATCAGCTTCGGGGGTAGGTTGAACGGAAGGATTAACAGTTTCGGTGGTAGAGTTAGCTTCAGAGGAGACGTTAGATGGTTCCTTAAACTCTGGTGCTGGTATAAAACTAAAAGCGATCGCAGCAGCAGCCAAACTGGAAAGTCCAACAGTTGCAGGTACTGCTTGCTCTAGTAAAGCACCATGAACAGCACCATGTGCTCTAGCAACTGGTTGTAGTTCCAGGGTTATTTCTGGTAAAGTTTGAGTATCGGCAAAAAATTGATCTACAGCTTCAACTAAATCGAATAACTGTACTGAATTTAAATTAATTTCAACTGTTTGTTTACCATTGCCACAATTATTCAATTTCTCTTGAGGAATATCCGAACGCAGGCTCAATTTGTGGCGATTATTATGAACTTTTTCTAACTGTACTAATTCAGATTCAGAATTGTGAGCTTGTGGGTTAGGAATGTGACTCAAAAATTCTTGAGCATAAGCGCTGACTGCTCTAACCAAACTTTCAAAAAAATCCCTACCACCCGCTAGGGGTTGAGTGTAACCAGATAAAGTGCATTCTGCATTCACCAAAATAGATAGTTCCGGACGCATTTCCTGAAACTGTGTAGTTTTTGAAGCGTCGCTTAAACCTTCTAAAAGTAGCGTGCAATTTGGTAAACTATATTTACGTTGAATATTCATTCCACCTCACCATCAAAAAGACTAATCCAGAAGCGCTGCATTCCGGCTGTTCCCGTACAGAAAAGTAGCTGTCCTAATAAATTGACAGCCAGTTCGTTTAATTTTTCGTCAGAATTAAGTCCCATTAATCCTGCACGCCTCTTATTCATGCGACTTCTGAAATGCGCTCGGAATCGCTCTAAATAATTAGAGAGACGCAAATTTTGTTCTAAAGGAATCTGCTTGTCAGCCATCTGCTGGTATATCATTAGCAATTGACGGATAACAACTGTTAATCGCCGAGCTAAATAGCAAGCAATAACCACCAAAGCTTTTGCTTCCATAATGGTTAAAGGTCGGCGAATATTTGCTCTCCGTAAAGGATTAGTGCTACGCATTCGCCATAAATTAACTCTATCTTTGACAATTCCTTTGAGATCTAAATCTTGAGCAAATGCCAAAATGGCTTCACTACCACCAAGATCCAAAGCTTCAATTGCCAGTAAAATAAGGTCAATTTGTTGTCGGGTTCGTCGGGGACAAGCGAGTCCCTCCAGATTGGGATCTGGTAACGTCTCCAAAATCATCGGTAAATCTTTTTCAGCCGGACTGTTGAACGGCGTTGAAGGAGCGGAAACATTCATTTATCAGTTCCTTATAGGGCTGCTTTCCTAAAAATGACGGTAAAATTAATTAAACAATTAAACAATGGTAGCCTTCATCAAAATTTGTTGGCCGCCTCGCAGTAATCCAACTGCCTGATATATACATTAATTACTCTTTATTATCCAAGCTTTCCGTATACCGAAAATTGAAGTTTTAAAGCATTTGTAATTCACCTTTGGCAAAAATGGTAGTAGAATTACAACTTAGGTTCTTGCTATAGATTCTATCTCCTCGTCAATAAATGAGATATAGAAGGTCGGCGAGAGACCTGCATGGAGACCAGGGGCGTTTGCCAGACACCGGGTGTTAGCTCCACTATAGCCTAAACCTTTACAGGAGCTTATTTACAGCTAATATAAACAATTTGTAGCAATAACCATATATATGAATTTACTTAAAGGCTGTATTAAAGCAGAGTATTAACTTTATAGTAATCTTGTTGTCAATTCAATTATTCTGCCGTGTCTTAATAAGTAAAGTCATTTGTAAGAATACTGATTTACTCCCTTGCTCTGCCTCCACTGCCTTCAATTTACCCGATGCTGTTGTACTTAGCGCTCATATAGTAAAAAGATGTTAAAAACAATCTTAAAAACTGCTGGAGGTTAGTCTTACCTGAAAAAATTCGGGGCAATGAGCGCGAATAAATTTGGTAAATTGATGACCATCTAACAGTAAATTTATTCTGCCCAAGATTTTGGGTATATTTTACAGACTGCGCTTATCTGTACTTTTCTTTTCTATATTATGGATTTGAAATCTTTAATTCGCGACATTCCTGATTTCCCTAAACCCGGAATTTTATTTCGAGATATCACTACTTTGCTACGCGATGCCGAAGGATTAAGATACACTATTGACTTATTTACACAAAAATGTATCGATGCCGGGATGACGGCAGATTTTGTAGTGGGGATGGAGTCACGAGGATTCATTTTCGGGGCACCTTTAGCTTATAAATTAGGAGCTGGTTTTATTCCCGTCCGCAAAAAAGGTAAATTACCAGCAGAAGTTCATACAATCGAATATGCACTAGAGTATGGTACGGACACTTTAGAAGTGCATCAGGATGCTTTACAACCAGGTAGCCGAGTTTTAATTGCTGACGATTTAATTGCCACTGGTGGAACTGCTTGTGCTACAGCCGAACTTATTCAGAAAGTTGGCTGTGAATTAGTCGGATTTGCGTTTATTATCGAGCTACAAGAATTACAAGGGCGTAAAAAATTACCACTAGCGCCCATTATTACTCTTGTTGAATATTAGAAGAGTTAGGGGATAGGAGTTAGGAGTTAGGGGATAGGAGTTAGGAGTTAGGAGTTAGGAGTTAGGAGTTAGGAATTAGGAACTCGCGGAGTTGGGAGTTGTAAATTAACAATTCCCGTCTCTCTTCAACAATTCCCCTTCCACTAAAGTCCGGTTTGAGCTTTAAGATTGATAATTAAGGTGCTATATGGCTACAACAACGTCTAAAAACTATGGGGAAAATTTTTTCCTTAAGCTAGTAAATAACGAAACATTTCTTTATATTGTTAAACGACTATTGCAGGCACTGCTGACAATTTTTTTAGCGTCGGTAGTTTCTTTTATTATTATTCAATTGGCTCCGGGAGATTATTTAGATAACCTACGACAAAATCCCAAAATTTCTCCAGAAAGAATTCAACAACTCCAACAACAGTTTGGGTTGGATAAACCTTGGCACATCCAATATTTTCTGTGGCTGTGGCAAATTATTTCCAAAGGGGATTTTGGAACGAGTTTTGTCTATCAGCGCTCGGTTGCTTCACTGATATGGGAACGAGTACCGGCGACTTTACTTTTAGCTATTGCCTCCTTGATTTGTACTTGGGCGATAGCCATTCCTTTAGGGATTGTGGCTGCTGTCAAACAAAACCGGTTAACTGACAAGATTTTACGAGTAATCAGCTATGCTGGACAAGGTTTTCCCAGCTTTATTACAGCTTTGTTGTTACTGATTTTTGCTCAAATTACTGCTCCTCTGTTTCCTGTAGGAGGCATGACAAGCATTTATCACGCTCAACTTTCACCCTTGGGAAAAGTTATTGATATTCTTTGGCACATGATTTTGCCCAGCATTGCCTTGAGTATTACCAGTTTTGCGGGGTTGCAGCGTATTACTCGCGGTGAATTATTAGATGTATTGCGTCAAGATTACATTCAAACAGCCCGCGCCAAAGGTTTACCAGAAAATCGCGTTATCTATGTTCACGCCCTCCGCAATGCCATTAACCCCTTAATTACTTTATTAGGTTTTGAATTAGCAGCCTTATTAAGTGGTGCTTTTATTGCCGAATTTTTCTTTAATTGGCCAGGTTTGGGTAGATTGACTTTGCAAGCAGTACGCTCTCAAGATTTATATGTATTAATGGCTAGTTTGATCATGGGTGCTGTGCTATTAATCGTTGGTAATTTGGTAGCAGACTTATTACTTAAAGTTGCCGATCCTCGGATTACTTTAGGAAAATCTTAAATTGGAGTATACCCCCATGCCTTTATACGTGAATGGAAATTGGAGATTGGGAATTTATAATTAGGAGAAATAAAAACGGAGCTTTTCGGCTCCCACTACAGATATTTTGATAACTCCTAACTCCTAACTCCTAACCACTAACTCTTTCTATGTTGTCGGAAATATATTATTTAATTAGATCTAAAGCTGATGGCCGTTATTTAGCAGCACGTCCAAATGAAGATGATTCGTCTACTTTCGTGCTGGTGTTTCGCGAAAATTTTGATGCTTTGAGCTATCTTAATACTCATGCTAGCGATTTAGCTGACCGTCTTGGTGTAGAATCTGTTTCAGGTACTCAGCTAAAAACTGTACTTCAAAAATGGAGTTTTAATGGTTTGGGTATGGTAACAGATCCTTTATTACCTACAATTGAATTTTTGTTACAAAGTTAAATTCTTCACTACTTACTGCTCCTCAACTAAATCAAATTGCCAGGTGAAGGTATAGATGGGGTATATGGGGTAGAGGGGGTAGAGGAGCCACTGTCAATATCAGTTTTTTTGAAAATTTCCAACTAATCTAGCAATAAATATCGTTGGAAACATTACTCCAAGAATTCCTTCTAAGTTTGAAGCAATTTTAGCAGCAATATGTGCTGGGTAAATATCACCATAACCGACAGTAGTTAAGGTTTTAAAACTAAAATAAAGTAAATCAAATGGTTGTTCGATGATTTGTTGTATTGAAATAAAACCATTAGGTGAACTAAATGCGTTTTCCTGAGATAGACCAATTATTGAATACAGAAAAAAACAGAATATTCCATACAACAAATAAATTGAAATACTGGCATAAATAATAATTTCGTAATTAATTTCTTTGTTGTAATTTTCTGTTATTTCATTTCTTGGTTTAATCAATAAAATATCTCTATACTCTAGAATAGATTCTAATACAAATATCATGTTAAGCAAAATAGCAATTATCAGCCAGCGTATTTGTGGCTGTGAAAATTGTAGCTGTTGCTGTGAAATAATATAAAAAAAACAAGGAAAGCAAACAAATATTAAGTATAAAAAATCTGTTTTATGATTGAATTTTTGTTTAAAATCTATGAACTTTATAATTAGTAGATAAATTGGCAAGCAAAAAAATATAAATAATGCTTGTTGTGTAAAAACTACAGGAGTTAATAATAAACATACAAGTGCAAGTCGTAACCGAGTAAAATTATTTTCAAATAATGACAGTATAAATTTAACAATTCTAGAGTTCAGATGGATATTTTTCATCAAGGAATTATCCTAAATTTTAGGTAACCACTTTTTGAGTATATCAATATCATTCCTTATCTCATCGTTTTCCTATTTACAGTTAAATATTTAGTTTCTAAAAGTTAAATCAATTTAAATTCAGCTTAAAATTTATATTGATATTTTATTACAAAAAAAATATAGTGACATACTTCAGTATTTTTTTCTGCCGTATCTGTTTTACT
>JBHJJJ010000371.1:0-4860 GCA_050042755.1 Rivularia sp. (in: cyanobacteria)
TACCAGCAGTTGACAAACCGAATGTACGGCGAAATCGGATGGAATAATCAACAATTATTTTATGCACAAGATAGCGATCGCTTCAATTTTTCATCCGGAGATAAATTTTTAAACGAAAACTCTTTCCGCGTCTCTGTTGGAAGAAGAGATCCCTTAGGGCCAAAATTGAACTTAGATAGCTTATATGAACTTCGCTTGAGTCTGACAAACCCACCCGAAAAACGCAATAGAATGATTAACTATATCTGGCTATCTTTAAACTATTATTTACAAAAGTCATTGCGGGTAGGTATTGATTATCAATTTAACTTATCAAATTTTTTAGAACGAAGTAGAGAAGACCAGTATCATCGACTATCCGGTAAATTAAAATACGGTATATCCGAACTCAGCAGTATCAATTTGCAAAGTGGGTTTACCTTGGGTGGTTCCACAGACAGTAATATTGATTTTGATGGCTGGTTTTTCAGTATCAATTATAGTTGGGATTTCGGACAGTTTTAAAAGAGTTAGTGGTTAGTGGTTAGTGGTTAGTGGTTAGTGGTTAATAAAAATCATCTACCCACTTTTCCCATCCCAATTACATATAACTAATCCAATCACTCCAACTACCGGGATAAAGTTTACCTGTATGAATACCAGCTAATTCTAAAGAAAGTAAATTAACACAAGCAGTAACACCAGAACCACAGTAAACCATAATTTCTTGATTATTTTCTAATTGCGACCAACGACTGCTTTGCTGTTGTTGCGGAAGCGAATAACCGCTTGTATCAGTTACTTCTTGCCAAGGATAATTAACCGCACCCGGTATATGACCAGCTATTTTATCAATTGGTTCTCTAATACCTTGGTAACGTTCATTGTCTCTTGAATCTATTAAAACTGTTTGAGCCAAATCTTTGCGATTTTTTACAGCTTCCCTATCTACCATCATCTGTCTTTGTAGTTGAGGTATAAATTTACCATTACGCTGAGGAGGAATAATATCTGTAACGGGATATTCAGATGCCAGCCATCCATTAAAACCTCCATCCAAAACAGCTACTTTTTCGTGTCCTAAATAGCGTAACAACCACCACAAACGAGATGCAAAAGCTAGCCGCGAATCATCATAAGCAACAACAAAGGTTTTACCAGAATTCACTCCCATTGCTGATAATTTATCGGCAAATTCTTCAATATTAGGTAAGGGATGTCTTCCTCCATGCTTTTGTACTCTTGATGAAAGGTCTTGATTTAAGTCTAAGTAATATGAATTTGGTATGTGACTTGTTTGATACTGCTGTTTTCCTAATTGTGGATTAGCCAGAGAAAAACGACAATCAAATATAGCAATATCGGGGTCATTCCGATGTTCAAAAAGCCACTGACTAGAAACAATAAAATGTGTATCTTTCATAATAATCTCTCGCCACTCGCATTTATAGGTGGGCGTATAAATTGACGGGTACCCATGAGAATTTTTTTAGAAGAAAAAAATTCTCATGGGAGCCCTTGACTAAAAATTACAATTCAGAATTCGCAAATGACTAATAAAGATTTTACACCTCATAAGACAGCAGATGGATCGTTTACTTTCTTTTCTCAAGAATTCAATGAATATTTTCACAGTCATTATGGAGCTAAGCAAGAGAGTTATTTTAAGTATATTGTTCCTACTTTATTAATAGAAAAAGCATCCTTATCGGTATTGCGATTGCTAGACGTGTGTTATGGATTAGGATACAACACCGCAGCTGCTATTCAAAATATTTGGTCCGTCAATCCTAACTGTTATATAGAAATAATAGGTCTTGAATTAAATCCAATGGTGCCTCAAGCTGCCGTTAAACATAATGTATTCGAGAATTGGAATACGGACTTGATAGAAATTTTGAAGAACCTAGCAATCCATCGTCAAGTACAAACAGAACGACTGAAAGCAACCCTAATAATTGGTAATGCTAGAGATAAAATCAACCAAGTGTATAAATCGGGTTTCAAGGCTGACGCAATTTTTTTCGACCCTTTTTCACCACCTCAGTGTCCCCACTTATGGACTATTGAATTTATCAAACTAGTTTCTGGGTGTTTGCAACAAGATGGTTTACTAGCTACTTATTCTTGCGCTGCTGCCGTACGCACTGCACTTCTGAGTGCCGGGTTAAGCATTGCTTCGACTCCTGCTTTCGGTAGAAAAACCCCCGGTACCGTCGCCGGATTTAACCTCTTAGGTTGCACAATTAAGGAAACAACTGATTTAAATTCTCGCCTACATCAATTTCCGCCTCTGTGCCCACGTGAAAAAGAGCATTTGCAAACTCGTGCTGCTGTTCCTTACAGAGATCCTAAACTAATTGATTCTCCCTCTTTAATTCTCAAGCGGCGTGAAATTGAACAACAAACTTCTGATTTAGAACCTACAACTCGTTGGCGCAAACGCTGGCGTTTGGTTTCATGAAGGCTTGGTGCCCGTCATGGGTGCCCGTCAAGGGTTCCCATGATAATTTTTTCTCCTAAAAAATTATCATGGGTGCCCGTCAAGCATTTTTTCCCTAAGGGTAAATTAATTGACAATTGTTGCGGTAATTGCTTGTATCTTATATTGTCGCCCATTACCGCAACTTCTCTCATTGCTGATTTACAGTATATAGTTAAAATTAATACTTGTAAGTCACGGAGGATTTAGAAATCAAAAAAATGTGATACACATCACAAAAAAATCAATTGAGTATCACTGTCATAATATGCCAAATATAGTTTCATAATTATTTAACTAGTTCGGCAACACTGCTACAAGTGGTTTACTCAACATCCTTTGCCGAAGCAAAAAGCCGTTAAAAACTAATATCAATATCACCATTTAAAGATTATGTACATGCTGCTATTAATGTAAATATCCGTGTAAAACCTGATTGAAGATTAGCTTCAATTGACCATACAATAATTTTAGAATAGGGAACTTTTTCAATAATTTTTTCTATATTCTTAAAAAAAAGATAAAAAAGAATTAGTCTTGTATTTTTAGCAAATAAGCTAGGCATAAGGAATTAAAAGCCCATGAAAATGCTTTAAAAAATACACTCAAGTACTAAACTAGTTTTTGAAACACTGCATTGTTGCTATAAAAAAATGGAGTGCCTTTGTGATTCAATGGAAATGCAATTATACAGGCTCTACCGAACAAAAAGTTAGTGGGTCAAACCCCACAACCTTATATAATTCAGTCGGTAAAAATCATGCCTTAACAACAGAATCAGAACCTCATTCGGAGAAATTATCTAATCATGACTTAAAAATAAAAGAAACTGATAGTAGGAATTCTAATAATTATGCTCCTGTTGATGCCAATCGCGATTTATTAGTCTCAAAACCTTTACAAGCCTCACCGTGGGCGCTCTCATCTTTTGAACATGATGTCCCCAAAGTTTTAGTTGTTGACGATCACGCGGCCAGTCGGATGACAGCAGTAGCCCTTTTAGGAATGGAAGGCTACTCCGTTATAGAAGCAGAAAATGGTTCTGCAGCCCTGCATTTGGTAAGCGAAAATCAACCAGATTTGATTTTGCTTGATGTAATGATGCCGGAAATGGACGGCTTTGAAGTTTGTCAATTGCTCAAGCAGGACGAGCAAACTAGGGTGATCCCGGTGATTTTCATTACCGCTTTAAATGATAGGCGATCGCGAATTCGTGGAAGTGAAGTTGGAGCGGACGATTTTTTAAGCAAACCTTTTGACAGAGTGGAGTTAGCTGCACGAGTTAAGTCTTTGGGGCGCCAAAAACGGCTAAATGAAGATTTAGATCACGCAGAAAAAGCTCTGTTTTCCATTGCCAGGGCCATTGAAAGCCGGGATCCCAATACCGGCGATCATTGCGAACGGTTAGTAAAATTGGGGAAAGCATTTGGCGAATATCTCGATCTCACGCGTAATCAAATTCGGGATTTGATGTGGGGTGGTTATCTTCACGATATCGGTAAGGTGGGCATTCCCGATTCAGTGTTGCTCAAAAAAGGTAAACTAACCGCATCGGAGTGGGAAGTAATGAGACAGCACGTTTTAATTGGGGAAAAAATCTGTCAGCCTTTACGCAGTATGCGGGGAGTAATTCCAATTATCCGCAGCCATCACGAACGTTGGGACGGTACTGGCTATCCCGATGGGCTGAAAGAAGATGAAATTCCTTTCTTGGCCCAGGTGTTTCAAATGATTGATATTTATGATGCTTTAACCAGCGAAAGACCTTATAAAAAGGCTTTTACCTCCGAAGAGGCATTATCAATCATGAGAGAAGAAACAAACAAAGGTTGGCACAACAAAAAACTAATGCAGCAGTTTGCTGAATTTCTCATAAATTACTAGTACTCTCACAAGTCAAAATTGATCGGTGGAGGTAAGTACTGAGTAGTGAGTAAAACAAATAGCACGAGGCAAAGTTTCCTTGCCCGACTAATAAGTTATGCCACTTAAGCGCCAATAACACTGGAGATATAGAAGGGTTTCGAGTACTTTCAAGTAGTGTCAAATGGTAGGATTGAATTAGCCAGATAAGACGAAGGAAAGCCTACCGTTTTGTTTTTGGGAATTTTACGCCCAAACCTCGTAACGACGAGGTCACTTACCACTTTACGCACTAAGTCTGGGAAGCTAATGGCTATACAACCAGATATTTTAAGCTATATTTTCTAGGCTTGAGCCAAATCTCCCCAGTCTCTTGGTGCCCAGAGCGTCAATAAGCTGATGTGCAGCTAAATTGGATAATACGAAAATCTGAAAAGATGGTAGTGCGTTCGCGTTCACGCCTTTGGCGTGCGGCGAGCGCGTGTCCGTACCGGAGGTCGTCCCGGAGGGACTTAGGACATACATCTTGCTCGCTC
>JBHJJJ010000372.1:0-15891 GCA_050042755.1 Rivularia sp. (in: cyanobacteria)
AACTGTTATCAGGAACGTGTGGAAAAAGCAATTTTGACTTGTAGCGGTATTTTTGAGTATGACAAAAAAGCTTTTGATGCTTTTCACAAATTTGGTGGCTACGTTGTCAAATTCCGTCCCCAGTGGTTGGGAAAAATTCCATTAGTTGACAAAATGTTTATGGCGCGATTTCTGTATCGCTCTATTAAAGCAAACGAACGGCAGGCTTTTTTGCAAGATTTTTTGATCGCAGATTATGAAGCAGCTTTAAATACAATTTATACTTCGGTTAGTAAAGCTCAGGCTGAGTTGATGCCACAAGAGTTTGCCAAACTCAAAGTACCAACTTTATTAGTATCTGGGGAATACGATCAAATTATTCCCGCCGAAATGGGACGAAAAGCAGCAGCATTGAGCGACCATGTTGAGTATGTGATGATTCCCAATACGTCTCATTTCCCCATGTTAGAAGACTCAAGCATTTACTTAGAAACAGTCAGAAATTTTTTGCAATTGCCCACATTACTTTCTGCGTGAGTCAGAGGTAGGGGGATGGGGAGATAGGGAGATGGGGAGATAGGGAGATGGGGACAAGGAAATAATCCAAAATCTACGATTTATAACTCCTAACTCCTAATTCTTAACTATCTCCCATACCCCATTCCCTCTCATCCTAAACCTAATTCTCTCTTGAGCAAATTAATGGATTTACCACCAATATAATTCTCACAGTAAACTAGTTTGGGTGGACGAATTATGTCTTCTATAGCCATTTGCATAGCATTTTGTACGGCGGAATAACTAGTTTCGTCGGTACAAAAAATCAATTGTGCCCGCTTAACTATCGCCCCTAACTTGTAGCTATCTTTTGGTTGGGAAGTCATCACCAATATTTCGTCCCCTCGCAAACCGTGGAGAATTACTTCTGTTGCTCGGAGAATTCCCGAACTAAGGCTGACAATGCCAATACAACTATCTTTTGCTAAATTTTTAACAATAGTGAATTCCTTGGCGTAATCGTGGATATCAAGAGGGATTACACGTACTGCTCTAGGTGCTGCAATTGCTTCTACTTCACCGATAAAATATCGGCTTGTAACAACTGTTGCCGAGGTAGTTTTATCTAACACAGCAGATAATTCTTCGGTAGCAACTAACTGTACTGGTATTTGTAATGCTTGTTCCAATTCTTGTACTATTAATTCGCCAGCACCGATATCCTGACTCGGTACCGCCACCAACACCCGCGCACTACAACGCAACCGCCAGTCAATTTCAGCAAGAAATATCTCGCGAGCTTGATTGAGGGAACAACCTTGAGAAAGTAGTTCATCAAGAGCCTTCTGAACAATTTTGTATGCTTGGGGATGTTGCTTGAGAATTGGCGATTGTAACTTACTACCGCCCTCGTGCCCTTGAGCGCGTACGTAAATTCCCGAACCAGCCAGACTTTCTACAAGTCCGTCTTCCTCCAATTGGCGGTAAACTTTGCTAATGGTATTGCGATGCAACCCAGTTTGCATTGCCAACGCTCGCGTTGAAGGCAACTTATAACCTGGTGGATATTGGCGCGATGCGATCGCAAATCTAATTTGATTGAACAACTGAGACGATGCGGGAATTTCACTATCTGGCTGAATACGGAATTGAATCATCACCTTCGTATCTTAGGGTGCTATTAGCTTAGTCGGGAAGCGGTAAAAATCGGTGCTATTCGCTGGCATATTTTATTTATACATCGAATTTGATGGTCGATAGTTTCTCATGAGCAAGGTTAATACTAGTTGATAATTTTATAAGAGTTAGGCTCGCATTACTGGGATAACTATATCTAATAATCACATTACACTGGTAAAAACTATTATGACAGAGCATGCAATCGACACCACAACTGTAAAAATAAGTCAAGATTCACTACAAATAGATGCTTACCTGGCGAAGCCTCTAGGAGATGGGAACTATCCGGGAATTGTAGTATTGCAAGAGATATTTGGAGTTAACGCCCATATTCAAGAAGTTACCGAACGTATTGCTAAGGAAGGATATGTGGCAATTGCGCCTGCGCTGTTTCAACGCCAAGCACCCGGCTTTGCAACTGGCTATACCCCTCTTGATATAGAAGTGGGTAAAAATTATGCTTGGGGAGAAACCAAAGCTTCAGAATAATTAAGCGATATCCAATCGGCAATTGATTATCTCAAAACCCTGTCTACAGTCAAAAAAAATGCTTTTGCCTGCATCGGTTTCTGCTTTGGCGGCCATGTGGCATATCTTGCTGCCAGCTTAGTTGATATAAAAGCTACTGCTTCGTTTTACGGCGCACGTATAACCACTAGTTCTCCTGGTGGTGATGCACTCACTATAAATGTTACTTCCCAAATCAAAGGTACGCTTTACGCTTTTTTTGCCATGGAGGATTCTAGTATCTCTATAGAACAAGTAGAGCAAATTGAAGCAGAATTAGAAAAATCCAAAGTTCCACATCAAGTATTTCGTTACGAGGGGGCCAATCACGGTTTTTTTTGCGATCGCCGTGCCAGCTACAATGCTGAAGCTGCTGCCGATGCTTGGGAGCAGGTTAAACAATTATTTGGGCAACTTTAGCAATAGGGTATAAAAAATCTGGGTAAAATTAGGCAATCGACGAGGTTTACAGTTTCTCGCTTCTAGGGGCAGGCTATTTCCTACCCTACTGTTTGGGAATATTGGTTTGACAAGTGGATTTTTCATCAGGTTCTGCCTTTTCCGAAATTTCGGCGTAGGGGAACGGGATTTGTAGGATATGGTGTAAGGGTTGTCATTAATCACTAGTAAGATAATCAATCGTCTCCAAAAAATGCCAAGCTTTGACGGGTCCCCAATATAATTTTTTTTAGGATAAAAAATTATATTGGGAGCCCTTGACCAATAAAAGAGTAAAATATTTCACGATTCAAAAATGGTCTAGAAAAGGCATTTTAAACTATGTATTGTTGTTCAAAGTATATTTATCTAAAGGACAAACCGAGAGCCTTGGGTGAAACTTAGAAGGGTAATACTATTGGGAAATACTTGCCAAAATTTATCCGCTTTTTAGCTTTTGAATTTTCGAGTGTTTCTGCCATGCATAAAGATGTTGATTATGATTAGTAATTAGTGACTAATAACTAATAAATTGCCCTTGTGAAGGGTTCCCAATATAATTTTTTTAGAAGAAAAAATTATATTGGGTGCCTGTGAAAGGGGGCTTAAAGGTAATTCATCTTCAATGTGTTATGGAGAACGAAGCAAAAATCTCTCAAAAAGCCGATATGTCCTTTACAATGGACGATTTTGCGGCAGCTTTAGAAAAACATGATTACCAGTTCCAAAAAGGACAGGTAGTTAAAGGGAAAGTGTTCCAAATCGATCCTATGGGAGCTTATGTCGATATTGGAGGTAAGTCAAGTGCGTTTATTCCCCGTCATGAAGCAGCTTTGAGAGAGGTAATCGATTTATCAGAAGTTCTACCACTTAATGAGGAACTAGAATTTTTAATTATCCAGGAGCAAAATGCAGATGGGCAAGTAACTGTTTCTCGCCGCCAATTAGAAGTTAGGCAGGTTTGGGAAAAATTGGCACAAATGCAAGAAAATTCCCAAAGTGTAGATGTGCAGGTAATGAATACCAATAAGGGCGGTGTTACCATTAATCTTCTTGGTTTGCGAGGTTTTATTCCTCGCTCTCATTTACTTGAGCGTAACAATTTGGAAGCACTCAGAGGACAAAAACTTACCGCCAGCTTTTTGGAGGTTAATCAGAACACCAATAAACTTGTACTTTCCCAACGTTTAGCTAAAAGTTCTGCTAGCTTCAGTTTATTAGAAATTGGCCAGTTAGTAGAAGGGAAAATAACTGGTATCAAACCATTTGGCGTATTCATTGATATCAACGGCGTTAGCGCCTTACTTCACATCAAGCAAATAAGCCAAAAATTTATTGAAAATATAGAAAAGGTATTTCAAGTTGACCAAACAATCAAAGCTCTTATCATTGATATAGATGAAGGAAAAGGCAGAGTCGCGCTTTCAACTAGAGTTCTAGAAAATTTCCCCGGTGAAATGCTCGAGAGTATGGAAGAAGTCATGACTTCCGGCGAAGCACGGGCAGAAAGAGCTAGGAAAAAGCTTTTAGAATCATCTAATGCCTAATATTAGTCAAGATTAGTTGTTAAAAGTTAGTTGATAGTTGATCGAATCTTCAGCTATCAATTCTTAATTAATAGCTCTTAACACAAGACTCCGCGAGCAATACCTCGCGCCTGACGATAGCTTTCTCGGAGATCCTGTAATATTTCTTCATTAAAAGCAAATTTAATTAACCTAATCAATTTACCCCAATCATATAAGAATTTCTCCCACGGAGCTTTCTCAAATTGGTTGGTGAAGAATTGCGCCCACCATTTGGGTGCATGCTTTCTATTTGCAAAATCATGTTGCTTTAGCCAGCGTCTGCACCATTTAGCCATTTCTGAAGCGGATGGTGGCTTAACTCCTATGATTGGTGGGAAATCAGCGTAGCTGACGGGCACCCATAAGAATTTTTTTAGAAGAAAAAAATTCTTATGGGAACCCTTGACAAACTTGCTGACACCTTTGGCGTGGACATAAACGATATACTGCCAGCATTCGACGATATAAATATCTTCAAATTTGATATTGAATTTTAAACAAACTGCTTCTTCTGTAACAAATCGTGCCAGTGGGTGGATTTCAGAGGATTTGTAAGCAATTTTTGATTCCCTGATGACGGGTACCCTTGACGAGCTTTCTTGGTTTAAGCGATGTTAACATAGTAGATAAATCCTTTAAGCAGTAGTAGATGAATCCTTTAAGCGAAAGTAGATACGTTTAGCTTTTACCGACAGTAGATACGTTTAGCGAACAGATAAGCCCTATTAGTAGTAGGAAAATTCTGTTGATGGTCAATTTACATTGTTTTCGGGATTTTTATTTTTGATATTTTGACTTTGATTGCCCTTCATTTGTTATTCTGAAGGGTAGTCATTTATTTTTTCTAGAATAAAATTATTCAACGATTTATATAGGTCAGTTGTCAAGTGCCAATGGGAATAATAAGACTGAAGATTCGGGATTTTGCTAACGAGAAAGGTTGGACGCTCAAAGAAGTCTCGGACCGTTCTGGCGTAGTTTATAGTACTTTGAGAACTTACGCCCGCTCTCCTGGATTGGCAACCGTTGACTTTACCGCCATTCAAAAATTAGCTCGTGCGTTTGATGTAATGATAGAAGAATTGGTTGAAGTCGTAGAAGAGTAAGCTTTTTAATTAGTTTTTTACAATAAAAGACTTAATGATTTCATGGGGCTTGTAAGGTTAAGGATTAGGGAGTTTGTCAAGGAGAAAGGTTGGACGCTCAAAGATGTATCTGACCGTTCTGGCTTAGTCTATAGTGCAGTTAGAGCCTATGCTCGCTCGATCGGAATGGGAAGCGTTGATTTTACCGCCATTCAAAAATTAGCTCGTGTGTTTGATCTGATGATAGAAGATTTGGTTGAAGTGGTAGAAGAGTAATCTTCTTGAATTAATTTTTTTTAACAAGCCAATTATTAAGCAGAAAGTTAATTAAATTAATATTTCGGGAAATGAAGAGCGTTGACTTTACCGCTATCCAAAAAATTAGTCCCTGCCTTTGATGCGATCGCTCTTCATGTGCCCTTTGGGCCGATCGCAGAAGACTTGGTTGAAATGGTAGGAAAATAAGGGAATATAGCCAGAAAGTTGGATAAATATCTCCATCTTCACATATCAAATCTTATTAATTATTAATTTATTTATAGCAACCCAAACGCTTACCGTCTACTTATCTTTTTGTTTCGATAAAAATCTACCAAAAGATAGATAGCAATAATTGCATTAAACTAGTATTCCATTAAGGAACTAAAGCAGATTGAAGCTCGTACAACCCAAGCAAAACAAGTAAATTAAAGGCTTTGACTGTATAACTACGGATAGTTATAAAACCAGTTTTGAGATATTTCAGGAATAATGCGGACGCATTGTCCTGAAATATCATGATACTTTACACATTAGCGTTCCTCTGCTAAAGAGGGCGGTTTAACCCCGCCCCCTTAGCATTTTTCTTAGTTTAACTCACAAATTTCTAAATATCCTCCCCATCTCCAATATCGCGCTTTGGTGGACGTTTGTATGTGAAGGTAAAAGTATCGCCACTGGTAATTACTCGTTGCATTTCCGAGTACATGGAATAATTCCCTACACCGCTTAAACTAGCCCAACCACGCGCTCTAGTTAAAGCAACAAACAATTGGTTGCGATGATTGAGATCATTCTCGTTACGAGCCACTTTATCAAAGCCAATTACATAAACCATATCAGCTTCGTGTCCTTTGGCGCGGTTGATACGAGACACTGTAACGCCATCGTCATGCCAGAATTTATCGGGATCATTATTGGGATATTCTGGATACAAATCGTTTAATATTTTAGCAGTGGGAATATAAACGTCAATATTTTGGTCGATTAAGAAATCAGCAACTTCTCGTTCTAGTTCTATCGCTTCGGAATTAGATCCTAAAACTAATATTAAGATATCGCGACTGGGATTAAGACCATCATTAACGATATTGTGCATGATGTTCTCAGCTAAAGCCGTTAATTCTTCTTGACGGGAATTATATGTTTGAAATTTTAGTACGGATTCTCCCCAAAGTTCGGGAATTGGGTTGGGAGAAAATTGTGGCTCACGCTTGATTGTAATTGGCTTACCGACGCGACGAAAGTCACCTTGGACTTCGTAACCGATTCTATCCCAATCTTTTTTATTGGTAATACCGGAAAGCATTCCTGATTCACGCAGCAAACCCATACCAATAGCGTGGGCTGCTGTTAAAATTGGTCCTGGAGTGCGGTAACAGTGGCGCATCACTTCGGAGCGTTTGATACCGCCGGGGTATTGTGGCTGTTTGTTGAGAAGGTTGCTTAATTCTTCCCCAAATACTTCTTTAGCTTTTGGTACAACTAAACTATCCAGGCTTTGTGCTTCATCGTAAGCCCAAATTAAACGCTTTTCTTCTGGTGTTTCCTCACTTGCGGATCGTAAAGCTTGATAAGCTAACCAGTAAATTGCTTGTTTATCTTGATATTTTAAATTTTCGTCAGCAACTAAATCTTGACCTTCATCAATCAAGATAGCGTCAAACATCGGTTCAATTGTTATTTCTTCCTGTAACCGCTTGCATAACTCTGCTAAACCTCGATTGGGTTGTCCTTGCTTAGTATCTGTAACCGTACCACGTCTTTTACCGTGGTATTCGCAAATTGTCCCATATAAACCGGGTTGTTCTCTTGCACCCCAAGCATGAAGTACGCGCAATTTTGAATTAGTATTGCGATCGTAGTCTAATTCGCCACCACTAAAACGACGTATCCATTGATCTACCAACTTTATAATTGGTTCATATAGAGAGCGGGTGAAAAACACCAAAGCAATATCCCAATCGGGATGCTTCAAATGCATATGCGCTGCTTTTTGACATAGCAATACAGTTTTACCAGAACCTGCGATTCCGCGAATACGCTGAGGTCCTGGGGGTATTTCTTTACCGATATGTTCTTGTTGTAAATCGATTTCGTAAAGCCTTTGACGCAAAGCATCCATCACACTAGCGCGGGTTTTACCGGTGGCAGTAATATTACGCTCCGGTTTGCGAAGTACGGGAGTTCCACCAATTACTGAAAGTAGTAATTCCCAATCTTTATCCTCTAAGTTATCACCAGGAACTATGGGAGAAGTTTGTTGAATGTTTTCGAGTAAAGCAGCTTTACTTAACTGGTCTTGAAAAATAATTTTAGGACAATGGGGTAATTCGTGAAAACCTCTTTGCTGCCATTGTTCGTGAGTAATTAAAGGTAATGCGACAATAGCTCTACCATTAACTTTACGCCAAATTGCGGGTTCTCGATCGGTATATGCAATTAAGGCGCGTAATTGATGTTCTGCGTGTTGAGATGGGGAGGCTTCTGCTCTATTCCAGTCTTGTAAAAGCCAATTTTTCTCGTTAATTTCGGTTATTTTATCGATGGTAACCGGTAGGATTTCGATTACCGTTAAACCAAATTCGCGATCGGCAATTAGGATATCGGGTTCTTTACGAATTTCGCCAACTTTTGAGAAAATTGGATATCTCCAATAGCCGATGCAATTTCTATCTGCAAAGGCATTTTTAACAGTATCCCATACTTTTTGTTCGTTTGATTCTGCTCCGGATTTTATCGGTTCTGTGGTGATAAATTTATTACTGGTTTCTTCTAAAGTCATTTGATATTTTCCGTTTATTTTGCTGGAGGGGATGATTTTTTGTTACGCAAAATCGCCCTCACCCTAGAAGGGTGGGGCTATAGTTACGAAGCCTAGCTGCGTAGGCTTTAGGGAAGTAACTCAAGTATTATTTGTGTTGCTAAATTAACATTGCTTCAGTGTGTGTTGCCAGTGGAGTTACACGGATGAAGAGTGATATTGTGCGGCTTTAAAACTCAGAAATAATGCGTAGTTATATGGCTAGATCGTCCTCAAGCCAAAATTCGCAAGTTGAAAGATATTATGGATAAAATAGTACTTAAGTTCTCTATCAATTACGATGCTGGTAACTTACTTCCTAACGTCCGCAGTCATTTTTCTAGAGTCTGATTTTTCTCATGTTCTGCTATTGAGATAATTAATAACGGTGAAATAGCTTCCTACCTAGAAAGATTACGGATTTTTGAACGCATAGGATTAGGGATGAGTTGTAATGTAAAGAGTTTTTGAGTTGCTTTTCCTGTGGGAATTTGCGGCTAGCTATATGTAATTATATGAATATCAGATATACAAACTTATTAATGGCTCTGAGTGACCTGGTAAATATCAAGTCAAATCGATCCAAGGAAACTCAATTGAAAATTTCAGTGCTAAATAGTATTTAAATAAAATCTTTAGATGAATAGTGGAACCCCAATCATCAGGATCTTGATTTTAGGAGCAAATCCCAAAAGTAGAAGCAAACTGCGTTTAGACGAAGAATTGCGCGAAATAAAAAATGGATTAAGACGGGCAAGTAGACGTGAGCAATTCTTGATAGAGTCGGCAGAAGCAGTGCGCTACAGAGATATTCACAGAACTATTATCGACTTCGAGCCACAGATTGTCCATTTTTCAGGACATGGTGTTCAGGAAAAAGGCTTATTTTTTGAAGATGACATAGGCAAAGAGAAGCTAGTAGATGCAGAGGCGCTAGGTGGATTGTTTGAGTTGTTTACTCCCTACCTAAAGTGTGTATTACTTAATGCTTGTTATTCGGAAATTCAAGCGGCTGCAATTGCACAACATATTGATTACGCCATTGGCATGAGCAAAGAAATCGGAGATAAGGCAGCAATTGAATTTGCTGTAGGTTTTTACGATGCTTTGGGAGCAGGAAAATCTATTGAATATGCCTACAAACTAGGTTGTAGGCTCATCCAAGTCGCAGGTATTCCAGAGTCTTTAACTCCACAACTGTTGATCAAAAACCACTCAAATACAACTTTTCCATCTTCTGCTGATAGTTTTGCCGATTCACAATTTATTAGTAGCATATCTAATATCAATCAGGAAAACCCAAATCAAGTAAACTACAACCGGCAAGATTTACCAGCATCTCAAAATTGGACACAAGCAAATATAGAAAATATGGAAGTTTTCTTATCTTACTCTCCAGATGATGAAGCACTCCGAAAGGAATTAGAAAGGTCTTTAAGTATTTTGGAGTCACAAGGTATTATTAAAGTCTGGTCTAAAAGTAAAATTCCTCCTGGGAAAAATAAGAAGGTTGAGATTGATCTGCATCTGAAATCAGCTCGTATAATTCTCTTACTTATTAGTAGAAATTTTCTCTCTTCGGTTGAGCAACGTAACCTTGCTGAGCGAGCAATGGAAAGACGAGAATGCGAAGGAACTCTCGTTATTCCTGTACTTGTCAGTTTAGTTGCAGGTTGGCAAACCTTCAAGCTTGGTAAGTTTGAGCTTGGAGATCTTCAGTCTTTACCCAAGAATGGTAAATTTGTAACTGATAGAAGATATTGGAAAAATCAAAATGAAGCATTTGTTACTATTGCTGAAGATTTGTCCGAATAAATTACAATTCTATAGGGTGAATTACCTTTACTACAGATTAGATATTTTTGACCATCATAGCTATTCAAAAAAAATTTATATAGTTAAACTAAATTGTAATTTATGTCTGTATTTAGGATATTTAGTCGAGTTATTAATATTTCTTTTTTTTACTTCCAAAAAGACGACAAGATGCGTAGAGATTTAGATGCATAACTTTCCAGTCTGAAACAAAATAATCGAATGAACTTAAACTGTTACAAATGTAAGGAGGAAAATTACCGACACCTTAATAAATCTCAAATGATTGTTCTGCTAGTTAGTCAATATTTTATGGATTCGGATGAAGGCAGGAATATTGGAGAGCCGGCTATGGAACTTTACAATGCTGGGAAAGCCCTTGTTATTCCTGTTAAACTCCGTCAAATTGATAATTGGGAAGCAACACCATTTGGAAACTTAAAGAGTTTGCCCAGCAATGGTGAACCTGTAGATAACAGAAGATTTTCGCTAAACCAGAATGAAGCATTTGTAGATATTGCTAAAGGTATTAGAGAAGAGGCTGAAAAATTGGAACAAGAGCAGGGGCAGAAAAAATATAATTTTGTATTAATTAACAATTTCACTTCTAACCAATTCTTTAAGAAAATTAATAGCTCTTTGAACATATCTACTCGTTCAGTTTATATTTTTACTGGTATTTTAGTAGTTGGATTTTTGGGATTTCATAACTTTTCTCAAAATAACCCAGCAGAAATCTTTTTAAATTTAGCAGAGGAAAAAAGCGAAAAAAGTCACTCTCAAAAAAACAAAGCAAAAAGTTTATTTAATCAAGGAGAGCAAAAAATCGAAAAAGGCAACTATATCGGAGCAGTTAAAAACTACAATCAAGCTATTCAAATTGCTCCAAACTATATTGATGCCTATAAAGCACGTGGTGATGCCCACTATTTCCTAAAAGATATTCAGAGTGCAATAGAAGATTATACACAAGTAATTCGTCTCGATCCTGAATTAGCCGATGCCTATATGATTCGTGCTATTGCTCGCTGCAAGTTAAGAGACAAGCAAGGAGCACTTCAAGACTCACGACAAGCAGCAACTCTCTACGCAAAACAAGGAGCAACAGTACGACATCAGAAATTTGTCAAAAGACTCCAAAAATGCATCTAAACACTCAGTTATACTCCTGCAATTAAAGTCAATAAAAAATACATTAATGAGCGCTTCATATTTTTTGAGAAATTATCGGCTGAATCAAGCTTGAGATTTATTAGGCTTTAATAGCGATCGCCGAGTAACTTACAATTTCCAATTATCCAACGGAGAGGGTGGGATTCGAACCCACGGTACCTTTCGGTACACTCGATTTCAAGTCGAGCGCATTCGACCACTCTGCCACCTCTCCAGGTAAGCTGTCAGCGATTGCTCTTGAGCAGTAGCAGGAGACAATAGCTGACCAAGAATAGATTATACTATAATTTTACGCTGGTTGCACTATAGGAGTGGATTTTTGATAAAGAATTTCCTCAGATTTAATCGTGAAGTCATTGCGAATCCAGAGGAGTGAAGCTTTTGTGACTTTTCCATCTTCAAGTTCCACAATTGAGAAGTTACGCAGCTTTTCTTGAGGTTTTTCGATAATTCGCGGTACGCTGGCTGCATTTAAATAAATAGTTCCCTCTGGACTCCTAAAAATACGCTTTCGCAATACTTTTGTATGCCGCAGGGTATGGTGCATATGTCCGAATGTCACCAAAGGAATATTTTTACCAGCGGTAATAGTTTGAGAAATCGCTTCAGCAAAATCTGGATCGCCGTAGTCGCCGCCGATAGGATGCCAATCTTTTCCACAGGGATCTTCGGGTTCCTCTCCCAATCCAGAAGGGCCATTGTGGCCGAGAAAAATAATCGTTTCATGGGCAGCACTCTTTACTGCTTCCATAATTCGGATAGTAGATTCTTCGAGAGTTGCAACTCCAAATCTTTCTTTACATAGATCGGCAAATTTCCATCTCGGGCCACCCCAAGTAAAAGGACGACTTCCCACCACGGTCAAGTTGAGATTGGGGAAATCCAACTTACCGAAACCAACATGAGTATCGCCCAAAAAATCCAGTTGTTGCTGCACCCAATCTTCTTTAGTGCGATCGTAGGGACACTTCTTACGTCCCCATTCAGTGGCAGTGTACCATGCATCGTGGTTGCCCATCACTGCTGCTTTGGGGATATCGAGATCGGCGATTTTTCTCACCACTTCCACCGACTCATTACCAAAATCCCCAACGAACAGCACTAAGTCAACGTCCAAACCTTTGAGTGCCTTAGCATCTTCTTGTTCCCATAGGTCATGAATATCTCCTACGACAGCGATTTTCATGGTTTTCGAGTTTGTTATCTGACTGCTTGTCATGCTACTTTCCAGATTCTTATGTTTCCAGGATAGGAAACTCAAACTGATTTTGGCACAATTTGCGGAGAAGTCGTATTATCCCTCTATTATTTTTGGTAAAAAGTACTATAATTATTTCGAGATTAAAAATTGTATCTTGCAAATACTTGTAATTTGACTGCCAAGCCCTTTGATGTAAAAAGAGACGAGGGTTAGGTAAGCTTTTGTACAAAAATGCAAGATTTCCGACCTAAAGAGAACATCAAGCAAAGACTACTGTGTTTAATACCGCATTTGCTCAACGCGAAATAACCCAACCGGGTGCATTACCATTAGATTTATTCACAGCAATTGAGAGTCTTAAGAAAGAACTCAATGCTGTGATCTTGGCGCACTACTATCAGGAAGCAGATATTCAAGATATTGCAGACTTTATTGGCGACTCTTTGCAACTTTCTAGAGCTGCAGCGAATACGAATGCAGATGTTATTGTCTTTGCTGGCGTTCACTTCATGGCAGAAACGGCAAAGATTCTTAACCCTAATAAGTTAGTGTTGTTACCAGATTTGGATGCTGGTTGTTCGTTAGCTGATAGTTGTCCCCCGAAAGAGTTTGCCGCTTTTAAAGCCGCTCATCCAGACCATTTGGTGATTTCTTACATCAACTGCACTGCGGAAATTAAAGCGATGAGTGATATTATCTGTACCAGTTCCAATGCGGTAAAAATTGTGCAGCAGATACCGAAAGAACAGTCGATAATTTTTGCACCAGATCGTAATTTAGGGCGGTACGTGATGGAACAAACCGGACGGGATTTAGTATTGTGGCAAGGTAGCTGTATTGTACATGAATCTTTTTCAGAAAAGAAGATTATCCAGTTAAAAATTGCACATCCAGAAGCTGAGGTAATTGCTCATCCCGAATGTGAAACAACTGTATTGCGACACGCTGATTTTATTGGTTCCACAGCGGCTTTATTAAAACATTGTCAGCAGAGTTCGAGTGATGAATTTATCGTTGCTACGGAACCGGGAATTATTCACCAAATGCAAAAACAAGCACCACAAAAACAATTTATTCCCGCTCCACCGACGAATAATTGTAATTGTAACGAGTGTCCGTTTATGCGGTTAAATACTTTAGAAAAGTTGTATTTGACCATGAAGAATCGTACTCCGGAGATTACTATGAGTGAAGAGACTAGAGTTAAAGCGTTGCGTCCAATGGAGCGGATGTTGGAGATGAGTGTTTAAGTAAATATTTGTAGAGACGCTTTCACCTCTTTTCGTATTCCTAAAGCAGGTAGAAAAGCGTCTCTGTAGAGGAATTGAATTCTAGTTTTGGGATTGTTGCTCTAACCCACCTAAAAACTATTCTGAAAAGCGCTCAACCCAAAAGATATTTTGGCGTTGCTGAATCATGATATGAATTGTGCGATCGCCGTATCCTCGCGGGGGCTTCGCCCCCGCATCGGAATGCAACGATTTTTAAGATAATAAACTAACAATCTAATCGAAAGTTCCAGCATTTCTACGGATTTAGAATAACAATACTAAGAAATCCTAAAAATTAGAACTCCCAAGGTTAGGTTTGTAGAGGTGAAACCTGAATAAAAACTGGTGTTTCGTGTCTTTCAAACTATTACAGTACGCCGTAAAGAGCGCACCCATATAAAATCATTGAAACCTTGATAATACGACATTTTCCTAGTCTAAGACGCGGTCCGTTTTGACTACCGCGCAGCGGTATTAGGTTATGATTGAAGTCTAAATTAAGTGTGGCGATCGCAAAGCTGCTTCATTCCTACAAATTGCATTATTCAACAAAATTAACGCTTTGGTAATGCGACTTTTACTAAAGTGAAAAAATCTAGTAAGAAGCCTGCAAATTGATAGACAAATTACCAGAAAACTTAATATGGGACGATTTGATGTATAAAATATACGCCCGACAAACGCTTTAAGCTGGATTAGCAGATAGCAAAGCTGGTGAACTCACTTCTGTGGAGGAAGTGCAGAGAAAATAGGGACTCTCAGAGTGAGAGTCTACTTTTTATTCGCTTGCTTTAGCGCCAAATCACTGTACTTTTTATAAAGCTTAACCCTCGTCTGTGCGTCTTTAAATCGACTGTGACTAGATGGTACCTCAGCCATTAAATCGGAAGCACGTTGCCATTTAGAAGCTAAATCTAACCACTGTGCAGAAGTTCTTTCAGTTTTGCCATCTTCAGCTGCTTTGTTGGCAATTCGCACCGCAACAGCAAAAATATCATCCTCCAATTGAGAAGCTGCCGGAGAAATATTAACAATAGGTGTTTTTAATTGGTTTTGATTGATATCTGCAGGTTTTAAAGATTTTATCTTATCTGTATTAGGTTCAGAAAACTCTAAACTTACCGTTTTTATTGAATTATTAACCTTACTACCGAGCAAATAATAAGCAACTCCACCTGCAGACAGTAGTACTACGCATAAACTCAGTGCATCTATCATCCTTCTTTGGAAGGATTTTCTAAATTTTTTATTTTTATGAACTATTAAATGCCGAGAAGATTGGGGCTGGGGTAACTGTAATTGTGGTTTTTGTAATTCATTTTTACTATCTTTGAAATCTCTAATTATTTGCTGTAAAATATTGGGTTTTTTTAAAGTTATTTCTTCTGACCACAGTAGTTGATTTTCTGGATCGCGATTTATTTCTTCCAACCACAATAACTGCTGTTCTCGGACAATACGACTATTTATATTGACTCTATGGACATTACGGGGTGCGATGGATTCTAGTATCTGCCTAATTTTCTGTACTAAGGTCGATTTTTCAAGCTTTTCTATAGTGCGAGCTTCACATAAAAGTTGTAAAACTCCACTATGAAAGACTGCTCTGGTTCTCACACCAGAATTAGCTAACCTTTCATTCAATATCTGAATTATTGCGGCAATACTACCTTGACTAGCTTGCCAAGCAATATCATTTATCTGATTTATCATTTTTTAAGTAGTAATTGTTTGTCAAACTTAAGTTGTTAACAGACAATTTAATTTAAAAGAGTCAAAGTTTTTGTTCCTAAGAAACTTCTACATAGACCTCTATTTTACTTTGATTTTATGTTGATAAATATCAAGTATGACTAACAATATCATAAAAATAAAGCCTCCTTCAATTATACCGAAGGAGACTTTACTTAAATTATAAACCTGGCACCGAGCTATTTTGACAGTCGGCAACCCGACCACTATCGTCGCCGCAGCGGCGTTTCACCTCTGAGTTCGGGATGGGATCAGTGTGGTTCCACCGCGCCATAGGCACCAGGAAACTTGTAGGGTACAGAGTCCCTGAAGGCTGCATATTCACGCCATTTGTAAAAATCAATAATTGAGGTCAAGCCCTCGG
>JBHJJJ010000373.1:0-11580 GCA_050042755.1 Rivularia sp. (in: cyanobacteria)
AAATTAATTATCAATAATTATTTTGTGTGTGTAAACCCCAAAAACAGAACAAATCTATAGCCTACATGGGAAAAAGATAATAATATTAATGGTGATTTGTTGTTTTTGGGGTTCCCCCGAGTCTTGAAATGGTTCCCAAATTTTCTGGGAAAACAGATTACTTCTTCGGGTAAAAGATTATTTTACGCAATTAAAAATAATACCGGACTGCCTAATTTTAGAGTCTGAAGGGAGTAACTCTACTAAATGCAAATTATTCTTATTAAGCTTATAAATAATCATTTACTTAATAGTTTTTTTGTACTATATGCAAGCCAACTTTTCAGTACTTATGAACTTGTGACAGTTGGGGTGCGGAATGTGGGATACAAAATCCGACTCAACAGCATTCATCACAACAAATACAACAGATACTACGGCAGAATCATTACAGATTCCAAGCTCAACTGTCGATAATCTGCTACAAAATGAAAATCTGAATCATCTAACTTTAGCCAAAATGGATATTGAAGGTGCAGAAATATTAGCTTTAAAAGGAGCTACTTCAAATTGCTGCAAGATAGATTATGGCTATTATTTATACCACTACAACGCCGATACCAACCAACTTCAATCAATTACACTTGAACATCAGCAAAGCCACAACGTTTTTGCAATTGCTAATTCAGCATTGGATTTTGTGCGAGAGAGACTGTCTGAATCGCCTCTTTCAACCCCAGCGCCATCTTCTGCGGGGTATAATTAGCAATAATCTCTTGGGAATACAAACCCATCTTTTCCCTCAAACTTTCATCTTCTACCAATATCTGCAAAGCCTCACTTAACTTTTTAACATCTCTCACTGGTACAAGATACCCATTCTTCCCATTCACAACCAAATCAGGAGCAGCACCAGCAGCATCGGAACAGATAATAGGTAAACCAGCAGCCATCGCTTCATTCACCACCAGCCCCCAAGGATCGCTTTTGGTGGGGAAAACAAAGATATCCGCTATCCCGTAATACTGGGGTAAAGCAGTTTGGGGTTGAAATCCAGTAAACACAACATTATTGAGTTGGTTTTGCTGACAAAATAAATGATAATCTTGCGATCGCGAACCATCACCAACGATAATTAATGTTACCTGGTTGTGCGGTGAAAGTTTCGTAAAAGCCTCTAGTAATTCAGGAATACCTTTTTCATCTATTAATCGACCAACATATAGGATCACACATCCATTAATTCCTAGTTTATCTTTCCACATTGTCTTCTGCTGACGGTAACGCTGGGTTTCACAAGTAAAAAAATTGCTATCAACAGCATTAGGAGCAATGTAAATCCGATCTTGCTTTGCTCCCAAGTTTAGTAAGTATTTTTTCTGAGCATTACCAGAAATAATATAACCATCAGCTTGATTGATAATCCAAGTTTTTAGTTTGTGCTTAATATTACTTACAGACCTTTCATCCTTGAGAGTACTTTCACTCCAAATTAGTAAAGGAGTTTTCGTCATCTGTGCATAAACCAAAGCCAACCAATGACTAAAATGGTGCCATCCCCCACAGATAATCACATCGGGTTGCTGCTTCCACAATTGATAAATTACATCAGGATTGAGAAAAACAGGCGCGCTTTGATAAGATTTACCCAATTGTAAACCCCACAATACTTTATAATTAAATTGTATTTTCTCCTTTTCTACCAACCAACTTCTTCTGCTTTCAGTTTCCGCGAAAAAGAAAACTGTTAAATCAATTTCTTCATCTTGAGCTAAATAATTAAAAGGTGGAATACGGTAAGGGGAAATGATTTCTGTGAGGATGATGGCTTTGTTCTTTTTCATTGGGGGAAAGGCAATAGCTCGTAGGATGTGTTATGATGCGACGAGTAATTTGGATTGTGACGAAAAATATGTGCTTCGCACCTAATGCACCATTTTATATTATTTACAATCAGCAGGTGCGTTGCGCTGCGCGACAAAATACTTTACTTTTTGATAAATATCAAACACTTCCTCGCACATCTTTTCTAAAGAAAAATCTTTCCGTACCATCTCTAATCCTTTATTCCCTATCTCATTTTTAAGAAGAGGATTTTGCAGCAATTTAAAAATCACATCCCCTAATGCTTGAACATCTTCAACAGCTACTAAGAAACCCGTTTCTTGATGAATAACAACTTCTGGGATTCCTCCTACAGGAGTAGCCACAACTGGTAAACCAGCTGCCATTGCTTCTAAAATAACTAAAGGTAAACCCTCTGTATAAGAAGGTAAAACTAATAAATCTGATAAAGCTAATAATTGAGGAATATCAGAACGATGACCTAAAAAATAAACTAATTTATTAATTCCCAATTTGCAAGCCATATCTTTTAAATATTGAAGATAAGCACCATCTTGTTCTAAATCATTACCCACAATCAAATATACAGCTTCTTGTCCCAATTGATTTAAATTAGCAGCAGCTTGAAGTAAAAGATGTTGTCCCTTGCTTTTACAAAGTCTACCGATATGAATTACAACCGGGATATCTTCGGGAATATTTAACTCGTTATGAATATTTGAGTCTACTTTATGATTATTTACAGGAGTACCGTTATGTACAACATGGAATTTAGAGGAATCAAAACCTTCTTTTATAAATGCATGTTTTATCTGATGAGAAACAGCGATAATCCCATGACAACATTTTCTACTTGTCCAGTAGTTCATTATATTTTGATAGCTTCTGATAATAGAATTACTGCTTAGAGAATTTTGTGAATGAGCATGAATAATTACAGGTACACCAGCTAATTTACCAGCTAAAGAAGAAATAATTGAACCCGCAAAAGGAGCATGGGCGTGAACTAGAGAAATCCCTTCTTTTTTGATTAATTGTGCCATTTTGCCTGCTGATAACCAATTAAAAGAACGAGTTGTATCCAAATGGTAAATTTTAACTCCCTTGTCTCGGAGGATATCGCAAAATCGTCCTTCGGAAGGTGAATTAACTAAAACATCCCAACCTTGATTTAATGCTGTTTCGATTAGATGCAAACAAACGATATTACCACCCGTAACTTGTCCATCGATGATGGGGTATAGTATTTTAGGATTTGCGCTCATAAATCATTTTCTCATAACAAAATGTCAGTAAGTAACTACAAATAACTCCACCAAACAACCAAATACAAAGAGTCACTATCAAATGTATGAATAGCAATGACACTCAGAATTGAAAAAAATCTAAGAATATCCAAAGCTATTAATCTTTGTGATTTACATTCTGATGAAGATGATATGTGTGAAATCATAGGATATTGTGTACTTTCTTATTTTTAATACCAAGCAAAACTAAATCAGCACCAAAATAATCATCTAACCAACTTGATTTTTGTAAAATTTGCGAATTTGAAGAATTTGAACCAAAAATTTGCTTAAAGAGATTGGTATCTCGATAAATTTGTATATATCTTTGAAAATCGCTCAAAAATGCTGAACCAATTAATTTTGAATTACTAAGCTGAAGCTGACGAGCAAGCTTAAAAAATTCACTACGACTAAAAGCACCTTCGTAACCTAATTCCCATTTATTCTTTCTTTGAAGATAAGCCTTTAAAATCTCATGCGGTAAAAAGGCTTTATTTGGCGCACTTATGACAATTGCTCCTCCATTTCGCACACAATTAAGATGGGTTTCAATCATCTGTAAACGTTGGGGATAGCGAAAGTGTTCCACTGTCCCAAAAGACATTGCAATATCATATTTTCCGTGCAAATTGTTATCTAATGCAAGCGCATCCTGATGTATAAATTTTGCCTTTAAACCATTTTTTTTAAAGCACTCTTGGGCTAAATTAAGAGCTTTTTCGCTGTAATCTAACAAAGTTACTTCTGCACCTAATCGAGCTAAAATAAAGCTATAAACTCCTAAACCAGAACCAATTTCGATGGTTTTCAGTTGACTGATATCTCCTAAATGAGTACGAATATAATCCTGGATTTTAGTACCCCTAATACCACTTGAGTCGCGCTCTACCCATTCCCAAAACTCGCTTTTTTCCTGACTAGATTGATTCCAAACCTGATTCCATAAATCTGGGTTACTCGTTTGTTGAGTTAACATAATTATAAATACCTATACTGCTTTTTATTTACTAATCAACTATTTTCCCATTACGCATTAACTATTTCCTATCTTCCTCAAAAAAATCTGAGTGTATGAAGAATTGACTTAATATTGTTTCTTCCCCACCATTTAAAATCCTCAAGGTGATTCCAGATTTTCCAAAAATAATTCATATTCTCATATTCTTTTTCATAGCCAAATTGAACTAAATACTCTCCAGCAATCCTATTGAATCTTTGAAGCAGTTTTTGATTCCAGTGCCTCCAACGTGAATTGGGATTAAAATCAGAAGTTTTCTTAACCGACTTCCAATGCAAAGATTTATCATCTCCCCTAAAATATGATGAGCCTCTAACGGGAGATTTATCTGCTTTGTCAAAGCTGTATAAATCAGGATTTAAACCAAGAAAATCAAAAATTTTTAGTAATTCATCTTGATTGTTGTTACATAAATCCTCATATTTAACCACATAATATTTTTTATTTTTATCATTCGGATTTTTTTCAATAAAACTGAGAATATCTTGAGCAGCTTTTGCCCATTCTTGCATTGCTATTTCGTAATAACCGTTAAAGCTTTTTACATAAGACTCTGCAACTGCTCTACCGTCGCGTACAATAATTATAAGTTGGCAATTGGGAAAAAGTTTGAAAAAACAATCCAAGTTTTCAACGCTAGGAGTTTTGCTAACTAATCTTTGAGGAGAAGGTTTAAATATATCACTTAGTAATGGTTCTCTTTCGAGAGGAATTTTCAACCATTGTTCATCAGTTTGCTGTTTGAGAAATGAAACTAAACTATTTCCAATATTAGAATAAAGTAAATTTGTAAACTCTTCATCATCTATCCAACCGCGCCAAGTATGGCTTAAATTATTGATATAATTTTGAATAAATTTGGCATAATGTAATAAAAAATCTTCTCTCACAGGACCTGCACCACAATCGGGATGCAAACAAAGAATATCTTGAAGAAAATTTGTTCCAGACCTCGGTGTAATTCCTAAAATAAATATAGAATTTGTATTTGTATTTATATTCTCATTATCAATAGATTTGTTAATATCTTTAACATCACAAATTTGCATAGTTTGTGATTCCTTTATAAATAATTTTATTCATTGTATTCCAAGTTTTATTGGCACACTTTTCCCAAGAAAAGTTAGCTGCTTGTTGCTGTGCTAATTTGCTCAATTTTTGTAATTCTGTTGGATTTTTCAATAGAAATAATATTTTCTGTGCAAGTGCAGTAATATCTCCTAACTGAACTAAATAACCTCCATCACCAATAACTTCCGGTAAAGAAGACACATCAGAAGCAATTACTGCAGTTCCCGCAGCCATTGCTTCACATACCTGTAATCCAAAACCTTCATAACAAGACATTTCAATATAGATATCTGCATTGCGGTAAAGAACCGGTAAATCGTCATTGGGAACATATCCGGTAAAGTATAATTTATCCAAACAATCGACTTTAATTGCTGTTTCCACTAACGTAGATTTTTGTGATTCTGAACAATTGCCTGCAATCACAAAATAATGGGGAATCTGGGAATTACATTTACCAAAAGCACTTACAACTTGTTGAGGTTCTTCTCGGTTGTCTCCTGTTGCAAATGTCAGTAGATAAGGATGTGGTATATTTGTAAACCAACTGGAAGTAGTTAGAGAATCAGTTTGGAAGAATTTGATATCCGCAGCTTCATAGGTAACGCTAATTTTTTGAGGATTAATTTGAAATTCTTTTTCTAAATCTTTTGCTGTGCTTTGGGAAACAGCCAGCAAATGAGTAGCTTGACGACTGGTACTTGGTAGAAAAATTTCAGTAAGTTTGTGACTGAGACGGTGATGAAAAGGTTTATTCCTAATTCCAGCCAGTTTGCGATAAAGATGTGGTAATTCGTGGATAGTCAAAATGTAGGGAACTGGTACAAAAGCTAATGGTGTTTCCCCTAAGACAAATAATAAGTCTGGTTTTAACCTTTTTAATATAAGCGGTAAAGTGAATAGATGCCAAGATATAGTAGATTTGACTGTAATTCCCTTAATTTTCCAATTAGGATTATCAACTTCTATTTGTTTAACAACTTCTTGACGCATCAGCACTGTAAAACGCACTTTAAGCGATAATTTTTGTAAAGCCATTAGTAAAGAAAGAGCATATACAGATGCTCCTTTGATATCCTTGACAACACAGGTAGCATCTAAACAAATATATGGGAGAATATAAATCATAATAAAATGTCAAAATCTTGAAGCTATATAAGTTGCTCAATAATCGGAGGAGTAGATATTTTAAAACCATAATTATTGAGAATTTTTTTAATATCATCTAAATTATTGAAGCACTCTATTACAATATGTTGAGTACGAATGTCACTCAAAAATTTATCTGCACCTTGAAGTAATTGTTTTTCAAATCCTTCTACGTCGATTTTTATAATACATTTGTTGTAATCCTGAGTGAAATACTCATAAAAACTATCCAATGGCTTTATTTTTACCTCTTCTGTGGATGATTCAATAAAATGGGGCTGACAAAAAGTATTAAGCCCACTGAAAGTAGATAAGTGCAATATTTTCGTATCTTCTTCACTTCCTAAACCAATTGGAAATAAATTAACAGTATCTTGTAAGTTGTTGGTATAAATATTTTTTTTCAAAATCTCACTCAAATGTAGAAGTACAAGGTTCAAAAGCAAGTAATTTAGCTTGTTTCTGTGGAGATTTTAATAAGTGTTCAATGACTTCACTAAAATAACCTAAATTTGCTCCTGCATCAATAAAAAAATTACCAGGTGAAACAAGTTGATGTAATTTCTGAGATAAATTTGCTTCACAACAGCCAATCCAATAAATTTGTGATGATTGAAAACCTTTATTGGATAATTTTATTGGGTAACCTTGTAAGGTTTTTGTAGATGTTAAGCTTTCTGGAATTTCATCATTTTTTATCAAAGCAAATCTTGTCCAAATCTGCTTTTTAATTAATTGAAATACTAGCCTTGAAAAAGCTTGATTTATTTTGTAACTATAATCATTGAATAGAATCATAGATGTGTGATTATTATTTGATACTACTATGCAAATTTATCGATGATGAATCAAGTTAAATGCAAAATAGCTTGACGGATAAAACTACCAAAATACTGCTTCCAAAAACTTTTAGTAAAAGCTGTTTCCCAATATTTAATAAAAGCAAGAAGCCAATAGTCTCTACTTTGATGATAGTTACCCAAGCGATAGTGAGCTTTTGCCAAACCTTGATATAATAGTTTTTTCGCTTTAGCAATTCTCGTATAATCACCAAGCTTTAGACATTCAGTAAGATGTTTTTCATATACTTGTACATAACCATAATTAGAACTCTTTTTCTCAGTGTTATTTTCGTGCCAACGATATTTCATTAATGCAGGTTCGGAAATAAAAGCAAAATTGTACCTGTTTAAAAGTAAGCGTAAATATAAATCTACATCTTGTAGAGTAGGTATTAAAATATCGTAACAGCCAATCTCTATGATTGCAGTTTTACGAACTAAAATACTAGAAGTAAAAATACAGTTCCTGTACAAATAATTTTCATAAGTTTCTTCTCCTTTTTCAGCTAAATTATATAATTTACGAAGCTTTAATTCCCAGCCCGGTACTGGTTGAAGATTTTTATCTACTATACATTTATAACCATGCACTAATACAACATCTGGTGGTGCTGATTCTAAAATAGGAACCTGACGTTCAAGTTTATTTGAAAACCAAACATCATCCGAATCTAAGAAAGCAATTAATTCAGCTTTTGCTAATTTAATACCGTGATTGCGAGCTGCCGAGCGTCCTTGATTTGTTTGATAGATATAGGTTAGTTTATCTTTATAAACGGCTAATACTTCTCTAGTATTGTCTGTTGAACCATCATCAATAACAATTAATTCAAAATCTTGATAAGTTTGATTCAGAACGCTTTCTACTGCATCTTTAATTAAATGCGCTCGATTGTAGGTTGGGATAACAACGGTAACTTTAGGAGATGACATCGCTTTATTCATATTCACAATTATCACTACAAAATCAATTTAATGTTTTTCCTTTATACAAGATTTTTCTCTGTTTCCTGTTCCCTGTCTTGAAAAATTGCTATCTTTGGGAAAACCCCAAATGGAGAAATTTATGTCGCTATCGCGACACGCTTCGCTAACGCTATTCCCTATTCCCTTGCTTTCTAATTGCTGTAGATTATTTTCTGCTAGCTGATAGTAAATTGCTTCGGTATCAGAAATCATCCGCTCTAAGGTAAATAGTTTCATAAACCTTGTTCTACCTTTTTCTCCCATCTGTTGAGCAATATCAGGATTATCTAGTAAAAAATTTATCTTTTCAGCTAGCTTTTCTGGATTTCTTGGTTCAACTAAAAAACCCGTTTCATTATCTGCTACAGAGTAGCGCATACCTCCAACAGCAGTGGCTACAACCGGAATACTCATTGCAGCAGCTTCCACCACAGCGTAACATAAGCCTTCAAATAGTGAAGACATAGTAAATATATCAACTGCACATAAAAATTCCTCAATATTATTTACAAATCCAGGTAATAAAAATTTTTCTGACAAACCTTGATTGTGAATTTGAATCTCTAATTGATTTCTTAAAGTTCCTTTCCCAAGGAGGATAAAGGTAACATTATCATGTTTAGAGCAGATAATATTTGCAGCTTTAATTAAATCTGATTGCGCTTTTTGAGCTTCTAATCTTCCAACACTTGCTATCACAATATTGTTTTGAGGAATCTGTAATTTTTCTCGAATATCTACTCGAATAGTATCTCTTTTAAGCTGAGTGAGCGAAAACTTACTAGTATCTAGTCCATAAGCAACTACTTTTGATTTTTTCAAAGGAATATTATCTAACTGACTTCCTATTTTTTGGTCGTATTCAGAAGTAAAAATAAAGGAGTCTGTTAATTTAAATGCCAAATTTTTTGCTAAATTTCCTTTCCAGCTATATTGAGCTTTTACTTCCGGAGTATGATGCGTAATTACCACTTTCTTTACACCAGCAATACGAGCTGCAATTACTCCTAAAAAACTGGGGTCATTAATATGTATAATATCCGGAGCAAATTTCCTAATTTCTTTGGCAACAGAATTAGCGTAACTAATTAAACTACCTGTAAAACACTTAGAGTCAACTACTAAACAGTCAACATTTTTAAGCTTTTTAAAGACTTGGTGTTGTGGAACATCAGGATATAAAATTCCTACTTCAAAATCAGTTTTATTCACATTGTCAGCTAAAGTAAATAAATAATTTGCTGTTGCACCATAAACTGGATGGGCGTGAAAATATAATAGTCTCATGTTTCTCTCTAAAAATAGATTAGTTACTAACCATCTGACTTCTGATTTTTACTTGATATTTATACCACATTAATAATATGCCATAACTTATTATTATTCCTGATAATATACAAAGTACTGTGAATAGTTTATCCGTAAAAAATATTTGTACTTGTGAAGCAATAAAGAAAACTGTAAAACATATTAGTATAGGAATTAAAGTATCTTGTATCAACCAGCGTCGATGTTCTTTATGTAAAATATATCGATGAGTAATTCTTGAAAGAACTAAATAATAAAGTATGTTCATAACAGTTTTAATTAACGCTGCTCCAAACAATTGCAATTCTGGCACTACATATAACATTGCTGGTATTACAAAGAAAACACTAACAGTATTAAAAGTGGCTCCAATTTGAGGTTTTCCAATTGCAAGCTGTATCTGATATGAAATATTATAAAGACTATCTAACATAGCACCAAAAGTTAACATTGCTAAAATACCTGATGCTTGTGAACCTACATCCGACGATTGAGTCCATAATTCTAAGATTATCGGTGCAAAAAATATTAATACAGAAGCTATAGGTGTTATAGCTAGGGATATAAACAAACTGCTTTTATGAAAGAACTTGATAAATCTTTGTTCATCTGCTTGAGCAGCTAATTTTATGATTTGTGGTGAAATAGCAACAACAAATGGTTGAAATATTATCGAAAGTTTCTGAGCTAAAGTACTGGCTAACATATAGTAACCAAACTGTTCCAAAGAAACGAATTTAATTAGCAATATTTTATCTATTTGTGCCAGTATAATTGATACTATCGTTGTCCAACTTATCCCTGCTGCAAACCGCCATATTTCTTGTAATATTTCGATCTTAAAACTTGCTCGATTTTCTATTTTAGGTACATAGCGCCAAGCAAATACCATCATAAAAAATACTTCTAAAACTGCAATGAATGCTTGCCACAGCAAAAATGCGATAATTGTTGGCGAAATTATCACCAACATAGCAACTGCTCCCAATTCTCTAACAGTTCTTGCAATTCCTTCTAAAATATTCAACTGTACTTGCTTTTCTAACGCAATTAATATTCCTCTATAGGTTGTAACTGGCCATCTGATAGCTACAGTCAAACCTAAAATTATAACCGCCCATTGTACAGTTTCTAGGTCAATATTTTCTCCATTAATCCATTGAGTACTAATTGGTTTTGCAAGTAATACCATTAACAAGAGTATTAACGTACCCGTACACCAGTAAATTATCTCTGCTGTTCTTAATAAGTCTGGTATGGTTGAGATTTTTTCCTCAGCAGAATTACGTAAAGCAACTTCCCGTTTAATAGTTGCGCTCAAACCTAAGTCGAGCAACCTAATAAATGAAATTACTGCATAAAATCCCCCTATCAAGCCATAAGTTTCTGCACCCAAGTATTGCAGGTAAACTGGAACCAGCAAAAAACTCAACAAGTTTGACCAGATGTTACCTGCATAATTGGCGATCGCATTTAATTTTAATGGAGACAGCGACTTTAGCTTACGTATTAATACGCTCATTATGATTTGTTAGGGATTGGCTGCTCCCGTATCTTTTTTTACGGTATTCACAGCGCTAAGTTAGCCGATTTTCATAGAAAATGGCAACCGTATAGTGATAATTTGTGACTATTTTTTCGGCGTTGCTGATTACAAGTATGATTTTGCCCCCCAACCGCTACCTTAAATCTATAAAAATCTGGGTAATCCTTTACCACACTAACTCTATTGAGTCCAAAGCTCGCTCGTTGGGGTGGAAATTTGGGCGAGATGCACTCAAAACGTCATAGATTTTAACAGTAAATCTCGCCCAAATTTCTAGCCCACATTCCGCACCCCAACTGTCACAAGTTCATAAGTACTGAAAAATTGGCTTGCATATAGTACAAAAAAACTATTAACTAAATGATTATTTATAGGCTTAATAAGAATAATTTGCATTTAGTAGAGTTACTCCCTTCAGACTCTAAAATTAGGCAGTCCGGTATTATTTTTAATTACGTAAAATAATCTTTTACCCGAAGAAGTAATCTGTTTTCCCAGAAGATTTGGGAACCATTTCAAGACTCGGGGGAACCCCAAAAACAACAAATCACCATTAATATTATTATC
>JBHJJJ010000374.1:0-9635 GCA_050042755.1 Rivularia sp. (in: cyanobacteria)
ATTGTCGATTTAAAAGGAATGAAGCAGGGAAGACTACGACTTGCAGCAGTAACCACAACTAAATATTTCATTCCTAAATTACTCAAACCATTTTGTCAAGCTTATCCCGGCGTTAGTGTTTCTTTGGAAATAATCAATCACAATGTATTATTATCCCGGCTAAATGAGAATCTTGATGACCTTTATATTCTCAGTTGCCCACCAGAAAGAGAAGATGTGGAAACGAAAGCATTTTTAGATAACCCACTAGTTTTAGTTGCGCCATGGGACCATCCTCTCGCAGATAAACGTAATATTTCATTAAAATACTTAATAAACGAACCTTTTATTATGCGGGAACAGGGTTCTGGAACTCGCAAGGTGGTAGAGCAATTTTTTTCTCAGCATCAAATATCGGTACCAATAAATCTAGAGCTTGGCAGCAATGAAGCTATCCAGCAAGCTGTAATGGACGGCTTGGGACTTTCAGTTTTATCTCTTCATACCCTAAATTCTACAGAGACAATAAATAAACTAGCGATATTGGACGTTGAAGGTTTCCCCATATATCGCCAGTGGCACGTAGTATATCCCAAGAAAAAGCAACTTTCGATTACCGCCAGTACTTTTTTAGAATATTTGCTCGCACAAAGTCAGCAATTTTCTGTTGATCAAAAAAATCCTTTGCAAATAATCAAAGCTTTGCAAATTATGTCCTCGTTTGCCACAAGCGAAATACCATACAAAGTAAAAGGTTAAGAAAAGCTTTGCAGTCCCTTTGGTTGCAGAATTTTTGATTTTGAGGGGACACTGTTGCGGTAAGGCACCGCTTCACCGCAACGTAGTAGATTCCCATCTTGGCGAACTAATCCAATTCTCGGCGACCTTCCAAGGCTCTAGCTAAAGTTACTTCATCAGCATATTCCAAATCGCCACCTACGGGTAAACCAAAGGCAATTCGCGTCACCTTAGTAAATGGCTTAAGTAGTTGACCTATATATAATGTAGTTGTTTCGCCTTCTACACTTGGACTAATGGCTAAAATAACTTCTTGGGGATTTCGCTGACTTACACGTCGCACTAAAGGTTGAATATTCAATTGTACTGGCCCGATACCTTCTATGGGAGAAATGACACCTCCTAAAACATGGTATTTACCTTTGTACTCCCTTGTTTTTTCCAAAGCAATTACATCCCTCGAATCTGCAACTACGCATATAGTTTCGTTGTCGCGTTTGGGATTGCGGCAGATTTCACAAACAGGTTCGGAAGATAAGTGAAAGCATTCCCGACACAAGCCTACCCGTTTTTTGGCATCAATAAGAGCTTGTGCCAAGGCTTCTATTTCCGCTTCAGGTCGTTTTAAGATATGCAGTGCTAAGCGCTGGGCAGTTTTTGGACCAACTCCTGGTAAGCGTTGCAACTGCTCGATTAAACGTGCTAGAGGACGTGCGTAAACCGTTTTCTTATCTCCAGTATGTGCGTACCATATATATCATGACATTCTTACAGGATTTTGGATTGGTTATTTGATTAATTTTGAATTATTGGATTGGCTTTCCTGAGAATAAAGTTTCAAGAGCAGTTGCACACACAGAAGGCGATTAGTACGAAAAACAACTATTGTTAAAAACAAGCTATTGACATTACTTAAAAACTTAAACGTTTTCTTTCTTACAAACACATCTTATATAATCCCCCATATAATGAGATAATTACTTACTTTTTCGTCAATATGGTATATATAATAGCTTCAAATTTTTAGACTGTTTTTTTTCTGATAAAAATAGCGCGATTTTTTTTTCGAGTTACGTTTTCGTGGTAATATTTATCGTAGAGAGGATTTTCATAATGGGGAGGCTTGCCTCCTCTAAAAATTTCACAACCATCCCATTATAAAAAAAATCAATTTGTATTTTTTCAATCATCCCATATTTTCGCCAGAAAAAAAATTTTTTCAATCAAATTCAATTTTTAAAATTGAATTATTTTTTTATTTTTTATGGATTATTGAGATGGGACTGGAAATATTCTAATTCATAAAGATACTTGATTATATTTTCGATAAGCCTGGGGAGGGGTACCAACTAAGCGACGAAACTGGGTTGAGAAATGAGCATGACTGCTAAACCCACTTTGGTAAGCCACCTCAATGATTGATAACTCTTTATTTTCCAGTAGATGCTTCGCTTTGTTGATGCGATGATGCATCAGGTATTCACGCGGAGTCTGCCCTGTTGCCTTCTTAAACATCCGCGTAAAATGAACGCTGCTATAGCCCGTTAGATTTGCTAAACTTGCATGATGTAACCCGGTTTGTTGGTCAAGTAAGAGATGATAATGAACTGCTTTTACTTCTTGACGTGGTACTGCTGGCTTTCCCGTCTGCGAATCAATCAGCATAAAATCCTGGTGCTGCGAGCTTAGAAGCACTAGCACTGACACTAATTAGCGATTTGTATACCGGAAAACAATTGACTTCAGCAATGGCATTTAATGCCAGTGCAATCGGCATGGGTTTAGCAGTGTATCCCTTACTTGGCGGCTCCTTAGCATCAATAGGATGGCGTTATGTGTTCGCTTTGCCACTAGTTGCCGTTCCAATTGGAATTTGGGTATGGAAAATGCTGCGACTACCCGAACAGCAACGCTACTCAGATTTTGATTTCAAGGTTTATCTAAAAAGTATTTGGAGCAGTATTCGTCGTGTGAAGGTGATTAGACTTCTATTTATAGTAGTTGCGCTGTTTGTTCTGTTGTTTGGTGCTTACTTCACCTACATTCCCACATTGGCAGCGTCTCTGGGAGCTTCTGAAATCACCATAGGTATTCTGTTGGCAAGTATGGCAGTGTCTTTTGCTTTCACTTCATCGCAACTGGGATTATTTGCGCGATTTGTCTCCGAAATGACTATTATTGGCAGGGTTACCCTTTAGTGCATGGGAAATCAAAGGAGTTTTTTATGCAGGTAGCGTCTTTGCTATGGCAATTTTTGTCTTACTCAACTACTTGATATCTCGTGGAAGAAGAGCAAATTATAGTTGACTTGGAACATAAGCCAATCTATATTCATGCCTAAGTCTTAAGAAAACATCGTGATTCCAAAATGAACAGATTGCGGTAGCATAATTTAAAGTCGGATACCGGGTCAATTTGTATACATTGTTTTTTGAATCACTATGGTAACTACCTCAACAAGTTTTCCTGATATAAGAAACCATTGGGCGCGTCAATTTATTGAAGCTTTGGCAAAAAGAAGGATTTTAAATGGTTATCCCGATGGTAGTTTTCGTCCCGATCATTCAGTAACTAGGGCTGAGTTTGCTGCTATTATCACTTCAACTTTCGATCAAATTCCTATACGAAGAGAATACCTACCTTTTGTTGATGTTCCTACAAATCATTGGGCATTTTCTGCAATTAAGAAGTCTTACGAAACAGTTTTTATTACCGGATTTCCCAATCGTCAGTTTCGCCCTTCAACTCGTATAACGAGAGCAAATGCTTTAGTTTCAATTATTAGTGGTTTAGGGTTTACTAGTAGTGTCGATCGCGATTTATTAAGCGTTTTACCGCAAATTTATCGAGATTACGATCGAATTCCAGATTACGCCAAAATAGCTATGGCTATCTCTACTAAGGCGGGTTTGGTTGCAAGTTATCCAAATATTAAATTACTTAATCCCACTTTAGCAGCAACTCGTGCTGATATTTCTGTATTTGTTTATCAAGCTTTGGTTCATTTAGGAAAAGCGGAAAAAATTGCATCTGAGTATTTAGTTTCACCACAATTCTCTGTAAATCCGACTTTAGAAGATACTAATCGTAACTATGATATTATCTGTTTTGGTGATGAAGTTCCCGGCGTTCTAAGTTTGGTATGTGCTTCACGAGAATATTACCGTCGCACGGGTAAATATCCCCGCAGTTTATTATTATTCAAGGGAAATTCTCAATTAGGAATTGGCGGTCATTTAGTTCGCGGAGGGCTATCTTATCTTGACCGTTCGCAGATTCCTATTTCAATCCGTCAGGAGTATGATTTAGATACTTTTGGAGATTCACCGGCTATTTATAACGAATTTTTGCAACGTTCTGGAGTTTATCAAATAGCTTTAAATCCTGAAGACGCTAATATAACTCTACGTCAAATGTTGCAAGAAATTCGAGCGGATATTCTTGGCAATGCTGAAATTAAATCAGTAATTAAGGATGGAAATAAAATAGCTGGTATTGAATTAACTAGAGGTGAAACCTATACAGGCAAGCAGTTTATTGACTGTACGGTAAATGCAGAATTAGCACAATTTGCTGGAATTAGAAAACTCAAGGGTTTTGAAACGTTTGGTTTACCCGATTCTGAATTATCCGTAACTTTAACATTTCAAACTAAAGGATTAAGCGTAGAAAAGCTGAAGGACATTGAAATTCAGTACCTCGAGCGTTTTACTAACCTTGGAGATACTCAAGCCCAAAGCTGGATAAATATTGCTACTGGAAATAATTTAGAATTCGCCGATTATCTGAGAAAAAGTTTAATTGATAACAACGGTAATTTCAAAACGATGTACGCAGGAAGAGACTACATCGATGTTCGTTCCAAAACTTTATCAATTGCTTATCATGCTTTTCGAGGTACAACCTTATCTTTGGAAGCAAGCGGAAGTATTCTTGATAATGGCAATATCGCTATTTTAAATAATAATACATTGTCATGGAATGCTTTACTATTCGATGTTAATGCCGAACAAGCGGAAACTTTAGCGAGAACAAAAGCGTTACCAACCGAGGCAATGTATCGCGAAATGGAATTTGTGGCTAAGTGGTTTAAGAGTCTCGGTGCTTCCGAAGTTATACCAGCTTCCGAGTTATACATTCGTCACGCGGGTAATATTACTGGAGCGGTGAAACCCTTTAAAGGAGCAGAAATGCTGGCTGGAGGTGTTTCCCCGGATGAAGCTTTGGGTACTTTTGGCTACCATTTTGATATTCGTGGAGGTGTCGCAGGTTTGCTTGGTAGAGCTTCAGAAAAAGGATTGGAAAAACCAAGTTTACATTTACCACCTTTATTTAATTTTGGAATTCAACACGCATTAATCAAAGATGTTCCCAATCTTGCTGTTATCAGCCCTGCTTCTGGGTTTGAAGGTTACGCTTGCTCTGCTGGTAGAATCGTTGAATTTAACTGCGGTGTAGGGCAAGGAGTGGGAATTGGAATTGCGATCGCATTATCTGAAAATCGCAATTTGGCAGAAATTTCTAATTTAGAAGTGCGAGAAGTTTTAGCAAATACTGGACGTTTACCAAAGATATATGGATTCAGTTATATGGAACAAGCGCGGAAGTTGGATGTTTTAGAGAATTAGATTGCTTGATTGATAATTATGAGGAGAAATTAAATTTCCCGTCTAATAGCTCAAGTTCTTTGAGAGTATTTATAAAGTATATAGGACTTACACAACGCCGCATATTTTTCTTGTAGGGGAGGCTTTTAGGGGGTGTAGATTTTCTTCCCCCATTATTGCCGTGCCGTTGTGTGACAATTTTTAAGATTATGTACGCAATAATACGGCAATGAGGGTAGGGCAAGAAGCTGCGATCGCGCTACTTTCATAAAAGTATGGGAAATCATAAATCAAGGAGCAGCAAATCTCTACTTAAGAGGAGTGGATTTAAGTAATGCTGATTTGAGTGGGGTTAATTTTAGTGGTGCTAATCTTTCCGGAACTAATTTAAATGGAGTTAATTTTAATAGAGCTAATTTGAGTCATGCGAATTTAAGCAATGCAAACCTGAATAATGCTATTTTATACGATACTAATTTAGATAGTGTCGATTTATAAAATGCTAGTTTGACAGGAGTTAAACCATTTTTATTGAAAAATAGATAGTTAAATTTAAATATATATTTCATGGATAAGAAAGAATTTATCGAACGCTACCAAGCAGGAGAAAGAGATTTTTCTGGTGTTGATTTAACTGGGATTGAACTTACTGGTTTTAAGAATAGGAATAATTATAAATTTAGCGATATTAATTTAAATGGTGCTAATCTAACAAAAGCAAAGTTAGAGTTTGTTAATTTTACTAATGTAAATTTAGAAAATGCGAATTTGGCAGAAGCAGAAATAGCTTGTTGTGATTTTAATCATGCTAATTTCAGTAATGCTAATCTAACTGATGTAATTATTTACCTTAGTAATTTTATAGAAGCTAATTTTCAGAATGCTAATCTCACAAATATTTACGTTAAATATTCTCCAAAAGATTTATGCGATTTTAATGGGGCTAATTTCAGTAGAGCAGATTGTAGTAATGCCGTATTAATTTGTAATTTAAGTGATTCCATATTCAAAGATACTAATTTAAACGGTATCAGATTTAGATTAAGTGACTTTCTGTTTGGTGGTAATAAAACCCAACTAAATAATATTGATTTTAGCGATTGTAATTTTAGTGGAGTTGATTTTACAACTGTAGATTTAACTGGAGTTAACTTAACTGGTGCAAATTTGAGTCATACTAATTTTTATGAAGCGAATTTGATTAATGCAATATTAACAAATGCGAATTTGACAAATGCGAATTTAACAGATGCAAAGTTAAAAAACGCGAATTTGACAAATGGAAATCTAACAGATGCAAATTTAAGTAATGCTTATTTACAGGGTGCTGATTTAGAGGGTGCTAATTTAACAAAGGCAATTTTAACTAAAGCTGATTTGCGAAATGCTAATTTAGATAACGCTGATTTAACAGATGCTACTATAAATCGCATTCATTGGCGTAGGTTAAAAATAAATAAAATAAAAAATTTACCCCAGAAAGCTTATTTAGTTTGGCAACTTATGAATTTAGGAGGGGTGAATCAAGATTTATCTGGTGTTGATTTAAGCGATGAGAATCTTAATTCTATCAATCTAGAAGGAGCTAATTTAACTGAGAGCAACTTTAGCGATAGCGATTTGTCAAAAGCCAGTCTTAATAATGCCAATCTCAGCAAAGCTAACTTGAGAAGAAGTGACTTGTATGAAGCTTATTTATGTAATTCTAATTTGACAGAAGCAAGTTTAATTACAGCTAATTTATACCTTGCAAAGTTAACCAATGTAAATTTGACTAAAACCAATCTAACTAATTCCAGTTTATTTGGAGCTGATTTTACAGGAGTTGATTTTGGTACTGTTAATATCACTAATGCTGATTTTGATTTTGCTCGTATAAAAAATGCAATAAATATTCCAGAAAAAATTCAAAGGTTTCATTCTGCCATACCAAAAGATAATCCCAGCATAAAGCTTTATGAAAATCTATGTGGCAAAATCGAGGGTAAAAGAATGATGAGTGTAAATTATGATTATCCCTTTGAAGTTTCTCTATGGAATACGAAAGAAAAAGGAGACTTTTCACTCGAATATAAATTAAAGAGGGAACACCAACTTAAAATTATAGATTTAGAATCTTTTTGGCAACAGTTACCAGATAATAATTTAAATACAGAACAGCAATTTATCCATGCTTATCAAACTCTTCTCAAACCGATTCAAGTTCATATAGAGAATCTTGAAATTTATCAACTCACCACTGAGGAATTAGTAGAAGATTCAGACGCTTTGGCTTACATTATTTTTGCAAAAACTAAAGCTGATGATTGGTTGGGAATTTCTATAGCTTTCTGTGGTATATGGGAGCAAGACTGTAATTCATTACCGATTTTTGATATTAGATATTTTGCTTTATCAAAACCAGATAATCAAAAGTTAGTTCTAGCTATTGAAAAAGCAATAGACGAAGCTAATCTTTTAATTCCACCTAGAAATGATGCAAGCCATTTTGTTTGGGAAATTGGAGAAAATAGGAATTCTGTATTTTTAAATTTACTTGTTAAAACAAAATACTTCACAATTCAAGAATATTTTTACGATAACGAAGATGAAGAACACGAAAATATTTTTGAATTTGATGAATCAACCACTAAATTAATTAATACAGAATTAACTAATCTCCGATATTATTTTTTTGGTTCAGTTTTTATGGATATTTATTTGGTTGGACAAACGAGATATGGGGATTGGATTAGCATCAAATCTACCGTGGTAGAATATTTTCAATAAATTGGTGCGTGACGGTATATCCTAATCGTCTCTTTATGCTTTGTAAATCATCCTAACCGTCACGCACCCTACGGGCTATTCTCTGGATGTGATGAAGCCTGAGCAAGCGATGGAAATGCCTCCTTCAGAGATTGGAGCGTAGACTTTTCGTTAGCCACCACTTCCTACCCTGCTTATGAGGCAACATTAGGTGAATAATATTTGAAAATTACCTTTTATACTACAAAAGGTAATGTTAGGTAGTGATTTGATTTAAGCAGCGGCAAGCCTGTTTTCCCTTGCTTAGTCTAGTACTTGTGGGTGGAAGGAAATATACAAAATTTTCTCGCTTACTTTAAACTAAGATTTCCGAGAGATTATTCGTAAATGTACTAGCTTCAGCAAAACTGACAACTGCTAATACATCTGAACCTTTAAGAATTTCTGCACCATCTTGTGTATCTGCAAAGCTGAGTAGTGCATTATCAAAAGAAACATCAAACTTGGTTTGACCGAGTTGAAAGTTATTGATAGTGTCGAAACCCACACCTTCTTCAAGGAAAACTACATCCTGACCGCCACCAAGCCAAATCGTATCACTTCCTGCACCACCAAAAATACTATCATTTCCAGAACCGGTGGTAATAGTGTCATTTCCATCACCATCTAAATTACCGAAGGGAGTGTCGCCATAAACAACATTGTCACCTTCACCTGCGAAGAATATATCGTCTCCTAATCCACCAAATAAGGAGTCATCGTCAGAACCACTGTAAATGGTATCGTTTCCCGTACCACCAAAAATTGTGTTTTCTCCCTCTCCACCGCTTAAAAAATCGTTACCACCCGTTCCAAATATTCTATCTTTTGAGGAACCACCATAAATATTGTCAGCTTTTCCACCAAATTCAGACGAGAATTCTGGATCTCCTCTGAGGATATTTTCGCCTTCACCACCGAATATATTATCAGAATCAAACGTACCAGTAATATTATCGTTGCCATTTGTTCCAAAAAAGTCAGCCATACCATATCTTCCTTTGTTAAAGCTATTACACAAAAATATATATGCTAATTTTGATTAAGTGCAATATAACTGGCTGAGCATCAGCAAGGTATTTTGGCATTTGTATAAGGGCTTACAGAAAAAGAATATTCTTCACTAACACTCGTAAACCTTCTCCTCGGTAATTGAACTTACTGGTATTATTCATAAATATAAATTTAGCGATATTAATTTAAATGGTGCGAATCTTACTGAAGCAAAGCTTGAGTTTGTTAGTTTTACAAATGTAAATTTAAAGAATACTAATCTAACTAAAGTAAAAATAGACTTTATAGCGATAAATCGCAACTACGAACCAATAAAAAATGCCTCCCGATTTCTCGGAAGGCATTTTTTATAATGTAGAGACGTAATAGATTACGTCTCCAAATATTAAATTATTAACCGTTGATTGCGGGAGCGCTAACTGCAACAGGTGCAGTTTCACCAGCAGCTAAGTCTAAGGGGAAGTTGTGAGCGTTACGCTCGTGCATTACTTCCATACCCAAGTTAGCTCT
>JBHJJJ010000375.1:0-16772 GCA_050042755.1 Rivularia sp. (in: cyanobacteria)
TTTGGTCTAGGTCTTGGACTAGGTCTAGGGCTTGGATTAGGTGCTGGTGCTGGCGTTGGTGTTGGTGCCGGTGTTGGTGCTGGAGTCGGTGGTGGTTCTGGAGTCGGTGGCGGTGCCGGTTCTGGATCCGGTGGTGGTTCCGGTTCTGGAATTGGTGGTGGTTCTGGAGTCGGTGGCGGTGTCGGTTCTGGAGTTGATGGCGGTTCCGGTTCTGGAGCCGGTGGTGTCTTTGGTATTGGTGATGGTGGATACGGAGTTGGTGTCGGTGGTGGTTCAGGTGCTGGTGACGGTTCCGGGGTCGGTGGCGTTTCTGGTGCTGGTGTTGGAGGCTCCGGTGTTGGAGATGAGGGAGAATTAGGACGTTTGAAGGGTTTTGGCTCGTTCTTCCCTGGAAGTCTTCTTGCTGGTGGAGGAAAAGGTTCTGGAGATGTTGGTGGAGTTGTTGGGTTTGGTGCTTGTGCCGGTGGTGCTGTATTAAGATTAGGAAAATCTACAAGCTCTCTGTAACCGTTATTGTGAACTTTATAAACCTCAAAATCAAAAAGTCTTAAAATTTGAGAGCCTGGATTTTTTAATCCTCGAATAGACCAGCGATATTTTGCATCTCCCGGTTCCCCATTGTTTGAATACGGACCGCCGGAGTTAAAATCAATTGAAGTTTTACCCCAATAACGTGGATCAGAACTAGTCCGTACTCCGTATAATGGTCCCCATTGTTGAGTTTCAAGGTTTACTATTTCTTCGTTTCCATAAACTTCAACTCCCGCTTTAAAATTAATTTGATAATAAAAATTTTTCCAATATTTATCTTTAGCTTTTGGTTGCTCTTTACTTGTATCGTTTAAATCTATTCTTTCAAGTGGTTTTACAAAAGGAAGAATATTTGCAGCAAGAAAACCGCCACCACTAGATGCAGCCAAGATTCTTTTAAGTAAACTACCTTTTGGTACGGCACCTGGTAAAGTAGCCGGATCAAAATATTTTGATAACTCGGGTAAATCGCTAGGTTTAACCGTTGAAAAGCTTGGTTCTGGACTTCTTTTAAATGGCGCTATGTTATTCACGCCTCCAGGAGAGGCGTTAACAACAGGAACTTTAGTATAGGGAAGCCCGCTCATTATGCAGTTAGTTCAGAAGGTGCATCGGTTGTGCTAAATTCTTTGACTCTATGCCATAAAGGACCATCGTAATAAGCAAAGTCATCTTCTAATTCCATACTTAAGCGAGAAAAAAGATTAGTTTTGCTAGTTTGATCAATTTTGAAAATACCAAATTGAGCAGTACGGACTGGAGAACCGGGTCCTTCTATAGTTGTTAAATCGGGATTCACTGTATTTAAAACTAGAGCACACCAAGCAGAAAGTTTTTCGTAAGTATCTACAGCTACAGGAATTTGTGAAGAATTAAAAGCAGTCATATTTTTAAGTTTAAAAGGATAAGGTCTTTTCATTTATAGTCCGTCAATTAATATCAGTAAAGTACTGGAAATACATATTTCCGGTACTATCCCTGATTCCTTTAAATGCTTACGACAATTAGAATTGAGTCGGGTTGTGTTATTACTATCAAAACCAAAAGTTCCGGATTAATCAATATAAAGGAGAAATTCGGAACATTTTTAAAAAAGAAAAGTAAAAAGAAAAGTGAAAAATAATCGCCACGGCCAAGCAGCGATTCTTTCAAACAATGACTATTCTAAAATCCGAAAATACTTAAAATCAAAAAAGTATAAATTACTTATTGATATTGCATGGTTTACCGGAGAAAGAATTGGTGCATTAATTCGTTTAAAAGTAAGTGATTGCTACGATGAAAATTTGAAACCTCGAGAAACTATCACTTTTCAAGCCAACACTCGAAAAGCTTCACCGGACGGTTCTAAGAAAACTCGTCAACTGCATATTCACTCAACTTTGAAAGAATCACTGAAAGCGTATAAACCTGCGGGAGATTCAGAATTTTTATTCCACAATCGATCTGGCGAAAATCATATTACGCCTCGATGGGCCGATAAGATTCTACGCTCTGCTTTGGACGCTGCTGAACTTACAGCTAAAGGAATTAGCTGGCATTCATTCCGACGAACTTTCATTACCAGACTCCACAGAAAAGGGACAGACCTGTATACCATCCGACGTATCACCGGCCATAAAGACTTAAAAAGTCTTGAACGTTACGTAGAAATTGATGTCGATCAAATTAAAGGAGCAATTGAAGCACTATGACAAAATTTGCAATAGACCCCGGCCATAATATTGCTTTTGATGGGGGAGCCGCCGGAATAAATAAAAGTGAGAATCAATTAATTATGGAAGTTGCACCAAAAGTTATAGCTAAATTGCAAGCTCTTGGGCATGAAGTTGTTAATTGTCTTCCCAGGTCTGCAAATAGTTTAGAAAGTTCACTTAGACACAGAAGTAGAACCGCTAATAGCAATAAATGCGACGTATTTGTATCAATACATTTCAACGCTTTTAACGGTCAAGCTCACGGAACAGAAGTTCTTTACCTTTCAAATGCAGGTAAGGAAATTGCTACACCAGTTGTAGAAGAAATTGCCAAGCTCGGATTTAGGAATCGAGGATTAAAATATCGCGATAATCTTCATGTCCTTAGAGCTACTACTATGCCTGCAATCCTTGTCGAGTGCTGTTTTGGGGATTCTTGGAAAGACATGAAAATTTTCAATACTGAAAAAATGGCGATCGCAATTGTCAAAGGCTTAACAAGTCAAAATCCTGAATCAATTCAAGAATGTAAATGCAACTGAATTCTCAATAAGTCAGCTGGTTATTGAGAATTTTTTCATTTTCCTGACTCCTAAATCCTAACTCCTAACTCCTAACTCCCAACAAGCAATAACCAAAAAATTTGAAATAATGACAGATAAAGAATTAATGCTTTTGAAAATGAAAATTATTTATGCAAAAGCTGAAACCTGGAATATTGAAGAACTAGCACTTGCCCTTGAACGTCTTTCTGAAGATTGTTGGAATAAGGTTTCTAAAAACTATCCTCCATCTTTCCGAATTAATGGTTAAATTTTGGAATGACGTGTCACGAGGAATTGAGTAATAGGGAATGGGAAAACAAGGAGGGCATTTACCAGGTAGTTCACCGTTTACGAATACATGGGAGAACGGTAAAACTAAAACAATTCGAGTTCCAATTAATTTAGCACCACAAATTATTAAAATTGCACGATTGCTTGACATAGGAATAAACCCAGTTGAGAGCGCAATTATTGAATTTGAATTATTAAAACAAAAACAGTATCAACGTACTAGAAGACCGTTTAACCGTTCTAGTCCTCGTTGGGCAGTTTTTAATGAGTTTCAGTGGTGGTTGAAAAGTCGTTTATCAAAGTGATAATCTCTTGTGGAGTATAATCACCGCTGATATATTCTTCCACCATTTGCTTTTTTCCTCTTGCTCTGGCGGAATTTACGCTACCCAAATATTTCCGTCGGAGTTTTCTACCTTCCATCCACATATATCGGTAATACCAGTATTTATTATTTCCACGTTCAACCCAGTAATTTTCAACCCAATGATTTATCTCCGTATCGTGTTGGGGAGCAATTTTTTCTGTAACTTCTTTAACTTGCTCCCCAACACTTTTACACGTAGATTGTTCAGCTCGTAACAATTCATCCCAATAGGAGTCATATTGTGGCGATCGCCATTCTATGTCTGTGACTGGAATGCTTACTATCCCAAGGTTTAGCTCTGTTTGCAAGTAATCCACTATTCCTTACCTCTACGGAAAGGAACGATTTCGTGTCGCTGCAAACGAGCAATAAAGATGGTATCAATTAATTCATTTGATAATTCTTGAAGTGCCTCACACCAAAGTAAAGCATCTTTATAAGAAATTCTATTAATGTCAATCTCATTTATAAATCGCTTTTTTATCCAACTTTTAAATTGAATATTTTCGTAATTATTGAAATTTTGATTCATAATATTCCTACGCTTTTTTGTTTGTGGCTTTAATTCGGCTAGGAGTTAAAGCTACTTTTTGTGTTCCAGGTTACATCTTAACCGCTGTTACCAAATACACTTGCGAATATTTCTTCAAAGTCTGACATAAAACTCTCCCGTGTATATAAGCTATCCTCCCAATATCTATACCTCAAACAATCAATCAACCATCCTTGCGGGTTATCTATTGAACTTCGGTTATTTCGCTGTTTGAATAGCTTTAAAGATGCGTTTATATCCTCAATCGGATATTTATATATTTCGTCTGTAGTCGTTTTTTTAGGGTTGAAAAGAATTCCGTATTTGGCACAAGCTTTAATTATTTGCAGCTTGCGGTGGTGTTCTTTAATATCTAGTTGATTTGTAGTTTCTGGTTGATTGTTAATATTACTACTAGAATCTTCATCCGTACATGTTGTTTGAGAAGATTTATTAGAAGGGCTGCTGCTGTTATAGCCTGCGTCGGAGTGACAATCGTTTGAGGCTTGTTTTTCTAAAGTAACTTGGTGATAATTCAAGTTTCTTTCACGACGTTTTTTGGGGATTGTAGCGGCTGGATTCCTCAATATTATGCGGTAAACATTATGACCAAAATCTTTATCTATGTGGATTATCCTGAGAAATTCTAATTTATGAAATTGGATCAATACCCATTGAAGTGTAAATGGCTTACCTTGAAGCTTTCTTACGTATTCTTGAAACTCTTTGAAATCAAATTCTATTTTGTCGCCTTCCTTCCCTAGCGTTAATAGCCACTTCCAAAGAGTTTGTGCTACGTACTTTAACTCGAACTTTAAGCAGTATTCAAGGTGTTTCTCTGTCCAAATGAGTGTGTTTTTTGAAGCGATTTGTGTCATGATAGTTAATAGCGAATAGTTAATAAAAATTAGAAATTTTTTTGAAACCATTTAGTTGCCGTGTACTTCATCCAACCAGTAACTATTTGGTTCTTTTTATTTGCAAGCTTAAAAAACCGACCCGTTGAGTTACGGGTCGGTTTTTTAAGTTTCTTTATTAGCTTCTAGTTGTTCTAGCAAGGCATTAAATTCTTGAATCTTAGATTCTAGCTGAGATATTTCCGCTTTTTTTGCCGCCACCTGAGTTTGAGATTCTTCTATCAGCTGGCGAAGGATTTTCCCAGTAACTGAACTTCCGTTTCCGACGAAATTTGATCGCGGGCTATCCTCTCGATGAGTTCGCTCTTGCTGACTCCTAGCGTTTCCGCTTTCGCGTCGAGCATCTCTATTGCATCTGGTGTCATCGTAAAGTTCACGTTTCTCTTTCGTTGACCGTGAATCGATTTTCTCATTTATTGTACCCATGCACTACTCCCATATTTTACCCGCGTACTATCTTTACTTTTTAAGCGCGTAGTACTAGTATGTATTTAGTTGTACGCGGGTACTAGCGAAAAATCAAGTCCCAAACAGGCAGAATTAGCAGCCTGCCACCCACAAGGAAAAGAAAGCTCGCCGGGGAATGCAGTGAACAGTAGTTATTCAAGGTCATTAATTATGGGGGTTTTGAAGCTAAGGGCAACAGGATTAAAAAAGGACTTAGAGGAAATATCAACCTATCTAGAGGAAACATCAGAACACTTGGGTGCATTCGAGGTGATTAGCGAGTCAAAGGATTACCCAAACCGAGACTCTAAAGAGTTGAGGAGATATTTTGAAATACGCTTTGACAGCGAATTGATGGATAAAGCTGACTGATAAATTTTGCTCCCCAACAGTATGGAGGTAATTAAGTGGGACAAAAAACGCGAATACCAGCAATACGTACAAAAAAAGACTTCCGAGAGCTTGTGCGGGTCATCAAACAAGCTTTTCGGCAAGGATTTCGCTATAAAGTTCAAGTTGATTTTGAAGACGAATTACCTGAAGAACCTCAATACAGTTTTTTGGAGTATAGGTTTATCTTTCAAAAAAAAATACCGAGAGAAAATCGCGATCGCCCTTCTTGATTAAAGCGGCGAAATGTATATATAGAGGGGGCTACGGCTAATTTCAGCTAATAAAAAACCGTTGTATTGAAGGACTACAAGGAGGTTGTAAAGGGGTTATGGAGGTACTAGAGACGAGTAATAACGGTACTAAGACTACATCAAAGGGGGGTAATAAGACCACTAAAGAGGCTAAACGAACACGTCATTACGGGGTCTTACAACCATCATCGGATGCTGATGATATGGCTAAGGCCACATATAACGGGCTAGTTGATAATGTTCCTAGGGAGTGGAAGTCTATAAAAAATTACCAATTATTCAGTTTGACTCCAGACGGGTTATTCCCCTGGATGAAAGTTTCACGCAATAAAGCAGTTCGCTTATTTGACGGTCATGTAGAGATGGTTAGCGAGGCCCGCTGTTACAAGATTATGTTAAGCAGCCATTAAGCTGTCGGCTTGCAATGGCTGCCAAATCTTCCTTCCAAAAGTTAGAAGAACTACAGGAATAATACCATGGCAAAGGAGTTTAAGGAAAACGTCTACGATGCATCTTACAAAGCATTGACCGAAAACGGAGTTGAAAAAGACGTTGCTGATAAAGCGTCTCGGGTAATTGCTCAAGATGACTCAAACTTACCCGACTTGGGACGAACACAAGAAGACCGTAACGACGTAGCAGAAGCAATGAGACAGTATTGGGGGAACCAACGAGGTGAAGAATGAAGAAATCATCAAATTTTTCTCGGTGGCTATCGCCATCATCCTCGTCACATGGAGTTGCTCAAAACCAAATAATTCCCCACGACTTGAGCTTGACATCAAAGTCATTTACAGCGAATAGTTGGATCCGCCATTCTCTACCCGATTGGAAGACTATTGGTAGGTTTGTGCTGTGGGGTATTGGTAGAACTTGCTTTTCTATAAGCTTGTTTGCATTTGATACGACCGCAAATGCTTTAAATGTTGCTCAAACAGCAGTCAAGTGGAGTCGCGGCGGTATGTCCAGACTGCTTACGGTTTATGACCAGCTACCTTATGGAGGAACTCATGGTCAACACATTAATGAAACTGCCGCTGTAGAAGTCAGCGGTGAACCAGAAGAAATCATTGCCGATGTAGTTGAAGCGATTCAAGACAAACAGGTCATGATAATTGGGGAAATGGGAACTGGAAAAAGCACTTTAGCTCAATATCTCGCTTATTCCATTGGTGGCCAAGTAAAAGTTTATGAACCGGAGGGAACCCCTGAAGACTGGCAAGGGTTGGAGGTTGTTGGTAAGGGTGAAAACTGGACAGCTATTGAAGCGGGGATGCAATCGGACATTGAAGACCTTTCTAATCGTATTCAAAGAAGAATGCATGAGGGGGGTAGATTTTTGGATGGTTCCGAGCAAGTAGTAATTTGTGAGGAATACCCGGAACTTGTAAGTAAGGTTTCTTGCAGTGGGGAGTGGTTGGACCGTCATGCTAGACGGGGGCGTAAAGCTAGGCGTTTTACCGTTTTACTGTCGCAATATGACAAGGTTGCAGCTTGGGGCCTTGAAGGTAAATCGGACTTATCAGAAGCTTTTTTCAAGATACGACTTGGTAAAAAAGCGCTTGCTCATGCAAAAAGCTTAAAAAACGATGAATTAATCAACTGGTTAAAGCAAGACCGAAGTCATTGTTTGCTTGATGATAGCCCGTGCAAACTCCCTCCATACCGGGAAATGAAGGCGGTTATCAGCAGACCATTGTTGAACCAAAGGGCACAACCCGAAAAATCACCCGAAAAACCGCTGAAAACACCATCAGCAGCGGATTTCGAGGAAAATTTTTCGGAATCTGACGCTTTTTTATGGCGATTAATTTTGAAATATGGGGAGGGTAAATCGGACAGTACGATTGTTACCGAAATCTTGGGTATGACTGGCAAGAAATACGGTGAAGGTAAAGACTTACTAGAGCGTTTAAGGAGGCAATTTGGATAATTACGAGGTTCCGCCAGTTGACCCTAACTGGGATTACTTAACTCAATGGGAAATCATTCATCATCTTAAGTATTTAGTTGACGAGTTAATTGTTCAAATGGAATTCTGGGATGAGGAAGCAGAAGACACAAATAGAACTTTTGAGGAATTCATGCTTGGAGTTCAAGAAGATGTAACAAAATGCAGAGATTCTATAGCTCTCTTTTAATCGGGCTTAGAGGATAGTTAGTAATAGAAAGTGCGGTATATGATGCCGCACTACAATTTTACTGTAGCAATTGAAATGCATTAGTTGTAATTATGAAAGTAAAAACCATTCATTACAAAAGAATTAAAAACTTAGGCAACTACGAGAGCGAAACCTTTGAAATGACTGCTGATATTGATGAAAAGGATGAATTAATAGAGGTAGCGACACAGTTACAAAAATATGTTTTGTATATGCTTGGTATTGACGATGGGAAAGTTACAGCACGTCATTATACAGAAGATGGAGAGACAGTAAGAGACTTTTAATTATGACTAAACATGATACATGGGTTTTGTTAAGAGAGAACAATCCTTTATTGGAAATAATCCATTTATTCCCTCAAGGACAGATACCAGTGCGTGATCCATTCCCCATGGAGTTGGTAGCTGATGATAAAGGTAAAGCTGCATTGTTTACGATTGATTTAGAACGCCTTTCTGCATTTCAGGCAATGGAAATCACCAAAACTTATGCAAAAGCTTTGAGTGTTTCTTTCGATGAAATATTTGAGGATACGATTATCAATAAAGGGTTTGGATTAAATTGTTTGTATGTTGAACAAATTTTTTGTGGAGCAGAAGGATATCAGCGGACAAAAGAATTAGCAGATTTTCATGATAGATATCCCGACCCCACACAACAGCAAATCGCAGATTTTTTGAACGACCAAAAGAAAAGATGGATTGATGGGGATGCGGTACCGCCACCTGTGCCACAGGAATATGAACACGTTGATTCAAGATTGAGAACAGAAGATTTGGAAAATTTTTTACAGAAACAAGATATTGATCGACGATTAATCGGCTGTTCAGTTATTGATGTTTTGACAGGTCGGGCAATGTTTAATGCTTTCAGTAAGCAAAATTCAGAACTTAGTTACGAGTTCGTCGGGTTGGAGGATTTGTTAGAAGATGAGTAAACCAGGAATTCTCAATTCAAATGATTCCGACTACGTACTAGTCTACAAAAGACTTTTGTTTGCAAACGCCCGAGCTTACGCTTTTTGCGTAAAGCATCTTGCAGCAATTCTTGATGAAAACGAGAAAAATATTGCCCAAAAGTCAGCACAGTTTGCAAAAACTGAAGCTTTATCTATTCCACAAGATGAATTAGATAGCTACGTGCAATCACTCATCTATCAGGAAAATCCTGGGCTGATTATGACTTATAAGAATCCGTCCTCGCCTGAAGAGTCAGATTGAACCACTGACGAAACGCGGGATAGACCCGCGTCGCGGATTAGGTTCCGTTCGCAATTCAGGGCTTTAATGATAAATCAAGCTTTTAGCTTTTCCATATTCATAAGCTCGGTTGCTTAAAAAGATTGTGGTCGCACACAATCTTTTTATTCTTAAGAGTGAAATAAGCTTAACGGCTTTTGGGTGATTCGTAGTTATCACCTCAAACAACGAAAAAGGAGAATTAATTTGTCAAGAGTGCTTGGAATTGACGTTTCTAAACGCTCCGTTTCCGTATGTCTACTTGAACAAAAGCCAGATGAGCCAAGACAATTTTATTACAAATATGACTTTAAAATCTTTCGGGCAGATGCTTCTGGAATGAAAGGAATCTTGGACTTAAGACCAGATGTTGCATTAATTGAACCAACGGGAACTAACTATAGCAAAATTTGGGTAGCTGTTCTCGCAAAAAATGGTGTAGACGTGCGAATGGTTGGTCACAAAGAATTGAGGGATTACCGAGGCTCACATTTGGCTTTGCCAGATAAAGACCACAACGCCGACGCTTTAGCACTAGCTTGCTATTTTTTTGATTACAAATCGCCTAGAAGATATTTGGTGATCCGAGATGCCACAATATCCCAGGTAAGGGAATTAGTCCTGCGCTTACACCACTTAAATCGCGTACAAAGTCCTATAATCAACCGAATTCGTCAAGACCTCGCGTGGCAGTTTCCAGAAATAGCGTTAGTGCGATCGCCCCGTAGTAGCAAAGGTGATATCCCACTACTTTGGGGATGGTTAAGCGGCCAAAGAATATCTAAAAAATACGATTCCTTATATCTTGAATCAGTGGGCTTAGGTATTACTGAATCAGTTCGGTTGCACGCTGAAAGATTGTGTCATCTCCAAAAAGAAGAATATCTAATTGAAGATGAAATCACAAAACTTTTAAAAAACCGTAAGTTTAACGCATACCGAGAAGTTTTCAAAGACTTTGGCTTTGGCATTAGAACACAAGCGTTGATTTTGAGCCAAATTTATCCATTGAGCAACTTTTTGGACGACGACGGAACACCAATTGTAGAATTTCACAAATCGAGAAACAACCCAAAGAAACAATCAAAGCATAGATTATCAGAACGAAAATTTCAAAAAGTGCTTGGACTTGCCCCTACTGAAGAATCAAGTGGTGATAAGAAAAAAAAGAAAGTTGTTGGCAATGCATTATGTCGTCGCGCTTTTTGGCAGTGGGTTTTTACATCGGTAGAGCCAAAGAAATCACGAAACAGCGAGATATCAAAAAAATTAGGTGCGATTATGGACAAAGAAAAAACCGGGGGAAAGCCTGTTAGACTTGTCCGTTCCCGGATATCAGTAAGAGCATGCAAGATGCTGTTTAATCAATTAGTAAAGAAACTTAACGAATATGATCGATGCTAGAGTGAATATGGAGTTCTTAAGACAGGAAGTTTAAAAGTAGTATTATGGCAATTTTGACTTTAGGCTGGGTTTCTCTATTGGTTGTTTTTACTTGGTCAATTGCAATGGTAGTTTGGGGTCGTAACGGACTATAGTATCCTAAATGGAAGGTTCATTTCTCAACATTCTGGCAATATCAGCCTTGGTGTTACTCGTAGCTGTTACGGGTGGCGTGATTTATTTGACTCTGATGGAATGGCGCGATCGCCGTCTTCAAGAACGAGAAAAACGTGAAATACGCCGTAGTTCATCTTCTAAGCGATGATTTAGTTTCTCGGCGTTTCTCCAGTGCAATTCTCCAAAAACTAATGTAGAGACGTAGCATTGCTACGTCTTTCAAAATTATATTAGCCACGGTGAATTGGAATGGGGTATGGGGAAATTAGACTTAACTTTAATAGATTTAAATTTTGAGCGTTGCTGAATTTGGCTATTAATTTAGATATTGAGGTTGATACATAACCTTTATAGACGGCTTTGGCTATGATAAAAATCAATTTCATACTTCTTTTGAGTAAAACAAAATTTTTAATATTTAATTTGAAATATTGAACTTTCTCTCCATGCCCCATCTCTTTAATTAGAAATTAGTGAACTTCTTCACCACTGGGTACTAATAATTAAAAATTGTGAATTACAAGTTATCTTTCAATCTATTCAAATTTCTTTCCACAGTCTTCGTATAAGGATGTTCATCCTCTAAAACCTGCCGACAAATATTTAGTGCTTTTTGAAAAATAGGTTCGGATTTAGTAGGTAGCCCTTGACAAAGGTACATTTGTGCCAAATTATTTAGAGTTGTCGCCGTGTGGGGATGCATTTCTCCAAAGTGTTTTTGACAAATTTCTAATGCTTGTTGTAACAAGGGTTCAGCTTGTTGATATTCGCCCATGCAGCAGTATAATGCAGCTAAGCTATTAAGACTATTGGCAGTGATGGGATGTTTTTCGCCAAGTACTTTGGAACGAATTTGAACTGCTTGTTTCAAATAAACTTCCGCATCATAGTATCTCTTTTGAGATTTGTAAATAAGTCCTAGGTTATGGAAACTTTCGGCCGTTTGGGGATGCTTTTCACTCAGAACTTTACAATTGATCTGTAGCGCTTGTTGTAATAAGTTTTCTGAACAAGCATATTCTCCTTGCTGATAAAGCAAACAACCGATTTTATTAAGCCTGTCAGCGACAGCGGGGGTTTCTTTAAAATGACTAATTTCCATATTGGCATGGCGGCGTTGATTAAAAGAGTCTACTGTATCGTATTCGCCACGAATGCGGGAGACGCTTATTATAGCAGTAATTAATTGTAGTGTTTTGGGATGTATCAAACCAAGAGTAATTTCAGCGGCTTCTAAAGCTAGTTTATACTCTTCATAGGCTAGTTTATATGTAAAGTAACCCATATTTTGGTAAATATTTCCTACAATTTCGTGACAGTAAATAGCCAAGGGATGGGTTTCATCTGCAAGATTATCTAAAATCTGTTTAAATTGCTTTAACGCTAGATCGTAATTTTTATTCATCGCGTTTAAATAAGCAGTTCTGAATTGGGTTTGAGTAAGTTGTGAAAAGTGTATATTTGGATGAAATTCAAATATTTCTAAAGCTTGTTGACTGAGTTTTAAGGCTTGTGAATAATATCCACCAAAAAGAACAATTTCCGCTTGAATATGAAATAATTCGGCTATTTCGACAGAATTTTCTATCAAGTGAGTAGGGTGAATGTGTAAGGGAAATTCGGCAGTATTATTAGCGTCTGAATTCGGTTGAAGTTTTAGATAACAAGCCCTAAGATATAATTCTACAATCGCAGTAGCGCTATCTCCTTTAATTATTCTTTCAGTTTCCCATAACTTTTTTGCTGTTCGTAATGCTATCATTGCTTGCTGATAATCTCCTAAAGCGAAAAAAGATTTACCAAGTAGAGTCAAAGCCAAAGCATTTTGTTGATATTTGAGGAAAAATTGCACTATAGCCACAGTAAATAGATGTTTACCAGCTTGCTGCTGTAGCCTTATTTGCTCCAAAAACCAGTCAAAAATTTGTTGCTGCCCTTTACTCTTTAAAGCATGTTGAAGTAACTTTACTAACGCACTTTGTAATCCCTCTAACTGATATTCTGCTTGATAGTACTTACACAGCCAAGCATTTACAGATTGCTGTAACTTTTTTGGCTGATTGTGATATAAATATTCTTCCACAATTGGATGTAAGCCGAAAACTCCTTCTGGTTTTACTTCTACAAAAGGCGATTTTAAAACTTGGTTAAATAGTTTTCTCCAACACTCACATATCCAATCACAGCTAGCAATGCCAAATTGACTCATCAATTTTGCAAACAGCTCCTCATCCCAACCATCACAGTTGGATAAAATTTGCCAAATTCTTCGTTCATAGGAATCCCAAGCTGCACTAAATTGCAATAAAATATTTTGGGGATTGACACCAAAATCATTAATCTGTGGCTTCTTGTATTTTGCCAGAGTCAGAAAAGTTTCTACTGCTAAAAGCAGGTACAAAGGAATACCCCCAGAAGCCTCAATCATCAATTGTGAAATTTCCGGATTATCAATGCCGAATTTTTGTACAATTGATTGACATTCAGCGTCTGTCAAACTTTGTATCGGGATATTTCGGGTGTCATTTGTCAAAAAAACCGGTTTTTCTGCAAAAATTACCCAAAGTATCGAAGGATTGAATTTAATAAAATCTTTTAACCAATTGCTCTGCTCTTCAGTATCAGCAAAATATTCGTAGTTATCGATGAAAACTACTGCTTTTTGACGATTTTCTTGTAAAGATCGCTGTAAATCTCGTGCTAAAAATAAAGGTAGTAATTTGGAAATATCTTGTAAACTCGTACAATTTTTCAACTCTTGTAAATCTTGATAGCCAAATAATTTCCACCACTGACGCACTTTTGGGCTTTGCTGAATAAAATACCAATTCAAACAAGCAAATATATGGCTCCCAAGCAATACTGCTTCCCCTTCGTATTTAACTTGATACTTGATGAAAGACTTTGTGTTTTGTAAAAATAGTGGAAATTTATATAAATCTCGGTTAATGATTTCAATAATTGGCAAAGCTCGTATTTCTTCAGGAAGTGATAATTCTAAATCTATAATTTCCGAAGTATTTCCTAATACGCTATAAACTAGATATACTATATCAAAGCAACTTAAATTATATGTATTACCTAAAAAACTTTCTCGTAACTGAAGCAAAGCTGTAGTAACTGGATTTAAGATTAAATAACCGCGAAGTATTTCTTCTACTTTAATAACTGTACTATTTGAGCAGTATTGTGTTATCTTTTTGCACAAAGACTTAGAAAGACTTGATTTTCCCATTCCTGCTTTTCCGTGGAAAATTACTGCATCAGTAGAATCACTTTCACTGCAAATAATTCTAACCAATAACTCTTCTATGTACTTTTTCCGTTCAAATCTTTCTTCGTACTGTCTTTGTAGCATGATTTTACTTACTTTAACGGTTAACTCCTTGTAAAACTCCAGCAAACTCAATTCCGAAAATTAAAGACACGAAAATTTCATTCTTTTTTCATAAAAAGAACTTTGAGCAAAATTAATTGCTGATTTATTGGATATAACTACTTAAGTCAAAAAACTAAAATACTGACTTTATATAGTTAGATCCAGATTTTTACCAAAAGCACAAAAAACTAATTCATAAGATAATTAAGCTATCGTTATTACTACTTAAGGGTTCAAATAATTTTTTGGACTGCATTCCTGTAATCAACCTATAAAAAAAGATAAGTTGTAGATTATGTTGAGTAAAATACAAACACATCCAAGTTATCTTTATTAGGCATTGAGCCTTTGCTACAAGTATTGCAGTGCTTATTAAGAATAGTATAAAATATATCTATAGTATCAGTTGTATATCCTGATAAACTTTATCTAATATATATCAAAAATTAACTATTTTGGTGTATTGACTTATAAATGCATAAATGTATTGTGATTCAACTAATTGAGCATTTCAGTGAATCATAGATATAAATAATTTTATTAATACCAATTCTCTGTTACCCCCGAAGACTAGAGCTACAATTACAAAGCCCACCAACCCGTGCTTAATTTAGCCCATCTGTATAAAAAAAAGATATAAGAAACCCGGTTTAATAAACCGGGTTTTTGCGTAAAGAAATAAATTCCTACAGATTAATTTATAACTTTACAACTGCTTCACCTCAGAAACTAACTTACCTACCATGTCTTTAGCGCTACCAAAAAGCATTGAAGTTTTATCTTTGTAAAACAAGCCATTATCAACGCCAGCAAAACCTTTGCTCATGCCGCGCTTAATCACAATCGATTGCTTTGCCCGATCTACTTCTAAAATCGGCATACCATAAATCGGACTATTTTGATCGCTTTTTGCTGCTGGATTCACTACATCATTTGCCCCAATGATTAAAGCAACATCAGTTTGCTCAAATTGAGGATTGATATCTTCCATATCGCAAAGCTGTTCGTAAGGTACATTTGCTTCAGCAAGCAATACATTCATATGCCCCGGCATTCTGCCAGCTACGGGGTGAATTGCATACTTGACATCAACACCCATACGTTCTAATTGATCGGCTAACTCGCGAACACCATGCTGTGCTTGAGCAACCGCCATCCCGTAACCAGGAACTATTACTACAGAACGAGCGTAGCCAAGCATCATAGCACATTCTTCTGGGTCCACGCTACGCACGACTTTATCGCCTTCACTGTCGCTAGCAGCAGCACCACCACCATCTGTACCAAAAGCAGTAAATAACACGCTGAACAAAGAACGGTTCATTGCCTTACACATAATTTGCGTGAGGATTAAACCACTTGCTCCCACCAAAGCACCGGCGATGATTAACATATTGTTCATCACCACAAAACCAGCAGCCGCAGCAGCCAAACCAGAAAGAGAGTTCAACAGCGAAATTACCACCGGCATATCGCCACCACCGATAGGGATAACGAACAAAATACCTAACAGCAATGAAACCCCAACTATCCCTAAAAATACGGGTAAATTGTAAGGATTTACAATCAAAAATCCACTACCAACAACATAAGCAACTAACAGCAAAATATTAAAAGGCTGCTGCAAAGGATAAGTAATCGGTGAACCCTTGAGAATGCCTTGCAACTTGGCAAAGGCGATCGTACTACCCGTAAAAGTGATACCGCCGATAAACACATCCAGCAGCATCGAAATATTCACATCCAAACCAATCGGTTGAGAAGTATCCAGCAACCGCCAAAACTCAGCAACTGCCACCAGGGCTGAAGCTGAACCCCCCAAACCATTAAGTAAACCTACCATTTGGGGCATTTGCGTCATCTGCACCGTATAAGCGGCAATCGCACCGACAACGGAACCAATTCCCAAACCCAACAGAATCATTTCATAATTCAACACCTGCTGATTTAGGAGAGTGGCAACAATTGCCAACAGCATCCCTACAGCGGCCATCACATTACCATTTCGTGCCGTAGCAGGGGAACCTAACTTCTTTAAACCCAGAATAAACAAAGATGCAGCAACTAAATACGTTATCTGAATACCAGTTGGGAGAAAATCGCTCATAATTTCACTTGATAATTGATAATTGATAGTCGATGGTTGATGGTTGGTAGTTGATGGTTGATAGTTGATGACAACGAACCACTAACTACTAACAAATAACCACTAACTAACTTGCTTTCTTCTTGAACATTTGCAGCATTCTGTCAGTCACCAGAAAACCACCCACAACGTTAATAGTTGCTAGCACCACTGCAATCAAACCAAGAATTACCGATAAACTTGATTCATTCGCACCAGCGGCTACAATTGCCCCCAGTACAGCAATACCAGAGATAGCATTAGAACCAGACATCAAAGGCGTATGCAAAGTTGGCGGTACTTTATTAATGACTTCAAATCCGGTAAAAGAAGC
>JBHJJJ010000376.1:0-16612 GCA_050042755.1 Rivularia sp. (in: cyanobacteria)
ACCAACTTTCTCCATAACTCGGCGAGAAGCCATATGTTCGGGTGCAGCGATCGCCACAATTTTATGAAACTTTGGGGAGTAGAGAACCGTACTTTGAGGGGTACCCATAAGAATTTTTTCTCCTTATGGGAGCCCTTGACGACTTTGGTTTGGGAGGAGTGGAAATTCCAACCCTTTCTTCCTTCTTCGAGAGCAATGACTTGAGATCGATTGAGCTTCCCTTCTTCAATTGCAGAGATAGTAAAGCACAGTGATGAAGCACACTTGAGGGTGAGTGAAAATATGGATTAAAAAATACTGCTTAAATAGGACTGAATTATTAATATAATGCAGTTATTATGAGCATCTCCAAATCTCTGAAGAAACCTTATAAGCAAAACCGTCTGCGTAAAAACGACTGGCGGTTATTTTTGCGCTTAATTCCTTACGCCTATAGTTACACAAGACTCCTGGCGGTTGCGATGCTACTACTGATACCCGTAGCAGTTGCTAACGCCATGCAGCCCTTGATAATTGGACAAGTTATTTCGTTGATTCGTAAAGAACCGAGTACTTACGATTTTCTGAAAAATAATCCAGAGCAAGGATTATATATTCTACAGATAAGTTTATTAATCACCGTTGTAATTAGGCTTGTATTTACTGGCTTTCAAGGATTTTTAGTTCAAAAGGTAGGGCAAAAAATTACCGCCGATATCCGCAAAGATTTATTTACTCACGTAACTTCCTTGGCAGTAAGCTTTTTTGATAAAACGCCAGTAGGTAAATTAATTACCCGATTAACATCCGATGTGGAAGTATTAGGAGACGTATTTTCGACAGGAGCGATAGGTATATTTTCTGATATCTTTTCTACCCTGGTAATTCTCGGCTTCATGTTTTATACTCAGTGGCAACTAGCTTTATTCCTGCTTGTACTGCTTTTCCCCGTATCGGCTTTAATCACTTACTTCCAACAACAGTTTCGTAAAGCAAATTATAAAGCTAGAGAAGAACTTTCCGCCCTTAATTCCCAGTTGCAGGAAAATATAACAGGTATTAACGTAGTACAATTATTTCGCCGAGAAAAATTCAACGCCAAATTATTCGCACAAACAAACCAACGTTACATCAAAGAAGTTGATATAACTATTTTTCACGAATCAGCAGTTTCAGCAACCTTAGAATGGATTGCTTTAGTGGCGATCGCCGGTGTACTGTGGATGGGTGGCTGGTTAATTTTACAAGAACAATTAACAGTTGGAATATTATCGAGTTTTGTATTGTACGCTCAACGATTATTTGAACCCTTGCGGCAATTTGCAGAAAAGTTCACCATCATTCAAGCAGGCTTTACCGCCATCGAAAGAGTTACCGATATTTTAGATGAACCCATAGAAATAAGCGACACGGTAAATCCCAGACAGTCACTCTACAATAACTTTGAATTTGGATATATTGACGAAATAATCGAAAGCTTAGATAACATCAACGATAATATTAACCAATCAAAACTGGGAGAAATCCGTTTTGAACAAGTTTGGTTTGCCTATAAAGATGATGATTATGTAATCGAGGATTTAGACTTTACCATCAATCCTGGGGAAAAAATCGCCTTGGTTGGTCCAACAGGTGCCGGTAAAAGTACCATCATTCGTTTATTATGTCGTCTTTACGAACCAACACGTGGGCGTATTTTAGTCGATGGTATAGATATTCGAGAAATACCCCAAGCTGAATTAAGGCGATATATGGCGATCGTCTTACAAGAAGGATTCTTATTTGCCGGTGATGTCAAAAGTAATATTACATTAGGCGATAACTACACCTTTGAAGAAATCGAACAAGCAGCGCGATCGACAAATATTGAAGAATTCATTCAAAAATTACCCCAAGGTTACGATACCCAACTTCGAGAAAGAGGTACAAATATTTCCAGCGGTGAAAAACAACTTTTAGCTTTTGCACGTGCTGCGATACGCAATCCACAAATTCTAGTATTGGACGAAGCCACTGCTAATTTAGATGTAGCCACAGAAGCATTAGTTCAACAAGCTTTAAATCAGCTTTTAACTCAACGTACGGCAATTATTATCGCTCACCGTTTATCCACCATTCGCAACGTCAATCGGATTTTCGTACTCAAACGCGGAAAATTAATCGAACAAGGTAGTCATGAAGAATTATTACAGCAAGGAGGATTATATGCTACTTTGCATAATCTACAAATGCTAAATCAATGAACAATTATCTATTCTCCTCTGTTAAATAACAGCGACTGGCATCATCGAATCTACTCTATTTATGCTATGGATTTAATATCATGCTTCCCTCTGGCTTCTAATTAATAAAAAGGTTGGAAATATGGCTCTTGAGTACATAGTAGGATACTTAATTTTGGTCCAAGAATACTGAAACTTTTGCTTTCACGAAGGAAGAAGGAAGAAGAACACACATTTTAAAAGGTAGGTAGCAAATAATCATGCATTATTTCATAGCACTACGTGTTTTTAAATAAATATTTTAATTGGGCTTTAAACCCACAACTGCTAGGGGAGTGTGGCTGAAAGCCATAGTTTTTGATATTTATACCAACTTCTATCTTCCTTCTAAGTAAGTAGGCGCAAAAAACAGAACTATGTATATAAAAGTAAATTAACCTCAAACTAGAGATACCTATTGCATGAAGGCCTATTGCCTTTTGCCTTCCCTCACCTATAATTTTCCGTGCCTCGCTACTTAACTCCAACATCTTTTTTAAATAAATTATTCCACTCAAAAAAGAAAAGGTTTGAATCAAATATTTTTCCCCCATTCGCTTTTTTAGCGTATTAAGTACATCCATAGCCGAAAATATTTATCAAATCATTATTGTTCAAGGGAATTAAACAGACTTAACTTGAAATTAATATATCTATTAATCTGTTCGATAACTATATTTTTTATAGTTTCTGAATTAGTTTTTTCGTCTCTAGTTATATTCCAATAAACAATTGCAACAGCCTCTTGAATACAGGCTTCTAATTGTAGCAAATCGGAAGTAGTTAATCTTAAATGACTTTGTTTATTCAAATTATTATCATCATTTATGCCCAAACTAGGAGGAGAAAAAACCTTACCATTAGGCATTGTCGCACCGTACAAAGTTGTATTTTTCAGTTTGACTGAAGAAACGACTGCGTAGGCTAGATTAGCACGATCTAAGTCAGCGTTTGTCAAATCTGTTCGTATCAACTTGGCTTTAATCAAAGATGCACTTTTTAAATTCGCATTTGTTAAGTTGGCTTCAGTCAAATTAGTTCCATGTAGTTTTGCACCATTTAAAGTGGCATCCGTTAAATCCGCTTGGCTTAAATCTGTATTAATCAGTGTCGCTCCTCTTAAATTTGCACCTCTTAAATTTGCGCCTTTGAGATTTGCTTCTCTTAAATCCGCTTCCCCTAAATCTGCCTCATTTAAATTCGCTCTGGCAAGTCTAACTTTAGACAATCTCGCGTTGAAAAAATCTACTTTAACTAAATCAGCGTCGGCTAAAGTCGCAGCTTCTAGATTAATATGACAAAGCCTTGCACCTATTAGAGATAAAGAAGTCAACTCAACTTCACTAAAGTTTCTTAAACCCGCTGCATAGCTTTTTAACAACTCTTTAGCTTTCATATGATAAGAAAAACCTAACTGTCAGATAATGAAAGACAAACATTAAGAAAATATTAAATTAAAACTAATGCAATAGTCTACTAAAAAGGATATTTTTTGATCAAACATCTATCTGAAGAAATGTTTTTCGATATATTTTTATCACAATATGTATTAGACTTAGTCAAGGGCACCCATAGGAATTTTTTTAGAAGAAAAAAATTCCTATGGGTGCCCGTCACACTCAGGTAATAATAAAGTAATATAAGAATCCTACTTGAAAATTGAGAGAGATCGGTACCCTTTAATCTCCTAGAATCATTTTGCCTAAGCCCATGAGTGCCTCTAGCCTACCCACAGGAATAATTATGGCTTCGCCAGGCTGCGCCTTCCAAAAATCAAAACGGATTCCTATATAAGCATCACAATTTACTGCTACCTTAATTTAGGAAAAATTGTCTAAGCTCAATAGGTAGTTGACGGGTACCCATGACTTAACACAAAAGCGGAAGTAGAAACTATTAGACTCAACTGAAAAGTTAGTGGAGAAATTTTGAGTTGAAGAAGATCCAAAATTGATAAAAACCCGGCTTCTTTAAGAAACCAGGTTTTATAAAAATTAACACTATAGTAATTGGTAATTAATTAGTAATTAATTGACTCTAATTACGTAGCATAACGTCGTCTGAATGCCCTATCTACCCGAATTATTTCATAGGAGTTTTAACCTGACGTGCCAATTCTAAAAATGAATTCATATTTGCGCCAGGACGACGGCGCATATTATCATTTTTAGGTATGAGATATTTGGGTGCAAAGCTAGTTTCTTTTGGTTCAACTTTCGCTTGACTTTGAGTAGGTGATGCTTTCTTGTCGGCTTTATTCTTTACAGGAACAGCTTTAGCTTTCACACCTGTGCCTGTTTGAACTAAGTTAACATCAACTTCTTTAACTTTATTCGCCGGTACTTTTACTACTTTATTATCTTCACCTTTTACCTTTACTGTATCTGTTGCTTTCGCTGCTGGCTTTGCTCCATTATTCGATTCTGTAGCTGAGACAGAATTAGCCTTTGGCATTGCTTCATCTGGCTCTTCTTTCAACTGTAGAAAGAAATCGCCATTTTTTTTATTTCCATTAAAAATTCCAGAAATAAATTTCATAATCCTCTCCGATTAAGTTTTTGATAAGACCAAACGCACTTATTTCTTTTGTCTTTTATACCCGAATTTTGACCAAATTAATTAATAAATACGTCGTTTTCTAACAAATTATCAAAAATACTTGGTTCTCCTAGTCTCTATGCTTTTCAGCGATTTTAGACTCTCGGATAGTGAAAGTATCGCCGCTCCTATTAGCGAGACTAACTACAAAAGCTCAATCGCTTATACCTCAAGAGATTGAAGCCCATCGATAATTCATTTCAATTATTAGATTTTCTTGTAACTTAGAGCAAGAATGTGAAAGGGTATTTAACAAAAGTTAACATTTTGTGGGAAGAGGGGAAAAATGAAAAGGGAGAGTAGTAAGTGGTGAGTAGCTCGTTGGGAATAAGCTAAATTAAATTCACTCCCTCACATAGTTTGCTTCATTTATGCCTACCGACTTAACTGCTTACTTCTTGTAAATAATAGAGTTACATTTTATAAATTCAAGTAAACTCGATGTGTTAGATGAATCAGATGAGCGAGCAACGAAATCCCGTATTGTTAGTTCATGGTATTTGGGATACTAGTGAAGTGTTCCGTAGAATGATCCCTTTCCTTAAAGAAGGTGGTTGGAAGGTTTACGATTTAGATTTAAAGCCTAATGATGGAACTAGGGGTTTGGATGATTTAGCGCAGCAGGTAGTGGATAAAGTTGATGCTACTTTTGCTCCGGAACAACCTTTTGATTTACTAGGTTTTAGTATGGGGGGAATTGTCAGCCGTTATTATGTACAGCGATTGGGTGGAATTAACCGCGTGCAGCGATTTATTACCCTGAGTGCACCAAGTCACGGTACATTGATAGCTTATTTCCATCAAGGGCTTGGTTGCGTGCAAATGCGTCCATCGAGTGCATTTCTGAGAGATTTAAACAGCGATGCGGCAATGTTGTCGCAAATAAATTTTACTTCGATTTGGACACCATTAGACATGATGATTGTCCCGGCGGATAGTTCTAGAATGCCGATGGGAGATAACATTGTGGTGCCAGTATTGACACATGCTTGGATGCTAACTGATAAAAAAAGTTTAACAGCGATCGCCAATGCATTATCAGCACCAATTAAGTTCTATCGCCAATCTGAGTAAATTCAGCATTACCAAAAATGGCTTCTGGATAACGGTAATATTTGTACTCCATTAAGTTGTAGAATGGATCTTCCAAGAAGAAAGTACGATGTTCGAGAGGAGAACCGACAAAACGGTTTTTGGCTTGTTCGCGAAAAGGTAAATTGTGTCGTTGTGCTTTTGTTAATAAATCTTCCCAATCAGCTTCGTTGGTAAAAACCAATCCGAAATGTCTCGGATAAATTCCGCGTTGGGGAGTAATTGGTTCCTTGGTAACATGTGCGACTAATTGATGTCCGTAGAGATTGAGAATTAAAGCATTGCGATTTTCTCTACCGGGGGTGCATCCTAAACCATCGACATAATATGCTTTTGTTTGAGGAATATCGGTTACTGGGAATGCTAGGTGAAAGATAACTTTTGATATGGGCATTTATCAACGATCAATTATCAACGATCAATTATCAATGATCGATTATCAGTTATCAAGTACCCACAAAGCGGAAATTGAGATACCAAAGTTTGTGGAAAATATTTTTTTGCAATACAGCAGCCTGTAGAGGGGGTTTGTACCCATTTTAATATGAAGGTCAGTTAAGAATATTGAGTTAGGAATTATGAATTATCTAGTACAGTAGATTGGTCAAACATGAAAGAAAATAATAATTTTAACTTATTATCTTGATAGTTTTAACGAATGCAAGCGCGATACTAGTTAATGTAATAGCAATATTTTTTAATTTTCGACAAAAAAATAAACTTCCTCTACTAAACTATCCGCAAATCGTATAAAAACTACAGTACAAGTAGGAACTCCTAACTGTATATTATTTTGATAATTGATAATTGATAATTAATAATTGATTTAACTATGTTTGGAAACCATTTAATTGTTGGTGTGTCGGGTACTGGATTAACCGATCGAGATAAAAGGATACTGAGTAAATTAAAACCGGTGGGGGTTTGTTTTTTTGCGAAGAATTTCCGCGATGGCGAACCTTATGAGGTGTGGTTACAAAGTTTTAAAGAATTAAGTAAAGAAATTAGAGAATATACTGAACGTGAATCGATGTTTATTTCCATCGATCATGAAGGAGGAAGAGTTATTCGCACGCCTTTACCGATTACGCGATTTCCCTATAGTTATGTGTGTCGTCAACGAGCAAAAGAAGTTGCGATCGCCATGGCTACAGAACTAAAATCCTTGGGAATTAACGTTTCTTGGGCACCCGTTGCGGATATTTTTTCTAACCCGAATAATCCGATAATTGGTCCTCGCGCTTTCGATATAACGCCGGAAAAAGCAGCCGAATATGCTCGGGAATACTTCCTCGGACTTCAAGAATCGGGAATTATCGCTTGTGCTAAACATTTCCCCGGACACGGAGATACTAGTACCGATTCTCACTTAGCATTACCAGTATTGAATTTAACTGAAGAAGAATTGCAACAGCGAGAATTAATACCATTTAAAACTTTAATTGCCGAGAAAATACCCTTAATTATGACAGCTCATATTGTCTTTCCCCACATAGGAGGAGACAAACCCGCAACATTTTGCAAACCAATTTTGAATAATATACTTCGAGATCAACTTGGTTTTCAAGGAGTTGTGGTATCCGATGATTTAGATATGAAAGCCGTTGCGGATATGTATAGTAAGAGTGGTACGGTCGCTCAAACATTAAATGCCGGTTGTGATGTATTTTTAATGTGTGGGAATCTCCCTTCATCATCTACCGAAAGGATTGAGTTTATTGCTGAAGATTTTGAAAATTCTTTAGAAAATGGAAGTCTTGATGAATCGGTGGTGGAAGCTGCTAATAATAGGATTGAGAAGTTGTTGAAGGAAACGCCGCAATATTCGGTGGAGATGTTGGATAAAGATATATTATTGCAACATGGAGAATTGGCGATCGCTTGTAATTTTGAAAATTGAATTTTTGTAAGTCGCCGACACCTTAAAAGGTGCGGCTACATCTACAAAGCCCACCTTCCGTGGGCTTTAGAAAAGACTGATTTTAAAAGGTTCGTAGTTGCGCTGTCTTCGCTAAAGTGCAACTACATTAAACACTTTTGAGTACAACCTGAATTCCTGTCTTCGGACGTAGAGATACTGAAGCTTGTCTCTCAATGACATGGTCAGGCACAAGTTCTAGCTGAAATGACTGTGCAATTGTAGCAACCACTAATATCGCTTCCATCATGGCGAAGCTTTTTCCAATACAAACACGAGGTCCATCACCGAAGGGAAAATATACACCTCGTGGTAAACTTTTCTCAAAATCATTAGCCCAGCGCTCTGGATTAAACACTTCTGTATCTGTAAAATACCTAGAATCGTGGTGCATAACCCACTGATTTACCATGAATGTTGTTCCTTTGGGAACGCTGTATCCACCAATTTCACAATCCTCAGCGGCTTGTCTGGTTAAGTCAGTGAGAGGAGGATATAGTCGTAAAGCTTCTTTAATTACCATAGTTGTGTAAGGTAACCGTACCAAATCTTCAACAGTGGGTACATTACCTTGCAAAACAGTCTTTAACTCTTCATCGAGTTTGGCTCGTACATCAGGGTTTTCTCCGAGTAGCATCCACGTCCAGGCTATTGTATTGGCAGTGGTTTCATGTCCTGCTAGGATGAGGGTCGCTACTTCATCACGTAGCTGTAGATTTGTCATGCGGCTACCATCGTCAGCATCTTCTACCTCCATCAACATACCCAGCAAATCATTGCCAAATTCTCCTGTTTTGCGGCGGTCTTCTATCATGGCATAAACTGTTTCATCAAGCCTCGCAATAGCCTCCTCAAAGCGTTTATCTGCAGCTGTTGTTGCGTCTCCATCTGAGAGTGAATTAGTTTTTTCAGCAAACCAATTCATGGTTTCTTTTACAACTTGGGCAACATTTCCCGCATCTCCATCTGCAATATCCTCGTTGAAAATATTTTTCATCACAATATTGAGGGTGAGACGCATCATTTCTTGATGCACCTCTAAAGTATCTCCAGCTTTGCAGTTTTGCAACATACGCTGAGTGTATTCCACCATAGTTTTGCCGTAACTATTAATTCGACTTTGGCGAAAAATAGGTTGAGCAAGTCGTCGCTGACGTTGCCAAAAACTTCCTTCACTAGTCAATAAACCGTGACCTAACAAAGGTCTTAGCAATTCCACATCTTCTGCTTTTATAAACTGCTGTCTGTCTGTGAGAACTTGAGTAACATGTTCGGGATTGGTGAGGAGAAAAAACAGACCGCTTTCTAACTGGATAGGAACAATCTCTCCATATTCGCGAGCACAGCGTGTATAAAATGCTAAGGAGTCTTGACTATATTCTTTTATCGCTGTATCTGCATCTGGTCCAGATAAACTTAGTACACTTTGACCCTGTTTACTTGTCATGAGATTTACCTCAAACAGTTGGTTTAAAAGTTTGGACAGAATCAGTTTTGACTCTCGATTCTACTAAAGATCAACTAAACCTATTCCCATAAATGTGAGTTTAGTTCACATTTAAACAATATGAGTCAAGCTCATTTTTTGTCAATAGTGTATTGGAAAAATAATCAAATTTTTTTCAGAAGCTAAACTTTATGCATAGGTGTAAGCCAGTAAATCAGAGCATTAGAGCCATTTAAAGGGAATAAATTTTTACTTCCTCGACGAGGGCGATCGCGTCGTTTTTATGGAGGTGTAAGGGAGGACACGACAATAGAGCAAAGCAGTCAATTTAGAATTTGATAGTGTTGCGATCGAAAAATCATCCGTCTTTTTTGGATCGTAAAGCGGATGACGTTGAAATATTGGTAAATTCATATCTTGCACCTACATTCTGAAAGGGTGAGGCATGACAAACCCGGCAAAATTAATGTAGTAGAGTATTAATATTACCAAAGAATACTCGTTTCATTTTTATTATTATTCCTCGATTCGGAATAACCTTTGAATCAGAAAAATAAATGGGAACCCAAGGATAAATGTTAGTATCCAACCCAAGGGGTGAATTAATGCACCTACGATTGCAAGTAACGAAACAATCGGTTCAACATAGCTTTCTTGTCGAATTTGACGAATGGCTTGGTCTGATAAATCCGGACTAACCAAACGCCGATTTTTAGTTGCATAAATCCAGGATGCTGTAGAAAATATACCTACCCCCGCAGCTGAAAGACTGTAGAAACACTGAATTAGAAAAACACCATCATAGACTGTGGATAAATCATTAGCGTAAGGTAAAAGAACAACGAAAAGTAAGGAGAGCAGGGTAAGCCATATATGAACGGTATCGGTTTGCTTGTAGTACCGAAACTGTTGGAGATGGGTAATCCAATAGAAAGCAATTCCGACGAATGTCAGAATATAAACCGCTAATGATGGTAGTTGCTGTTGCACAAATGCAGTTACTTCCTGGGGTGTCATCTCTTTCTGTGGAAGCGGCTCAAAAGTTAGTGCCATTATAGTCATCGCTACAGCAAAAATTATATCGCTCAGTCGAGATAAACGTTGAAGTTCCATTTGAAAGAGTAGTGAATGGTGAGTAGTAAATTCTATAAGATACTTGCCTGGAAGAGACTTAAACAGATAAAATATGAGTATAATTCATGTTAATCATGATTCTAGGAAAGTTTATTTTGTCAAGAGGATGCCTTTTATGGCAGAAAGTTCGTCTCAGAGTACAGCTAGAACGCGACGTAAACCAAAACAAGCTCGTAGTTTGGAGCGAGTTAATCGAATTTTGGATGTAGCGGAAGAAATGTTTATTGAGAAGGGTTACCCAGCAGCAACAACTAAAGCGATCGCGGCACAAGCAAAGGTTCCCATCGGTTCGTTATATCAGTTTTTCCCAGATAAAGAAGCTATTTTACAGGCTTTAGCTGAGCGATATAGCGATTTGTTTTTCTCTTATTTTCAAAGTTTTGATACACCAGAAATGGCAGAGATCTCTTTAGCTGATTATGTTGAGAGGTTAACTGATTTAGCAGAACAATTTTTTTCCCAGCATCCAGGTCATTATGCTGTTTTTATGGAAGTACAAGCAAGGATGCCAGAAGTAAATGACGCTGATGATGATAGGCTAATTCAGATGTTTGCAACAATGTTACCGAAACGCTATCCATCATTGAATGTGGAAGATTATCAGGCGATTGCCTTCGTTATGGTCAAAGCAATAGGTAATTTGATGTGGCTATCTTTTGGACAAAGTCCTGATTTTCGCCAAAGACTGGTAAAAGAAACCAAGCGGCTGACTTTGAGCTATTTGCAAAGCTATGTGTCGCTTAAGTAGAAGTTGTACTAATTTGAGGTTCTCGTTTCATTGTCCAGAACTCCACCGGCTCTTCGCTGGTTCTGAGGATTTCAAAACCATGTCTTTGATAAAAGCGAACAGCCCCGGGGGTATCAGTTTCTAGGTAACAAGGTAAGCCTTCTTCATCTGCTTGTTTGAGGATTGGTTGAATAAGTGAACCCCCAATTCCTTGTCCTTGATAGTTAGGTGAAACTCCCAAACCAAGCAGATACCAATGGGGTACGGACATATCTTGTTTGTGATATTGCTCAAGTAAGGTGAATAGGGTAAGCTTTCTCATTCTTTTTAAACCAATCTGGAAAAGAATTTTGTACAATCCACCGAGCAGTAGTTTTAGGGGATTTAAGGGAAACTCTCCCGGTGGAATCCAAACTGCAATGCCTTTTAGTTCTGGGGTGGTATATACAGAGTTTAATGGTAGAGAATACCGCAAGATAGTTTTCCATAAACCATACAATAATTTATCTTTACCCTCTTGGGGCAAGACGTATTCAAAAAATGGATCTTGATTGAATGCAGCAGCAAGAATTTGAGAAGCTTTATCAATTTGCAATTTTTCCAGTTGGATAATTTCAGAAGTCATCATGTTTTTCACCTAATAAATAAATTCAAATTGCTTATCTTCCACACAAAACTAAAAATCAACTAAACCTATGGGTTAAAAGTGAGCTTAGTTCATGCTTTTACAATATGAGCTTAGTTCATATTTTGTCAAGGGGATATTGGAAAAAAGGTAAAAAGTGTTTCGTGACGCTAAGATTTAGAGCGGGTTAATGGGGGGATGTAGCGGAAGAAATGTTTGCTCGCGGGTTATACAGCAGCGACAACTAAGGCTCACGCTGCTCGCTGCACAAGCCATGATTGAACGTGAAAGATTATCAGGCCATCGCTTTTGTTATAGTCAAAGCAATGGGTAAAATCCGATGAAAGGGCTAAAGCGCTACTAAGAGCCACAATCCCTGCATGGAATTACCTAGTCCTCAATAATTGCACAAAGGTATCGCTTACGGTATGGTCTTTAGTATCGGCAGCGTAGTTTATCAATTTTTCTCGTAAGTCTTTAGCTTGATTCAAGGGTAGTAAGGTTGCCAGGAGAAAATAAACTCCGCGAAAACGCGAATCACCAATGTTGTCAATTAATCTCGATTCTGCTTCGTCGCTCTCGCCGAGGAAGGTTTGCACGATAAAGTAATCCATGATTTTATCGTGACGGAAGTACCATTGTTTATGTGCTTCACCGTCGGAATCTTGCCACTGTCGGCTAACAACCATTTTGTATTTTTCGTCTTCCATACAGAGTAATTCGTTGTAAAAATCATCTGCTGGTAAAGCGCTTTCATCGTTAATTCGCATTTGATAAACAGCTTCAGAAACTTGTTTGAGGGGAAATTCCTGTTTCCAAAATCTTTCGTATTCTTCCGCCATTAAGTTGTATTGTTGCTCTTGTAGGTGGAATAAGTCGGGATATTCGTCTTGGGAGAGCATGAGAGCTATTAGCGTCAAATCCATGGGGTTGGAAAGAATTCGTTTGACAGCGGTTAATTCTTCGGGTGTTTGTGGTGTGTTGAAGCTTTGATTAATATAGCGATCGCAATTTTTTTCGTAATCGGTATCTTGAATTTTGGCATCATGGGGAAGGTGTGGTTGACGAGAAAATAAAAATTGTTGAATTTGCGATTTTTGTAAAGGTTGTAAATAATAAGTTTTTGCGGTGGAAGGTGGTTCCCATTCCAAGGGTTGGGTAGTCATGATAATATTACCCCGGAAATAGCTTTCGACAAATTGTTTAATTTGAGCGCGAGTATCGGCTGTAACTTCGTTTAATCCATCAATACAAATATCAATAGCGCCGCTGTAAATAAGGTTTTTGAGGAATTGAGCATCTTGTACTTGTCCGTGGAGTTTATTTTGGATGGCTTCAATTACACCTTTTTCGCATTTACTAGCTGGTAGAAATACTATAATTCGGTTTGAAGTTTTTATCAGGTAGCGGAGAAACATTGATTTACCCAAACCCGAATCTCCTTCTAAAACAATTTGCCCTTGGATATTAGGGATTGTTTGAGAAATTGGTTTAATTTTTGATGGAGATACGGTTTGCGTTTCGATAACGCCAGATTCGGGGAAATATACTCTTTCGTCAAAGTTATTTAAACCAGCATCAGCGAGTAAAGAGGGTTGGAAAGGTTGAAATAGTTTGTGACGGAGGAAGGGAATCCAAGCCAGGAGAAAGCCGACATAACCCATACCAAAAATGCGTCTTACCCAAGGATTCCAGAAGAAAATGGCTTGAATTTGGGGAGATTTAGGATAAGCGAAGATGAGTAGCAGCCACAAAGCAGCGTGAATAAAAATGATATTTCTGAATTTGAAAAACCACTGCCAACCTTTGAGGTTAACGATTACCGATTGTAGAGTATCGGCTTCGTTGTATCCTGCTTGTTTGAGATTGTGGTAATGTTGTTCTAGTAATATAATATCTTGCGATCGCCATGATGCTTTTCTTGCGACTAGAGCAATCTTTCTTGCTAAATCGTTACGCGATCGAGTTAAATCTTGAGTAGGTTGCCATGCTTTGGCGAAGGTTTTTAGAATTTTGACAGCTTCTGTATGGGTTAATTTATCTGGGAGTTTTTTGGGATAACCCATCCATTTGAGTAGGGTTTTTACTTCTTCGGTGCCGCCACTGAGGTAGTAAGTTGAAAAACGCCAATTTTCAAATCCTAATATATTTGTATCTGTGTATGATTGACCTGCATAATAAATGCGATCGAGGACGATAAAAACTTCTTTTAACTTTAGTTGTTGTATATTACCCAAATTTTCCACTACATTATGATACAAGATGATTATAGATTCACCTTTGATCAAGTCGAGGATGTCTTCAACGTAGGATTTGGCAGCATCCCCCATATTCCCCAATGCAGAAACTACCCTAGCACGCCCGAATAAGTCAATCGATTTATCTTTGATAAAATTGGCGATACCTTTGACATAGGGTTTGGTTGCATCTTCAAATTTACTCAATGCTAATGCTGCATTAACACGAACAGTAATATCAATTTTTTCATCTTTTAGAATATTAGCAATATCAGGGATATATTTATCAGCCACATTTCTCAAATTTCATAATGCTAGGGCTGTATCAGCGCGAACACTGCTATCAATTTCTTCATTTTTTAGGAAGTTGAGGATGTCAGGAATATATTTGTGCGCTGCATCTCCAAATTTATCCAATGCTACTGTTGCTTTAGTGCTAATATAACTGGCAGATTCTGGATCGTGTGAAGTGATAAATAATCTAGATTCAATCTTTCTAAGCTTAAGGATTTTAAGAATATCAGGAATATATTTTTGCGCTGCATCTCCAAAATTTCCCAACGCTAATGCTGCACGAATACGAACAGTAATATCAATTTTTTCATCTTTTAAGATATCAGCAATATCAGGGATATATTTTTGTGCTGCATCTCCAAATTTACTTAATGCTAATGCTGCATCAATACGAACACTAATATCACTTTTTTCATCTTTTAGAATATTAGCAATATCAGGAATATATTTTTGTGCAGTATCTCCCATATTTCCCAAAGCTTCTGCTGCTTTAATACGAACATCTGAATTAGCAGATTTATCTTTTAGAATTTCGGCAATGTCTTTGACGTAGGGTTTAGCAACATCTTCCATCTTCCCTAAAGCTTGTGCTGCACTACTACGAACATTTGATGCAACGGATTTATCTTTGAGAATATCGACAATATCTTTAACGTAGGCTTTAGCTGCATCTCCTATACTCACCAAAGCCTTTGCTGCTTTAATACGGACATTTGACTCAACCGATTTATCTTTGAGAAGTCTAGCAGCCCCTTTAGCAACATCTTTGGGTTTCTTTAACAAAGGTTTTAAATCTTTAGCTTCATATGCAGCTAATTGACTCAAAGCATATCCCTTCACTCTGTCATAATCATCATCCAAAGCAGCCAAAATACCATTAATCTGCCACTCTTGGGGCTTTGGCTTCGCCACTTCTTTCGCATTTACCCAAGGAAACGAGAGAAAAAATACAAGTAGAAACGTAATAGGAAAAAGTATAAAAGGTTTTTTAATCAAGCGACGATATTTGTCCATGATTGAGGAATAATACAAAATAATTTGATTCCCTGGTGGGGCTTGTAGTTTTTTGTATAACCGTAAATCTAACTACAACCCTAAAATACTACAAATTATTCAGTAATATTCCGGATGGATTTAGCGATCGTTTCGGATATTCCCCTCCTTGCTGGCGGAGAGAGGGTAGAAATAGGCTTTCTAACAACTAACCGTCAAATCTTCAAATCTCAATCCAGGTACTTTTGCAAAATCTCGTTGATTGCGGGTTACTAAAATACCGTCTACAAAAACTGTAATTAAAGATTAGAGGATGAAATTATACTTCACAGGGGTTAAAAAACATGAGTAAAAGTTTGTTCTGGAAAAAGTTAGAACAGCTAGATTTTGAAGCTGTGAAAAATGAATTGTTATTTACAGGATTCTCAATCCAAGAGATAGAAAAGAGCATAGATTACTACAAATTATTTCTTTATATAAAATTTATTAATCCGGGGATAAGACTTGTTCCTCCACCAATAGTAGATTGTACTTGGCATACTCATATCATGGTAGATTTATGCCAATACGTGAAAGATAGTGAATATTTGTTTGGATATCTTTTAAATCATTGTTCTGCTCTTAATTGTACCGAAGATAATCAAGAAACCCTTGAAACAGCTTTCAGAAAAACGAAAGCTTACTTCAAAGAATGAGGTGTAGATTTTTTAGAGCAGGAATATAACTATAGTGATATTGCTTGTGTAGATTTACCCTTATCCTTTAGTTGATGAAATAGTATTAGCCCGTGCAGACGGGCTTTGTATTTATAGCCCCACCCTTCGAGGGTGCGGGCTTTTCGCGGCAGGTTATTGATTTGTAAACAATTCAATGAATGGTGCGTAACGGCATTTTTGAATTTACAATCTCCATCAATACATACCCATGCCGTTACACACCCTACAAAAATACGATCGCGGATTAAATGAATAACACGGATTCATTACTCATTACTCATTACTCATTACTCATTACTTATTACTCATTACTCATTACTCATTACTCATTACTCCTAACTCATTACTCATTACTCATTACTTATTACTCATTACTCATTACTCATTACTTATTACTCATTACTCATTACTCATTACTCCTAACTCATTACACATAACTCCTAACTCATTACTAATAACTCAATACTCATAACTCATTACTCATAACTCATAACTAAATACACATTACATATTACCAATAACATTCGATTTTAAATTTATTACCAAGTTTTAGTAGAAACGCGTTCAGCTGCATGTTTGCAACGTACCATT
>JBHJJJ010000377.1:0-11543 GCA_050042755.1 Rivularia sp. (in: cyanobacteria)
CTCTATCCTTTTTGTAGATATCGTCCATTCGTCTGTCTACAGCTGTATTTTTATTATTCAACACGTACCAACGATAGCTAATATCAGTTAGGAGTCAGGAGTTAGGAGTTAGGAGATAGGAGTTAGGAGTTAGGAGTTAGGAGTTAGGAGATAGGAGTTAGGAGTTAGGAGTTGGGAGTTAGGAGTTGGGAGTTGGGAGTTAGGAGTTAGGAGTTAGGAGTTGGGAGTTAATAATTTTGGATTGGTTCCCATACCACACGCCCTATACTCGAACTCCATTAACATGAAATGCGGTTTTTGGCTTTAACTGAAAAAGGTACTAAAGTTTTATCTATACTTTTTTGTACAAGTTTTTGCGCTGGTTCTAATGCTTGCAAACTATCAAAAGCTGCATCTCGAATCGCTGTTTCTGATTCCTTTCTTAGTAGAAATTGTAAGCATTCAATAATATATTGCTTTGCGTCTGGCTCAAGTAAGTTACTACTGGCGATTTTTCTCAACTTTCGCAAGCTAATTAGACGCTTGAGGGGATCTGAATCTGTCAAATTATCTAATAACTGCTCTAATTTATCCTGCTCTTGATTTCCATACAGGCTTAAGTCGCGACGGGCTAATAAAATTAGAATGAGTACGGTTGCTAAACCTTCTACAATCGCACCTGCTCCAATCCAAACATTGGAGGCATTAACCCAAATCGTCGTTGCTGTATAAGTGCCCAGGCAGGCAATAACACCACTAGTTACCGATAATACTAAACGCCCTGGAGTCGTTTGCAGGAAATTACGTATTTCCCCCCAGAATTGTGACCAGTTCCATTGCGGAGCAGAATAGACTAATAACATTACGAAAATGCCGGCACCGCAAGAAAAGAATAACTTCGGATCCCATAAAAGCATAGCAACGACAATTGTCAGGAACCAAAGAAACACGGCTGGATTACTGCGTTGCAATATTCGTTTGCTGGCTCCTGTCTTAAACTGCGGAAGTACCCACGCGGGAATATTTTTGATGAATCGCTGCCAATAAGACGAAGCCGATTGTGCCACGTTACTTACCTACCACTATAATTATGATTTACTGTTGGGTTAATAGTTTTCTAATCAAAACTAGAGTCTATAATATTATTTACCAGAAAATCTATCAGTAAAAGATACTTATACAAAATTGGAAGTAATTGTCAAAGGAAAAATTGCTGTTGGCAAGGCTAATAACAAAAGCTTAAGTCATCAACTGTAAATTGACCATCAAAAGCACGGAAGCTAACGTAATGAATATTATCAGCCGATACAGATAATAAGGTATTCGGAGCTACAGAGTCGTCCGAATTCGCAAGATTACCGGATGGTAGTATAGCTTGATTTAGCAGTTGACGAGATTCATCGTAAGCAGATAACACTAGTCGCTGAGAACTAGTAACAAAGGCACTAACGAAGTTGACGGGACGTACAAAAGTAGCTGACAACAATCCGCTTTCAGGGGAACCCATTAATACTATTGTACCAGAATGGGGCGGAAATGCCGGATTGGACGGTTCTATCGCGATACAATTATGAAAAATTACACCCTTATTTTTGTACTGATTTTCAACCACCTCAAAGCATTTTAAGTTGTCTAGCTGTAAAAAAATACACTCGCTTACGGAGGGAAGGCTTGTATCATTTTGCGGACATTGAAAACTCGAATAAGTTGATGTATAACTTTGAGAATAACTATTAAGGTTGTCAAGCTTAAAGAAAGGCTCCTCAAGCGTTGGCACACCCGATCGAATATAAGCCTGCTTTACCATTGCTCAGATAAAAATCAAAATAACTAATTACATAGACAATAATTGTGCTTTTCTGACTACATGGGATTTAAGAGCGTACAAGAAGCAATTGAATCAATAAGCAGCATTCAGAACAATTACAGTAAAAGAGGAAATCTTGATGAACGTTCTGAGCTTTCTTGACGGGCACCCTTGACGCTCATTCCTATCAGTGATGTTTCTGATAGAGTATCATAAAATTTGGATAGGAAACCTCTATCAAAAGTTATTGAAGATACCAGTACAATACTCGAAACTATAGTATTTTCAAGCCTAAATTTTTAATGCCATGAAAAAATAAACACCAAATCTTTACAACCAAGGCAGTAATTTTACATCTACTTAATCTCTCTAAAGTAAGAAGCTATTATTTGAAGATTTAGCTGATAATTAAATCAGTGGCAAACTTTATCTTGTGTAAATACATTGAATAGCAGGTAACTCTTGCCCAGCCCGAAAAATCACGACAATTGACACAAATATATATGTTTCAGCCATTGGGATTTGAGCGTTGCTCAGTAAATACATCACTAGGCAACATAATTTATTATACTAATACAGGTTCTCCTTGGCAGGATAAAATAGCTGCCAGTACAGACAAGGAAACCTTGGTATTCTTACATGGATTCGGTGGTGGCTCTTCTGCGTATGAATGGTCAAAAGTTTATCCTGCCTTTGCTACGGAATATCGGATCGTTGCGCCGGATTTGATCGGTTGGGGTGAATCTTTTCATCCAGCGCGAAACTACCAAGTTGAAGATTACTTGACTATGATTCGGGAGTTTTTGCAGCAAACCTGTGATGGTGCGGTAAGCGTAATTGCTTCTTCTCTAACAGCAGCATTCACAATTCGAGTTGCCATCACTCATCCGGAATTATTCAAATCTTTGATTCTTACCACTCCAGCAGGGCTTTCTGATTTTGGTGAAAACTATTCTCGTAGCTTTTTCGCCCAATTAGTTAGTACGCCAGTTCTTGATAAATTAATTTATACTACAGGGGTTGCAACTAGCGGCGGTATTCGTAGCTTCTTAGAGCAACGACAATTTGCAAATTCTAATCGAGTTTACGAAGAAATTGTAGAAGCTTATTTAGAGTCTGCAAAAAAACCAAACGCAGAATATGCTGCATTGTCTTTTGTGCGCGGTGACTTGTGTTTTGATTTATCGCAATACATTCAACAATTAACAATACCTACAGCGATTATTTGGGGACAAAAATCACAGTTTACTGGGCCAGAAATTGGGCAACGTCTGGCACAAATGAATACCCAAGCTATTAAGTTTTTTCAACAAATAGAAAATGTCGGCTTAACGCCTCAGTTGGAATTACCGGGAGTCACAATAGGTTTAATCCGGAAGTTTATATATTTGCTTGGTAAATAGTAATAAGTCATCAGCCTGCCGATATTATGACTGATGACTTATAAAGTTATATACATGGGAAAACTCCCTATCATACCCAACAAATATTACAAATAAGCGGAAGCACTAATAAGACTACCATTCAAAATTACTTGTATTTAGAAACTTTGAATTTTTTATTTTGAATTCCGCAAAGTGGTGATAATATAGCTTGCCGAAAATAACTGAGAAGTACTACTTTTAAAGTAGCTACTTTCGGATATTAGCTAGCTTTTTTGCGCGAGTTTGTAACTACTAGTTCAAACTCCCAGCCAGGAAGCTGCTGTACGGATTTACTAATGCGACGTAAATCTTCAGAACCATTACAACTGAGGTTTTGTCGCGTTCTAACTTTAGCAGCAACAACTTTTTTATCATTTACGGCTATCAAATCAAGCGAACAATCTGAAAGTACCGTAGGTAGTTTTTCGGGAGACGGATTGATTGTTACTGAATAACCTTGCTCGCGGTATTCTTTAGCAAGCTTTAGGAGTCGTCTATGTTCCAATGAATTTTGATTGTTCTGATAGCTCATATCTAATTATTGAAAGTTGCTAGGAGTGAAGAATCAATCGCTTCATTTATTATAGAGCAATTATATAAGAATAGTAATGTTAAATGCGTTGCTATATTGATATTTTTTTTATTAATTTATCAAATATTTATAGTGATTATATACTGATAAAATATAATAAAATGCACGGTTTAAAATAGAATTTAATCCGCGCATTATAATAATATTTTTCTGAGGATTATATAAAGTATAATTGTGGGGGTAGATGCTCTCTAACTTATTTCTAGTAAGATAAATCTCCAGGGTCTGGTGCAGCTTCGACTTTAATGTGTAAAAATTCTTCACCGTTGGAAAATCCTTCCGCCAAAGCAGGAGAAATACCTTTGATTCTAAAAGAACCATTGAGGTTACGACGACGGCTGATAAAATCAGTAATCTGATAATCATCAACATAAATCAAACCATTCAAAGCATCCCTGATTGGCTTTACTATATTGTCACTATCTGGAACGGCTGATTCATCACCTGGATCTGCATCATAATAATGCGTAATAATAACTTGGACATAATCTCCTAAAGGAGTTTCTTGGTCCCAATAAGATTCAGCAGTTTCACGAACTTGTTTCTTCCAATCATTGACGCGTTTGCGTACTTTGTTTTGATGAGAAACTGGTTTACCAATTACTACAAATTCAAATGGTAGCATTGAGAAAATCTCGTAGGTAAGTTTAAGCGTAAATTAGCTCGCAATCAGAGCAAAGATTGCGGCTCATGGATTATCTCGCAGCGGTCTTAGTTTTAATATTGATTCAAAGCCTTGAAGTTTCTATTCTATCGGGTGCTGTTAATTACTTTTACGGGCACCCATAAGAATTTTTTTAGAAGAAAAAAATTCTTATGGGAACCCTTTACCCGGAAAAATAGAACTATTCACTTGAGAAACTAATAATTATTGTGTTGACTTTTCAGTAAACTAACCCTATGATTATTGTGTGAAATTTCAGAGTACAAGGATTAATAACTAGTAAGATATACCTTTTGCATTCTCGATTAATGGAATAATATTTCCCAGTATTAGCACCCTTGTTATTTAGTTGTAAATACTACCCTTTCATTATTTATTCACACTTATAAGCTAACATATAAAAATATCAATCATCAACAAAATTTGGTTACCGCATAGTTAAATTTCGTTATAATAATTAACCTTTGTACCGAGCAAAACAATTAATATATTCAAATATAAATTAACTAACATTGTGTCAGATAAAACAATGTTAGTTAATTTATATAAAGGAGAATAATTAAACCTATTGATACCAAGTTTAGGTACATAAAATGGATAAAAATACTCATTTAAATATAAAATAACCATTTCCATATAGTTAATTTATATGTTTATTTAAGATTAGTGATAAAGTTGTAGCCACCTGCTTGTATTTCTAATTTACACTCTTTCCAACCTTGGTAAATAGGTGTTTTTTCTCCTGTGGCATTTTGGTAGAGGGGGAAGTGATTTTTCCAATCATGTAAATTACCATTTCGCCAAACCTTTGGTAATTCTAAAGGTTGATGTTGTAATTTTACTTTCCCTACAACACCGCGATATTCAACTACACCATCATTGATTTGATTGATATCTAAACGGGAATTAGCAAGTACCGAACTTTGAAACTGCTGAAAATTTACCTGGTTTTGCTTTTCACCTATTTCTAAAGCGAATCCACTGTAACTATTTCCCGTACCAGTTGCAGTTAAAATTTGGTCTTTGGGATATATTTTACTAATTTTGGAGGTTTTTGTGGCATTAATTCCTTCAATATTCAAATTTATCGGCGTTAGCGCCAACCATGTTTTTTCGTAGCGAATAAAGGTAACGTTATTTTTAGTTTCTATCTTTGCTGACTTTGGTAAAAAGAATTGAAAAGGCACCTCCTCCCTATCGTTGAGGAAGATTACCAAATTGCGGTATTGGGCGATGTTGTCACCACCGACGCTGGATGTAGATATTTTATTTGGATTAGTACCTGTCGCCGCAATAAAATAATCAACGCCGCGTTGAGAATTAAACGCCATCATCTTAAAACCATTCCAGTCACCACCAGAAGCTTTAGCTAAAGTACCTAGTTGAAAGGTATTACCGAAATACAATGTTTCATGAAACTGCGGTGCAATATCGTTACCTGGTTTCCAATTTTCATAAGTTGGTTTAGAATTAAGCAATTCTACTGGTTTTGAAAACTGCTTTTTTGCTAAAGCAATAATCGCCGGATGAGGGCGATAGCTGCTGGTAATTAGGTGAACTAAATCTGGAGAAGGTTTAGGATCCTCAATTGGTGAATCGTCAAAATAGAATCCTAATTCATGGCTAGCCAAAGAACACCAAACGCAATTACCTTTGCCGTAGTCGCGCTTACTTGGGCCACCAAATCCACCCCGCCAATATTTCATGGCACCGGAAGCAAAGAGCCAATCTAATCCAGCTTTAGCCAGGGATTTTACTTCTTTATCTTTGGCAAAATCATAAAGATTCAAATAGGCAGTAATAGTATGTCCGAGGTAAGTTTCCGAATCCCATTCACCTTGTCCAATTTGATACAAAGTACTGATGTTTCGCCGGATGCGTTGTTTATAAATCTTTCGCGTTGCTTCGTTTCCGGTTTCTTCAGCGAACAAATATACAGCAACATTCCGCATTCTTTTAAATTATCGGTGTTGCGACAATCTACCCAAGTATCACAATTATCGGTCGATCTTGCCCAAAATTGACGACGGTTAGGAAAACGACGTTTTAAGGGATCTTCTTCTGTGAGAAGTTTCATCGCTTGTTTCATTCGCTGGCGATAGGCTGGTGAGAGGTATTTTCCAAAATAGAAATATTTGCGAACTTGTCCTTTAAGGGTAAAACTGGAATAGAAATCAATTCCTAAAGTGTGGGAATGACTTTTAGCGTCTGCATCTTCAGCTTGTAGAAAAGCAATTGACTTTTCACGGTTTCCCCCAAGAAAATCAATCATTGCTTTAGGATAAGAACGTTTTTCACTTTCAAAGGCTGTAGTGCCGTATTTCTTTCCAGCCAGTTGTGCAATTACTTTTTTTGCACGTTGTTGAAACTCTGCTTCCATTTTGGGTGTCCATTGATTTTTATTGGACTTTAAATCGAAAGATTTTTCGGATTTGGTTTGTAATTGCGGTTGTGATTGATTTTCTCCAGGAGTACGAGTGCAGCCCAGTGGAAGAAAGAGTAAGCAGAGGCTAATGGTTTTTAAAGTAAAATTTTTCATGTTAAAGGTTTTAACATAATTAGGAATTATCCACCCCGGCGATATTTTCTGAAATAAGGTTAATCGCCCTCAGCCTATAAGGCTGGGGCTATTGAAATAAAGCCCGTCTGCACGAGCTTAATTAAACGTATCTTTATAAATATAGGATTTACGCAACTGGCATATTTTATTGTAGGGTGCTCGTACACTCACTAGTTTTTAACGTAACAATAAGACAATCAGTGTACGGCACCAACCAGGGTTTTGTGACAATTGCGGCCATTCCTGAAATATTTGGTATAAGCAATCGAAAAAGTTATCTGCCTTAATTAATGACAGTTTTATCTAAATTAATGAATATATAAAAAAACCTGTTTAAAACAGGCTTTGGAAATAAAATATAGTACTCTCATAAGCCAAAATTAACGGGTGGAAATCAGTGAGTAATAATTTTTTAGTAGTGAGTGGAAAAAATTAACCAAGGACTTAGTTTACGCAGGTGTACTAAATCCTAAGATTGTTATACCTAGAGGTAATGCTAATAGAGTATTGATAATTTTTTTTAATTTGTAGGACTTACGTAACTGGCACATTTTTCTTGTAGGGTGCTTGTACACTGACTGATTATCAACGCAATAATGAGGCAATGAGTGTACCGCACCACCTGGATATTGTGACAATATCGTAAGTCCTGATTTGATTGAAAACATGATTATATTTTCAATTATTGATTTATTGGAATTTTATGTATAAATATTTTCATCTAATTGCAAAATAAACATCAGTATTTTTAATTAAATAACTATATACAAAATAATCCCCTCGCTGCAAACGGGAGATTATGATAAACTCAAAATGAAACTTTAATTAGACTTTTAATATCAGTTAGTAAAAGATTAAAAGTCTAATTATTATCAACCTTTAACCTTTGACTTTTAGTCTATTATTTATCATCAATTCTGATATCAATAACACTACCTTTAAAGTTGTAATTAAAACCTTCTAATTCAAAAGGCACACCAATTTTTACTTTACTGTTACCTAAAACAGGTCCGCTGTCAGTAATTGTTGCTTTACCAGCTAAAGTTAAAAGCATATCTGTACTAAAGATATTTTCTCTGGGGTCTGGAACTAATTTAATGCTACCATCGGGTTGAGTAACGATGATTTTTCTAGGTAGCACTTCAATCGATTTAATTGGAATTTGACCGTAGGGTTGATTGCGAATGATAACATTTGTTTTACCTCCTTTGTTAAACCCTTGATCGGACAGTCTATCAATGTCACGTACTTTTAATCCCCGGACTATCAAATCAACTTCAATGGGTTTTGTAGTAGTACCTACTTGGGCAACAGAACCAGTAGTACCGGGGAACAAAAATATACCTGCAATTACTAGTAAAATTACTAAGGCAGCACCAATATCTAAGATATTGAATTTACCAAATAAGCGACCTTTGGAATCTAATATAGCCATAACCAATTTTACCTATTTACAGAACAATAAAGGATTGATATTAGCGAACATGAAAATATCGGAACTAGAAGTTTAATGGTATGTGAGATGAAGTATCAAAGATAAAGGATGAATGATAAGCTGTTAGGCATTTAATTCGTATATTACTAGCGAGCAAGATGCTCGCACTACCGCATGTCCAGGTTTTCGTATTATCCAATTTTGCTGCACATCAGCTTAAAGTACCAGGATTAGTACCTTCGTCTAGTTATGAGACGTTTTATTACTAATCACTACTTTTCATCGCTTTCATGAAAGAATGCACGATTTGTTGCCATGTTTAACAGAAGCCTTACTGTTACGTCAAGCAAACTCGATAACTGATTATAACGGGTACCCAATATAATTTTTTTCTCCCAAAAAAAATGATAATGGGAACTCTTGACATTACTTAGTAATAAGTAAAACCTGCAACTTCTGAAGCTATTGTTCGTCCAAGAATTTATGTTCTTCTAAAAACCTCCTTGAATTTGATGATCATGGAAAAGAAAAGCTTTTCTTTAAATTTTCGTTCTTTAGGAAAAGGATTATTATATCCGTTAATTTCTCTAGTTACAATTATAAGCTTGTGCTTAACTACACCTTCAATTGCGCGAGGTATTTCTATATGGGATATACTTTTGCAAGGTGCCCAAATAATTCAACTTTCAAATATATCAGACCGGCAAGAAATTCGGCTTGGTCAGCAAATAAATCAGCAATTAATTAGAAGCGATGTTAAACTTTACAGCAATTCTCAAATAAATAGGTATATCAAAAGAATTGGTAAACGCTTAGAAGCTCAAAATACTCGAAAGAAAATTCCTTACGTATTTCAGGTAGTTAAAGATGACAGTATAAATGCCTTTGCTACCGCTGGTGGCTATGTTTATATTAATACTGGTTTAATCAAAGCTGCTGATAATGAAGCTGAATTAGCAAGTGTAGTTGGTCACGAAATCGGTCATATTGAAGGCAAACACGTAGTCAAACAGATGAGACAAACTGCGATCGCTAACGGTTTGGCTACAGCAGCAGGTGTTGAGGAAAGCAAACTAGTTCAGCTTGGTGTAGAAATAGCTTTCCGCCGTCGCAAAAGCCGTGCAGCGGAGCGTGATGCCGATCAACGTGGCTTAAGAATTCTCAGAGATTCAGGTTACGCACCTCAAGGGATGGTTTCCTTCATGAAGAAGTTAAAAAGCAAAAGTGGAGCTTCTACTCCTACGTTTTTAAGTACCCACCCTTCACCTGCGAATCGCGTGGAATATCTTCAGGGTTGGGTTAATGCGCAGCCTAGTAAAGGAAATGATGGCTTAAGTGAAACTGCTTATCGACGAAATATCCGACCATTATTGTAAGCTCGCGGAGTTAAGAGTTAGGAGTTTCTAACTTTTAACCTCTCAAGCCCATAACTTGCTGCTATTGCGACTAACTTTTAGTGAAGTCACATTTACTTTCGCTGACGCTTCTTCTAAGGGTAAGGTACGGACATTGTGTTTAAACACGTTTGCTTGATAAACCTGACGATTTGTGACATCGAATGCACTCAACCAACCGCTGCGGGGGTGGTATGCGCCTGTATCTAAACCTAGCCAACCGGCACTTCTGGCAATTTTACCTACTGGAATCCCAGGAAAAGTAAAGGTCATGGTATGACCAATGATAATTACTTTATCTGAAAATTAAGGCTCTTGAATGCTGTGAAATTTTTCTCGAATCCAGCAAAATTGTTCGGCGGTTTGCTCTTCTATAGTTTTTGCTGGATCGATACCTGCGTGAACTAAAAATATGTCTCCTAAATCTAGATATAATGGTAAATTCTGGAACCATTCAAGATGTTCTGGGGGGATTTTACCACTTTTATAACTTGCTAGGGTTGCTTGCCCGCCACTGTAAAGCCATCCTTGTACGCTTGAGGTAGATGCATTTTTATCTGTAAGAATTTTTACTAACATATGTTCGTGGTTTCCTAGCAAGCAAGGATAGGAATTTTCTTTGACAAAATCCACGACTTGGGAACTCTGGGGACCTCTGTCTATTAAATCACCGAGAAAATAAATTTGGTCGTCGGTTGTTGGGGCGATCGCGTCTAACAATTGCATTAAGCCTTGATAATGGCCATGGACATCCCCAATAACTATACGCCGGTGGCTAGTTGCACTCATGGGTTTGGACTTCAGTAAGTTTGTTTCATATTTCTGATTCAGTAGAAATTACTATCAATCAGAAAGAAAATGTAAAAAATTTTCCAAATATAAGTTTAATTAAGTTAATTTCATTGATAAAGATGGAAATGTTACAAAGCCTACGAATTAATTATCAATAGCCTATTTTTTTACTCAGATTATGCATCAGTATAATTACTATTATTTCTAATAATAGTATTTAAAATTACGATCTGGTATCATATAATTTTACTTAATAATCTGAGTATAAAATTTGTGCAAAGTTGGCGTTGTAATCTAGTTAATTTTTTTCTGCCTGTTTTTAAATAGAATTCACCTACAGTCCCCGTTTTTGTAGGTGTTGGGGGGATCTATAGGATACAACTCCATAAAGCCTTAAAATTCAAATTGGCAAAGTTAATTTTCGGGAGTATGTCATGTCCGATGAATTTTCTAATCAAGTTAGCGATCGCATTTGTAAGCATATGAACGAAGATCATGCCGAAGCAGTGGCGCTTTATGCTAAGGCTTATGGCGATTTAGCCGGTACAACGGCAGCAGAAATGCTTTCTATTGATGCTGAAGGGATGAATCTACAAGCTCAGGTAAATGGGGAAGAGGTACCCGTCAGAATTAAATTTGACCATACTTTAAAAAACGCTGAAGATGCTCATCATACCTTAATTGACATGTTGAAGCAGGCAAGAAAGTAAATTATCAATTATGAAGTTGAAGCAACACCTAGCATCCCAATTTTAAAAAAACATTTTACCCGACACCCTACAAGGGTGCGGCTACCAAAACGAAGCCCACCGTAAGGTGGGCTGTAGAAATTATTAGCCCACCTTACGGTGGGGTTTACTTGTGTAGCCCCAGGCTTATAGCCTGCGGGCTTTTTA
>JBHJJJ010000378.1:0-18518 GCA_050042755.1 Rivularia sp. (in: cyanobacteria)
GTTGTGAAAGGTGCGAAGCACCTTCCACAACCTGTGAGTAATGCAGGGCGATCGCACTTCTATTGAATAAATTTGTATTTGATAACCACTATCTTGGATTATTATACCGGAGAAGGTAAAGATACCAAATGGGTTCTATATATTCGACACCCTAGACCCGGAAGTTGAAAAGACTTACCCGGTTTGTTTATGATTTCTATAGATTTAAGTGAATAAAAGTTACCACTTACCGATAATTAGTGAATATAGGGCTTCTAATTTAAGTACACTAGCGATTGGTTCCCCTATACCTTGACATGGGACTTTTTATCCTAGAAAACCTCTGCTTTGAAACTGGGGAGAGGTTTTGAATGTTTCATTAAATATCTATACAATATTCCGATTATTTTGTCACTAATTGTATTTAATAGTCGTGAATAAATATGTCCTTCCTAATATGCTCTTAAACGAAATGTTTGATATTTTCTAATTTTTCTAATTCAAGTAATTTCTTGGGTAAAGAAAAATATTATTGAATCATTTCTGTTTAAATTTACATAGTCATCATGGAAGGAATGAACAAATTTCTGGAAACTCTCGCCGTGCTTGGCGGTATTATTGTAGTTATATACATCTTAACATTTGCGTTGTTACCTGTATGGTTTCGCCGGTTTTCGTCAGATGCAGCAATTACTACTTTAAAAGTTTCGCGCAAACCAGCTTTGCTAATCATCCTATTTAATGGGTTGAAAATCTCTTTTTCTAATTTAAAGTTAGGTGACTTTGAAGGTTGGATTGACGAAGGGTTAGATGTTGCGACTATCGTCACAGCAACCTATGTCGTTAGTCAACTTTTTACTCAAGTGATTATCTACTATTTGAAAATCTACGCTGAGAAAAGCGAAGCCATGTGGGACGATGTTTTGATTCCCATTCTACAAAATGTGCTCCCAACTATAATCTACGTGATCGGTGGTTCGCTAGTGTTGGAGACTATAGGCATAAACGTTGCCGGAGTCTGGGTAGCAATTGGGGGTGCTAGTTTTATCATCGGCTTTGCTTTCAAAGACTCTTTGGCAAATTTTCTCAGTGGTTTAGTTTTGTTAGTTGATACTCCATTTCAATTTGGAGATGTTGTTTCCTTATCAGAAGGTCGTTTAGCAGTAATAAAAAAAATTGGTCTGCGAGTGACTCATTTGTATGATGTCAATAATCACAGCGACATATATTAGCCCAATCGTAATTTTGAAAGTCAGGAAATTGTTAATCTAACTCGTCCCACACCTCACTATTACGATCAGATAGAGATCGAAACTTTGTCAACTGCCGCTCCCAGTCAAGTTGTTCAACTTATGGAAAATGTTATTCTAGCTCACACAGACACCATGGGCCAAATCGATCGGAAGATTGGCTCTTTGCACCAGTTTTATGGATTTTCTAAACCTGGAGCGAGAGAGGAAGAGAAAAAGAAATTTGGCTCACAAAGATTAACTGCCGAGCAAGAACTTAATAGTAAACTTAGAGAGATCGAAGACGCTTTCGATCGTTTGTCCAAGAAAATTACTACTTTTGAAGAAAATGGCTTGGATGAAGGTGAAATCAAATTTATTCGCCATGACTACCTGGAGATTTGCGAACTAATTGGTTTAGTACCCGGGGTAGAGCGCGCCGGCTTCACACGAAAGAAAAAAGTATTTCTACAAGAGGGAGAACTGGCAAAAGCTGGGGAGCAATCTCTCATTGGTTTGGTTCGAGCATGGTATGGTTGTTGGTTAAAAGATCCAGATCTATTAAGGGAAGATCATAAGTTACTACCAGAAGAATGGGAGCAGAAGATTGATCTCTTAAAGCGAAAAGTTAATCGGATATTGTCTAAGTTCAACAATATTTCAACTGACGAAACTAGGTTAGATGACATCTTAAACGACATGCTTATTTGGTTCCAAGAACGTTTTAAACGTTCTCGTACAGAGTGGCAAGATCCAAAAATTTGGGTGGAAAGCGTAGGTTCAGCATCAAACCCTGAGAAAAAATTTCTTGTCAAATATTTCGTTGATGACATCAAGTTAGAACACTGTGAGAGAGGTAGGCGAATCAAAAATGAATTGTATCGCGAGATGATGTGGCATCTTAGAAATGCTTATCTGGCGAAAGAAGGAATATTCTTAATCTAAAACATCTACCTTGTACAAGCCAAAAAAATATAGAGACGTAAAATTATACGTCTCTATATTTAGCAAATATTTATCTTTCCCGAGAGCAAGCTAACATACTTTACTAGTAGATCTAGCCGAATTTCGTAGAGTCTTTTTTTAGTTTAGAAAAGCACTGTAGACACTCAGCAACTTCTCGCTTCATTCGGGCAACTACGAACCTTGTTCGCTGACAACACTGTGGCTAAAGTTTCTTGTTGTTTCCCAAACGACTAAATTGTTATCAGCTTTGATTGCAAGCGGTTGATGCAGAGCAATCAATTGTGTCAAAGTTTTCTTTAATTGGGTACGGGGAACAATTTCATCTACAAAGCCATGTTTGAGCAAGTCTTCCGCACTTTGAAAATCTTCGGGTAATTTTTCTCGCAGGGTTTGTTCAATCACTCGTCTACCTGCGAAACCAATAGTTGCTTTTGGCTCTGCCAAAATTATATCGCCTAACATTGCAAAACTTGCAGTTACCCCACCTGTTGTAGGATTAGTTAAAACTGGTATATATAAAAGCCTTTTTTGGCGATGACGTTCCAACGCTGCCGATACTTTCGCCATCTGCATTAAGGAGAGCAATCCTTCCTGCATTCTTGCTCCACCAGAAGTACAAATAATAACTACCGGATACAGTCGCTGTGTTGCTTCTTCTATCAGGCGTGTTAGCTTTTCCCCTACTACCGAACCCATGCTAGCACCAATGAACCGAAAGTCCATTACGCCTAAAGCGAGGGGTAAACCATTTATTTCCCCCACACCTGTTTTAACAGCATCTGTTAAACCAGTTTTTTCTTGCATATCCCGCAGACGATCGCTATAGGATTTGCGATCGCGAAATTTTAAAGGATCGGTGGGTAGCAGATGTTCATCCATTGCCCTCCATGTATTAACATCTATAAGTTGGCGGATACGTTCATCGCTATTAACTCGATTGTGATGTCCGCATTCGATGCAAACCATCTGATTTGCTTTCAGGTCTTTCGTATAGGCTAATACACCACACTTAGAGCATTTATGCCATAATCCATCAGCAATTTCGCGTTCTTGACGTTCAATACTGATAGAACCTGTTTTACGTCGGTTTGCAAACCAATCAAATAAAGATTTAAAACCGCGTGTTTCGTCGTTGTTCGCCATTTGTATATTATGCAAGTGGATTGTATGTCAAATTTAATCAAGAATACGGAAGTTTGCGCCTTTGTCTTCTTTAATAAATGTTAAACATTTATCACAGATTACAGAAAACATTCATCTTAAATTCCTCATTTTTTTTCCAAGCAATGGATCTTTATCTAAATATCTTTGCTTGTCAGCTTAACGAAAATATGTAAACCAATTCAAGTAGAGAGTTTTCTTTTATAAAATTCCTTCAACAGCAATATAGTCCGTTACGGACAATGAGATACTTCATGCTTGTTATAGATACGTCCATCTCGGAACTAGGTTTCTCCAGCTTATAGATACGAACTTTGTAACTCCGAAAGCTCCCACTAGAACAGTGCCCCAAGGAAGATTTTCACTTTTGAGTCGATAATATTCGATTCTTTTATCAACAGAAGTTTACTGCTGCATAAGTTCCTAACGTCATTAATCGACAGCCTTCTCATTAATGATTTTCCTCTTCACAGCATGATAATACCAAATCCTTAAAAGATTTAATGGTAATCAATTTTACAGTTATAAAAGTCGATTAGGACTTAGGAATGGAAACTTTTACCACCTCTGGCCCCTCTACTTCAGTACTTTATTTTCCCCGCTTCTTTCAATTTCCAGGGAAAAAGAATCGCAAATAACTTGATATTATAGCCTCACCGCTTAAGAGGGCGATCGCAGAACCTAAGGCTAAATAAGGACCAAAAGGAAAAGGTTGATTTCGTTTGATTTTTTTTTGTGTAAAGAAAGTCCTGCTAATTTCCACAATAACTCCTGCAATACAAGCGATAAAGCTAGCTAAGAGCAAATATTTCCAACCCAGCCAAGCTCCCATCATGGCTGCTAATTTTGCATCTCCTGCCCCCATTGCATCTTTGCGAAAAACAATTGTACCAATACGAGCAATTACATCAAACATCCATAGCCCTAATACCGCTGCTGCAATTGCTAGCATTACTTGGTCGATCGATGTCAACCAATTAAATTGTGGAATAAATCCTAATATCATTTGAAACAAAATACCCAGTACTAACCCCGATTTGGTCAGTTGACTGGGTAATGTCATTGTATCTAAGTCAATTATGGATAGCGCTAATAACCAACTGCAAAATAGCCAATAACCGATCGTCAGTAGTGAAAAATTAAATATCAAAAAAACTAGTACAAATGTAAGACCTGTGACTAATTCTACAATCGGATAACGAGGAGATATGGGACTTTTACAATAACGACAACGCCCTCGCAGCCACAACCAACCCAATACCGGAACGTTATCGTAAGCTTTTAGCCGATTTAAACAATGGGGACATCGAGAAGGAGGATAAAGAATCGACAAACCAGCAGGTAGCCGATAAACTACAACGTTGATAAAACTGCCAATAGATGCACCCAAAGCGAAAACAATTAAACTTGCCGGTGCGATAATCCACTCATCCATCAAGTTATTATTCCAAAGTCATTTACCCAAAGTAATTTGTAATTAGCCCTGACGTAATTAGTAATTACCCTGAAGTGCTGACTTCTAATAACTAACGATTAACAACTAATACATGTGGGATTCGATTTGATTTAGCGGAACGAAACATTCTTGGGGTAAAAGTACTGGCTGAGGGGTAAAAATTACCTTTCCTCGATGATTCCCGCGATTAATCGCCACTCCTGAAGCTTGCCCTGCCATTTCTGGATGCACCTCACAGTAAGTGTAGTAGATTTGACCCGCTGCTCTGATCAGAGATGAGTCAATCAAAGGAGATTGCGTCACGGGGTTCGTAAAATTTTCTTGCCCTTGTCGTAATGCGTACACGAATTACTTGTTTTTTTGTGACTAGGTTTTCAATTAGTTTATCCGAAAGTTTCAGTAATGGAGGCTAAAAGATTCCGGCATAAATTAGAAAAATAATTATTTTTCTAAAGTTTGAATCAGCGCTTCGCCCATAGCTTTGCAACCCACTTGATTCATTCCTTCAGACATTATATCTCCAGTACGGTAACCTTTATGTAAAACTTGAAACACTGTATCTTCTATGTAATCGGCTGCATTGCCTTGGTTCAAACCGTAGCGTAGCATCATTGCCGCACTCAGAATTTGTGCTAGGGGATTGGCTTTATCTTCTCCTGCAATATCGGGGGCTGAACCGTGTACTGGTTCAAACACTCCCGGAGTGGATGCACCTAAGCTCGCTGATGGTAGCATACCGATACTTCCAGTGAGCATAGCTGCTGCATCGGAAAGAATATCGCCGAACAGGTTTCCAGTGACGATAGTATCGAACTGTTTGGGAGCGCGTAACAACTGCATAGCTGCATTATCAACATACAGGTGGGTTAATTCGACATCGGAGTATTCTTCAGCAAGTTTGGTGATGTTAGTGCGCCACAGTTGAGATACTTCCAAAACGTTGGCTTTATCTACAGAACAGAGTTTACCTCCTCGTTTGCGGGCTGTTTCAAATGCCACTCTACCAATGCGTTCAATTTCTGCTTCAGTATAGGCCATTGTATTGACTCCGCGCTTTTCACCAGTTTCGGTCTCGAAAATTCCTTTGGGTTTACCAAAGTAAATTCCACCAGTGAGTTCGCGAACCACCATAATATCAACCCCTTCTACATCTTCTTTTTTGAGAGTTGAAGCATCAATTAATTGGGGTATGATTTTTGCCGGACGTAGATTTGCAAATAATTGTAAACCAGCACGCAATCCCAATAAACCAGCTTCGGGGCGCTTCGCTGATGGCAGAGAATCCCATTTGTAACCACCGATGGCAGCGAGTAAAACTGCATCGCTATGAAGACACGTCTTTAATGTGGCTTCTGGTATAGGTTCACCCGTCGCATCGATTGCTGCACCGCCAATTAAAGCTTCTTGGAATTCAAAGTGTATATCAAATTTTTTTCCTACGACTTTGAGTACATCTACCGCTACTGCCATTATTTCAGGTCCAATGCCATCGCCAGGAAGTAGGGTAATGCGGTAGTTCTGGGTCATAGTTGTTTTAGATGTTTTCTTTAAATTTGGACAGATTTTATATCATACCGGGCAAGTGTACCGAGAAGGTAGAGTCTCTTACTCTCTTTTGTTTTGGCAATTGAATATACTTGATGTGGGCATACCGAGCCGCGCCTTAGGTTGAACAAACTAGGCTTGCTGTTGCGGAGTATTAAAAGCGTATTTTTTTAATCTAAATATTTTACTTAACTTAATAATTACTTATTAACAAAAATTTCACACATCCATCATCAGTTCTTGTATATGCGTATTAATACTGATTTTATTTAGTAAATAATTTTAATGATTCTAGATATATCGGCATCAAATACAGGCGATGTAGGTAGTATTTTCTGGTTGTTTACAATTAGTTTTTGGCACGGTATTAAAAATGCCTCATATGCCATCGTTTTGAGCGTTTTTATTTGCGAATTAACTATTGTAGGTTTACTCAACTGGTATTTAATTAAACAAGTTATATCGGTGGGAGAATCAGCTACTAAAACACTATTTACGAGTAGTAAAAGTTAAATTTTCAAGTTGACTAATTAAACACTTAATAAATATAAATTGAGGGGTGGAAATAAAATTTCCATCCCTCGATTGTGTTTTTAAACTTAATTAAGCGCTTTTTTTACTAATTCCGCAATCTGGGAAGGACGTTGTGCTACGGGTATTTTCGCTTGCTTAAAAGCAGCTAATTTACTTTTTGCAGTACCAAACTCTGGATCTCGTCCGATAACTGCGGCTAAAGTTCCTGTTTGTCGCCAATGTTTTGCTGGTGGCGCGTGCACTCCGGCAATGTAAGCAATGACTGGTTTATCAATCATTTCGGATATATAACTTGCTGCGGCTTCTTCACGCCCTCCACCAGGTTGCCCGACTAAAACTATGGCTTGCGTGTTTTCGTCTTCGTCCAAAATGTGTAGCCACTGGATAAATGAAGAACCGACAATCCCATCACTACCTATGCTTACACTAATTGACTGTCCTAAATCAGCTTCTGTTAATTCCCAAGCAATTTCATAGGTTAAAGTAGTACTTCTACTTACTATCCCTACTTGCCCCGGCTTGTAAAAGTCACTCGGGTGAGTTCCTAACAAAATCTTTCCTGGTACAATAATCCCAGGACTATTTGGTCCTACAATTATGGTTTCCTGTGCTTCGGCACGGCGAAATAAATCTACCATGTCTAATGGAGGAACTCCAGGAGAGATGATAATTATTTGACCAATACCACAATTCATTGCTTCCAATGCTGCATCTAAAACTTGGTAAGGATGTACGCAGATTATTGTGGTATCGATGCCCCCAAATTTATCTACAACTTCTTCTACCAAATCAAATACCGGCAGATTATACAGTTCACTTCCGCTACATCCAGCATTTACCCCTGCCACAAGATTTGTGCCGTATGCTTTCATTTGAGCAATATGAGTTGCTGAAATAAATTCGCTGAAACCTTGGATGATTACTTTGCTATCTGGCGTTAAATTCATAAAAAAGCATAATAATTGAAGAAGAACTTAGCCTTTGAAGTCATTAAGAAACAATACGCATGGTGTCATATTATTTGCTGTTATCACTAACTAAATGAGATAAAAGCAAATTGAAATCTTGTAAAAAATAAACTCTTAGGTTAAGATAAGGTTATCAAGGAATTAATTTTTCTGTTTTTATTTAAGAAATAGATTTGTGTTGAATTAGGTGCTTGAAGTCTTAAGTTCAGTAAATGCTTGCTACAGAGTAAGTAGGTAAGCATTAATAAATAAAACTATGTAAAAGAATGTAAATGACCATCATTTGCTTACTCAATCTCACCTATCACTACTCACTACTCCCTTGTCAAAACGATAATTTTTCCCACGTATTTACTTAGCTATGTAAATAGGGGATTTTTCTTCAAGAGCACAGGTTATAAAAATAAAATACCCATACTTTCTCGGTTCTTGGTGAGTTAAAAATAGTTTTATTTAATTTATTAAAAAGTCTTAACAGTTATAGAAAAATGTTTCATGCTGTTTTTATTTGTACCAATTTATTTGGGCAGTTAATCAAATACTTACTCACATCAAGATATCACTTAAGAACGCTATATTTTTCGAGAAAATACCTATTTTCAATTACTTTGAGTGAATATATATTAATAAAATAAACATTTTGTACCAATAACTTGACTAAAAGTTATTAGAAATCTATCATTTCTTTTTACGAAGAAATATAGAATGTTTAATACGAGAATTCTACCTCGTGAGCAAGCTTGATTATCTCTAGCGCAAGGCATATAGTATCAAAATATTTGAGCCTATATGCCTAAGGTCTTCAAAAAATATAAAAATTCTTTTTTTGGTTATGCTATTTTTACTTTTTATGGCTATTTTTTGTGAGCCTCACTGCTTGTTTTACTGCTTCATCTAAACTTTCTACTAGTAATATATGACTTTCTCCTTCCATTTTTAAATTAGATAAGTATTTTCTGGCTACATCCAAATCAGAACCAGCTAAACGGATAACTAAATTAGTACAAGAAAAGCTTTTTCGACGATTTTTCGTCCCATTTGAACTGAATTGATTGTGTTGCTCCCGAAGAAAATTTGCAATGACTTCGGCAACTTCTCCAGCTTGTGGAATGCTACCTAATAAGTTAATCAGTATTACTTGAATACTTTTATCCCCAGCTAAAATTTGTAAAGCTTTTGCCAAACGAGTATAAAAAGTAGTTGGTACAGTATCGGTTAGAAATGCATGTCGCAGATTGAGACATAATCCAGGTTTACCGCCATTATTAACAACTAAATCCAAAGTCGTCATAACCGAACCAGCGCCATTACCCAAAACCCCTATTCTACCGCGCATTTCCACCCCATCCCAATCGCCAAAGTTGCCATTTGTTTCTTTATAAACGTTATTGCTAACCAACTTTCTAGCCATTGCAGCAATATCTGGATGACGACGGATGGCTCCTTCATTAATACTGACGTTGCCATTCAGAGCCATAACTGTTCCAGAATAATTTACGCCCAGGGGGTTAATTTCCAACAAGTCTAGGTCTTTTTCTATAAACAATCGGTACATCTTTTCAATAACATTACTTACCGACTGCATCAGCGCACCTTGCAAACCCATTTTTAAAGCCAGGGTTCGAGCGTAAAATGGAGAAAATTGTTCTTCTACCACAACGTGTTGCATTTTCTCTCCTGCTTCATCCCAATCGATATCCGATTCATGACAACCCAAAAGTATGGGACGACATACAGCAGTATCCAAAACAATCGCTAAGTACAACTCTTGTTGAATATTGTATTTCACATCTGCCAATAAAACTTCTGGTAATTCACCATAAATCGGCAAATTAAAAATATTTTGAGCAGCTGCTATCGCATCGATTGTAGTTTCTACAAACCTTACTCCACCAGCTTTTGCACGCCCTCCTCGGTAAATTTGAGATTTCAAAACTATTGGGTAGTTAATTTTTAAACGTTTGATATCGGTAGGATGATCGATTGTTTGGGAAGGTAATACAGGAATACCGATTTCTCCAAACCATTCTTTTACTTGATATTCTAATAATTCCATTGACACACACCTTTTACTGCAACTTGTGGAGGGTTTCTGTGCTGCTGTCTAAAATCTAAACACTTCACCCCGTGAGTAATCTAGCCTTCGATTTTAAGCCGTTATAAACAAACTGTTAAAAAGCAGTTATTTTCTGTTACTAATTTAATCCAATAGCGTAAATTGGGTAAATTAAAAAGCGATTATCACCCCCTATTAGTTTAGAATAAGTAATTCATGGCATCAGTAAAAATGCTTACATTTTGCATCACCAGCAATTTTATTGATAGATAGCGATACATTATAGCTATAAAATTATTCGGTTTTTAAGGATTAAAGTCAGCTTCTGAATTTGCCTTAAGAGAAAGTATCAGGTGCAAAGCGCAACTTGTATAGAATTTTTTCTCGAATGACAAGCCGTGAGAAACCGTCAAGGTAAGATAATTATTACTGTAGGTCTGAATTCAGGGTTGAGCTACGGTCGGATGCAGGCAATATTTTTGTATGAATTCAATACATTAAGGTGCTTATATCTTACATTTACGAACATCTTGCACCAATAAAAATAGATGTTATTTAATTACTCAGTATCTAAGTAAAAACTCAATTTAGTAATAAAAGCCAAGCAAAAAATGTAGCTTAATTAGGTTCACTTTAAGGTTTCCGTATTTTCTACCTAGAGGTACAAGATATAAGTTTATTAATTACGAATTGCCCAAATAGCTTTTTTCTTTAATTCTAAAAAATTCTTAACCTAGTATTGTAAATATGACAGCCATTTGGTTATATATAAATTTATATGTATATTTCTTGTAATTGGTATAACTAAAATAAGTAAATCTTATTGTATACAATCGAAGATATAGACCAAACCTTGGCAAAAATTAATAGACTTTAAATGTCGAGGTATAACTATAGACGAGATTGTCCGGTATGCAGTTTCAATAAGGCTTAGATTTTATGTGAAAACTAATTTTCATGTGGTCAAAGCAATAATATTCTCGTAGAACTTAAGTCTTCTTTGCTTTGCGGTAAATGGTTTTTATCGGTTATTTATAAAAGCGTTTACAAGCAATTAATTGTCCCACCGAGGGTGGGGCAATTTATTTTTTGGATCGTTTACAGCACTAGGAACCTTGGGCGTAAAATTCTTATTATTCCCACTTTGAATTGGAAAATTATCATATCGATCAAATTATTTTATGAGGTAGTCAATTTTTGGATGTTGGCAGATAATTAAATACTTACTCGACAATCAAAATAAGTCGAGGAATGCTTGAAATTATTTCAGAATCAAGGCTTACTTGATATTTCAGTTTTTGGTAAAAGCTTATCTCTTGTGTTAAAAAATTAACGTTAGGATTTGAGAAGGCGACTAGTCAATAAAAAGTTAGTCTTATTCATTGGAACAAACTTTAATCTCTGACAATACACAGAACAGGGCTTTATGACAGTAGCTATTGAACAAGACAATTTACAATTGTTAGCAAATAATTTGCAGGAACACTTACGTGCAGACGTTCCATCTGGAGAATTTTTTAGTGTTAGGTGTGCTGTTAAAAATCACCAGATGATGATTTTAACTCAGCACCCCCAAGGAGTGGCAGTCGATACCAAAAATATTTTTACAGTGATTGAAGAAGGGCTGCGAAATAATCCCCGGGAGTACCAGCAAGAAAAAGCAGAAATTTTCTTACGAGTACTTGGAGTAAAGCTTCCTTATGCAAAACATTCCTTAATTCTGGAAAAACATCATAGCGATAAAAACCAAGAGCAAGCACTAGTTAATTTTTCGTTTTCTGATTTTGAGGATTCTTCTACTCCGGATTCTTCAGCCTTGACTACCAACCCAATCAACGAAGATGAGTCATCTAACTGTCTTAGTAAAATACCTCCATTGCAGGCAGATTCAAAACCAAAATTTGCCAGTTTTAATATCAAACTTATTGTGCTGTCGCTAGTTGGGGTAATAGTTTCAGCAACTTTAGGGGGTGCTTATGTTGCAACTCGCCCTTGTTTGATAACCAAGTGCCAAGAATTACAAACCGCACGATACTTAAATAATTCTTATGGGAAACTGATTAGGAAGGTAAGTTCAGACCAAGAATTAGCTAGATTACAGCGCAAAATAGATGTCGCAAGCAAAAACCTAGAAAAAATTCCCAGTTTATCTGTTTATTCTCAAGAATCACAACAACTGAGCCTTAGCTTGGCTGCTAAGTCAGAAAAAATTCAACAAATATTTACCGCTTCCCAGGCAGCACGAATTGCAGGGCAAACAAGTTTAACTTCTTCTATAAACTTAGAAAAATTACAAGATAGACAGCGCTTATGGCGACAAGCGATCGCTCCCTTAGAAACAATTAATCGTAATAGTGGGCTTTATCCATTAGCCCAAAAAAAATTAACTAGTTATCGCGCTAAATTGCAAGCAGTCAATCAGCAGTTACGAATGGAAGATAGATGGTTGAAAAAACTCACTTCAGCAAAAGCCGTATCTATCGTTGCTCAAAAGCGAGAAACAACAGCTAAATCCTTAAAAGATTGGCAAAAAGTTGAATCGACTTGGCAAGTAACAGTAAATGCATTAACCCCGATTCCTGTGAAAAGTTCGGCATATTCAGATGCACAAAAACTAATATCCGAGTATAAACCCCGATTATTAGCAGCAAAACAGCGCACAAGGAAAGAATTTATGGCAGCTAAGACTTATAAACAAGCTGTCAACGCCGTTAACATCGCCAAAGGTTACGAACGACAAAACAATTGGCAAGCAGCAGTTACGAATTGGCAAACAGCTTTGCATTCTGCAAAACGAGTTGCTAGTAACAGCCTTTATAATATTGAAGCTCAGAAATTAATTGAACCTGCATCCAATTCTCTCTCTCAAGCCCAAGAAAAATTAGAAGTTTATAGGCGAATACAGAAAACTCGTTCCGACTTAAATAGAACCTGTTCCGGTGAGATTCGCATTTGTACTTATATTATTAATAACCAAGGTGTCTCCGTGCGAATAACTCCCGATTACGAACAAAGCTTACAAGAAAGCTTAATAGAAGCCAGCACTCAAGGAGACCCAAATATTATTACAGGTGTAAATAATCACTTACAAATATTACAGCAAGCCTTAGAAGCAATCAGCGAGAATGCCGACGTGCCCCTTATTGTGTATGATGCTCAAGCTAATGTAATTTATGAACGCACCCTAAATTAGCAAAACTGCGAAGGCTCGAAGTTAACAGATAAGGAAATTTGTCAATTTTAATTAATTTTATTGACAACTGACATTTCCTTAATACGCCACTTTCCACCGATTTTAAGCAGCATGTACCTAACTCGCAAGGTTTCATCATATGAGTTTTGCCGATTTATTTGACCGTTGTCATAGAAATTAGCTTTCTCACTCACAGTAGCTTCAATTGCAGCTTGATTATTGTTGTTGGGAATCGTATCGACGGATTCAATATTCAAGGTATGCTCAAATGTTCGATAGCGATTCTTTGCTCGATCGGAGCGGGCAATTATTTGCCAATTAGTAAGAGCTTTGCCTGCTAAGATGTTGTTTAAGTCTTTAATATTACGATTTTTTCCCAAAGCAGTTTCTTTAGTAGATAGCCAATTTGTAACTATTTGTTCTGCGGTTTCTTTTGTCAAAGCACCGTTATTTGAAATTGGTTGACTGTTAGCATCGGGTATCTTGAACGGTGGCTTATTTACTTGTATATTCAACTGTTCCCCTTGCAAAGTTAGTTCCGGGGAAATTAAATCTTGTAAAAACCCAATAGCAGCACCCACCACAAACCATAAAATTAATAAACCTGATAAAGACCCAAAAATCAACCAAATAAAACGTTTTCTTTTTTCCAAACTATTCGGTGTATTTCTTTGTCGAGGTACTCTGGTGCGGGGTGTACCTTCGACAGTACCTCTGGAGTTGGAAATATCGCTGCGCTTGCGTCTTCTACGGGTGTTAGGTAGGTTAGGTATACTCGTCTTGTTTTTTGCAGAACCATTTTGAACATGGTTGTTTCCTTGGAGAGGTTCTGCTGTTGGAAAAGGTCCCACTGGTGCGGGTGTTTCGTTTGTAGATCTTACGGAATTATTTGGTTGAGTTGCTGTATTGGGAGTTGTTTGCTGAGTATACCCCGGTGGTGACTGCTTGCCATTATTAAACTGTCCGTAAATTACATTAGAATTGCGATCTTTTTGATTATTATGAGTCTTTGGTTGGGGCTTGGAAACAGACTGGCTATTTGCTTGATTTATTTGAGTTTCTCTGGGTAAACCTTCCAAATAAGCCTGTACTTGCGTATCGGCAAAGTATTCTTTTAAAGAAGCTTGCTGATTTTTTAAATCCCGAAAATGGATAAATACTTCATTTTGTAACCAAGTTTCTCCGTATAAACACAGTCCGGGAAGCAAGTCGGGAGAATCCTCAGAATTTTCTCGAATGAAAGCTAAAACTTCATATTCCTGACTTAATTCCAAAGCACGAGTTGCTTCTTGGGTTTGTCCCAAAAGTAAGGCACACAAAGATTGTTCTAAGTGTACGTCTTGGCGTTTACCCAACAAAATCAACATTTGTTTTGCTTGACGAATCAAAGCGGGTTGACGTTGAGTAAATCCACGTGCTATCAAAGCATATACAGCTAAGTATGTGGCGACAGCAGAGGGACGCTTACTTTCTTGTTCAAATAGGTTGTGCTGCTCTGCGACTGTTAAATGGTGACGCAGTTGCTGAATGAATCGTAGAAAATCATCTACATTTAAACCGGATTGGTCAAATCCCGTGCCATCAATACCATCACGTTGCTGGAGTACTTCTTGTAATAATTTTAAACCTTGTTGTCGTTCGGCAGTTTTTTCTAGTGGTAATGACAGTAATTCTAAAATACGATAAGGTCGGAGTCTGTGGAGATCCGCTTCTATTTCTGCTTGAACGCTGTGAAATAACGCTTCGTTCGATAGCAGTTCTAGTCCAGTTTCTAAGGAAACAGCCGCATTTTCGTAGTGAGCTTGCTGCCATTGTTCTCTGCCTAATTCCAAACAGGCAAGGGCAACGGTGAGAACTACATCCGGACGTTGGGCGGTTTGTTCTGGGGTGAATTGTGCTTGTCTTGATGAAGAGCCTAAATTACTAGGCACTTTACCGTTTTTACCAATTAAGTATGGACGACCTAATTGTAAAACCTGTTCGTATTCTCCCAACTCTTGCAAAAGCATTAAAGCACCAATCAATTCCGAATGGGAAATGTCAATGCCTAAAGTCTTAGATTTAATATCTGTATGACTATCTGGAGATCGTTCTTCAACCGCCACACTTCTATCGCGCCCCCCTTCTGGGGTATAGGCATGTGTCAGATAAACCCGATCGTATTCCTTGCGTTCCTTTGGATCTGATAAAACCACGTATGCTTCTTCTATAAGTTTTTTTCGAGATGTAATTGCTGAAGAGGAATATTCCCGTCGCGGTAATCCAACAATGCGATCGCTGTATGCCTGCCGCAACTGCTCGCCACTTGCTGCCATCGGTATTCCTAAAATTCGGTAATAATCTAGCGGAATTTGCACAGCCTACTTCCCCGCTCAGCTTTCATCAATAAAGTTTTCTTAATATATTTTTGGGTTTGTAAAACCGTGCCACAATAATAACCCAGTGACTTCACACACTAATAGTGTGTATCGCAACAACTTGACTTATTCCTCCCTTAAGAAAAATCAAGCGCGAGTAAAAGAAGTGTAAATTAAAGCTTTATCAGACCTCCTATAACGATCAAACGTGCTTAGTTTAACAGAAGAATTGATGCCGACCTAATTTAGATATTAGCTTCTTCGCTGCAAAATTGTTAAATACACACTATATATAAATGTAGTATTCGTACAATAATACTCATGTTCGATTAAAGCCAATGAATAGGTAGATAAAGGCTTTTGACCTAGCATTAGTATAGAAAAGCGCCACTAATGGTAAATTTTCCCCGAATTGAGAAAAAGATAATATCACGATTGTGATTTAAGTACAAATATCTATAGATACATTTGGGATATGTGCTGCCTTTTTTTTATTTGTCACTGAAAATGCAGAATATTGATATCCTGAAACGGTAATCTGTAAGCTGATAACAGTCTAATTACTTATAGAAGACAAGATTAAAAGGTTGAACCCAAATTTTTCAACCCAGAACTTGAGGCTGCTTCTATAGCAATATAGAGCCAGTTTACTAAAATTATCTCTTTAAGTGTTACCACGGAGTTTTTACGAAAAATAATGATTAAAGAACGTACTTTACCCGATTTTAATGCGACTACTGCGCAAATAACTAAGGAAGAAGGTCTGCGAATTTACGAAGATATGATGTTGGGACGACTGTTTGAAGACAAGTGCGCCGAAATGTATTACAGGGGCAAAATGTTTGGTTTTGTTCACCTTTATAACGGTCAAGAAGCAGTCTCTAGCGGCGTGATTAAAACGATGCGGTCGGGTGAAGATTTTGTTTGCAGCACCTACCGCGATCACGTACATGCTTTGAGTGCGGGAGTTCCTGCAAAAGAAGTAATGGCAGAATTATTTGGTAAAGCTACCGGATGTAGCAAAGGGCGCGGTGGTTCGATGCATATGTTTTCTGCGAGCCATCGTCTGTTAGGTGGTTATGCATTTATCGCTGAAGGTATTCCGGTGGCTGCGGGAGCAGCGTTCCAAACTAAGTACCGTCGTGAAGTCATGGGAGATGAAAGCGCCGACCAAGTTACCGCAGCTTTTTTCGGCGATGGAGCCTGTAATAACGGTCAGTTTTATGAAACATTAAATATGGCTGCTTTATGGAAACTGCCAATTATTTTCGTGGTAGAAAATAATAAGTGGGCAATTGGAATGTCTCACGAACGTGCAACTTCTGTACCAGAAATTTACAAAAAAGCTGGCGCATTTGGTATGCCTGGGGTGGAAGTTGATGGAATGGATGTACTAGCAGTGCGTTCTGTTGCTCAAGAAGCTGTATTACGCGCCCGTGCTGGAGAAGGCCCAACATTAATTGAAGCTCTGACCTACCGTTTCCGGGGTCACTCCTTAGCAGATCCAGACGAAATGCGTAGTAAAGAAGAAAAAGAACTCTGGTTTTCTCGCGATCCAATTAAGAAATTGACAACTTATCTAGTCGAGCAAAATTTAGCAACTCTTGAAGAACTCAAAGACATAGAGCGCAAAATCCAAGCAACTATTGATGAAGCTGTGGAATTCGCCGAAAGTAGCCCCGAACCAGATCCGAGCGAATTATATCGTTTTATATTTGCTGAAGACGAGTAATCGGGTTAAAGGTTAAAGATCTGCACGTTAAAAGTTACGAGTTATGAATGAATACATTTTTCATTTCATAGCTCTTAACTTCTAACTACTGAGCATCAACGACCAACCACTAAGCACTAATAACTAAGATTGAATCATGTTTTCTGTAAACGTCGAACAAAGACAGTACGAAACCTACATATTAACTGACGAGAAAGCTAAGTCTCAGTTAGAAGTATTACCGAAACGTGGGGGCATTATTACCAAATGGCGCATTGACGGAAAAGAAGTTTTTTATCTAGATGAAGAACGATTCAAGAATCCGGAAATGAGCATTAGAGGTGGTAATCCGATTTTGTTTCCCATTTGCGGAAATTTACCTGAAGATACTTACAGTTTAAATGGTAAGCAGTTTACGCTGAAGCAACACGGCTTTGGCCGTAACTTACCTTGGTCCGTTAGCGAAGAAGTTACAGTCGATAATGTTTCTCTCAAGCTGCATCTCAACAGTAACGAACAAACCTTCGCGGTTTACCCTTTTGATTTTCAAGTAGATTTTACCTATCAACTGGATGGTAACACGTTAACAATACTCCAAGATTTTACGAATAAATCTTCAGAACCAATGCCTTTTTCGGTGGGTTTTCATCCTTACTTTTTAGCGCCTGATAAAACTCAGCTAGAGTTTGAAATTCCATCTCAAGAATTTCAAGAGAAAGGTAGTCCTGAAGTTCACTTATTTAACGGTAATTTTGATTTTAGTCGCGATGAAATTGATGTTGCATTTAAACAGCTAAGTGCCAAATCTACCAGCGTTACAGATAAAAGTCGTAATTTAAAAATAACCCTGGAATACGATGAGATTTTCTCTACTTTGGTATTTTGGACGGTTAAAGGTAAAGACTTTTATTGTTTGGAGCCTTGGAGCGGTCCGCGTAATGCCATGAATACAGGAGAACACTTAACTGTAGTGGAACCTGGGGCGACTCAATCGGCAAAAATTTTGATTACAGCAATTTTTTCCTAAACCCCCTTTACAAAACAACAGGGTTATGTGCTATTATTCATTAGTCGCGAGAAACGCGATGGGTGGCTAGCTCAACGGTAGAGTACTCGGCTTTTAACCGATTTGTTCTGGGTTCGAATCCCAGGCCACCCATTTAGAATTAAGTTACTTCGTTTTTCCTCTATTATGTACTGATTGGGAGATGGGATCCATAACACCGCTCCTAAAAACTTGAACAAAATTTAACTTTGTTCAACAAAGCTATACTTGCTCAAGACGCAGATCGAGCAGTCTTACCTACTTGCGGGGAGGATTTTCGCTTCCCTGATGAAGTGCATAAATGCTTCCCATATAACC
>JBHJJJ010000379.1:0-16512 GCA_050042755.1 Rivularia sp. (in: cyanobacteria)
TTGTGCGATTAATCCAATTATTCTAAGTATCTCAATGCTTATGAAAATTTAATATGGGACAAATTGCGTAAAATCAACTCATAGGTGAGAATGTACGCAAAAAACGGTTTTATAAATAAAAATTTATAAAAGATGAAACCCAACCTCTCACAACACCTTTCTCGCCGTCGATTTTTACTTAGTAGTGCGATCGCTACTTCCCGAATCATTGCCACAAATTTATTCCCAAAAAATACTTTAGCTCAAGCACCGGGTATCGTAACATCAGATAAAATGCGTCCGAAAATACCCTATGGTGTCGCTAGTGGTGATGTAAATGCCAATAGTGCGGTTATTTGGAGGCGTAGCGATAAACCGGCACGGATGATTGTTGATTACGCGATGAATCAATCTTTCAAGGATGCACGAAGGATTATTGGCCCTGCAGCTTTGGAAGTTAGCGATTTTACAGCGCGAATTAATTTAAATAATTTACCAAGTGGCGAGCAACTTTTTTACCGAGTCATTTTCCAAGATTTAAATAATAACAATACTTACAGCGCTCCATACTTAGGTAATTTACGAACTCCTTCAGAAGAAAACGATATCTTTTTTGCTTGGTCTGGGGACACTGCCGGACAAGGCTGGGGTATTAATCCAGACTTTGAAGGAAAGAAAATCTACGAAACAATCCGGAAACTAAAACCGGACTTTTTTATTCATTCTGGCGATTATATCTATGCCGATGGTCCCCTTGAAACTGAGGTAAAGTTAGATGATGGCAGTATGTGGAAGAATATTGTCACGCCAGAAAAGTCCAAGGTTGCGGAAACTTTAAAAGAATTTCGCGGCAATTATGTTTACAATTTGCTTGATGAAAATATCAAGCGATTCAACGCTGAAATTCCTCAATTGGTGCAATGGGACGATCACGAAACTGTTAATAATTGGTATCCCGGTAAAATGTTAGATGATGACGATCGCTATAAAATAAAAAGCGTCTCTCTACTAGCAGCGCGAGCTAAGCAGGCGTTTATGGAGTATACACCCATACGCTTTGATCCCAACGATCCAGAAAGAATTTACCGATCCTATAAATACGGATCTAATTTAGAAGTTTTCATGTTAGACAAACGCAGCTATCGGGGGGCGAATAGCCCTAACCGCCAGCAGCAAGTAAGTGCAGAAACGGCATTTTTAGGTAATTATCAACTGCGCTGGTTGAAAAATAAGTTGCTTAATTCAACTGCCACTTGGAAAGTTATTGCTTCCGATATGCCCATCGGCTTATTAGTAAAAGATGGTAAAACCAAATTTGAAAATGCATCTAATGGTGATGGTGTGCCCTTGGGGAGAGAATTAGAGATTGCCGATTTATTGCGTTTTATTAAACAGAAAAATATCCGCAATGTGGTTTGGTTAACCGCTGACGTACATTACGCAGCAGCCCATTATTACGACCCCAACAAGGCACAGTTCAGCGAATTTACACCATTTTGGGAATTTGTCGCTGGCCCTTTGAATTCCGGTACTTTTGGTCCAAATCAACTTGATAATACTTTTGGTCCGCAAGTAAAGTTTCAAAGCGTAGACTTGACAATGAAACCAAATAGGTCACCGAAAGATGGATTACAGTTTTTTGGTACGGTAAAAATCAATTCCCAAACGCAAGTTATGAGTGTTGCGCTGCACAACCTAGAAGGAAAAACTCTCTACAGCATAGATTTATCGGCTGCTTAATTTATAAGTCGTGATTCGCAATTGTGACTGGGAGCAAGCCGATTTTAGATTTTTTAAATTGCTTCTCGAATTAATTCGGAATTTGAAGATTTTAGGTGAATACGGACTTAAAACAGTTTTAAATTCCAATCCAAGATCTAATATTATGTCTGTTACTTGCTGTTTTACCTCACGCTTTCCCCTCTCCTTGGTAAGAAGAGGGTGCCCGCCCTGAAAGTGAGGTTCTAAAACTATTCATCCAGACTTAATCTAAAATCTAAAATTGCTTAGTTGAGTCATAACTACGAATCACGAATTATTAACTAAGATTTTGGGTAATGGGGTTGTTCGGTAGGAATTGGTGGATGTATGTCAAAATTTGATAACGGTCTATAGCTGTACTCTGAATCGGATTCTTTTTGAATGTGTTTTTTGATTGCGTCTAGATCGACAAAGCAGTCTGCAACATCAATTAAGCTTTCACTTGTCATTGAACGCAAACTAACCACTTCTACTCTTGAACCTTGATAGGAAACTGCATTGACTGCATAAGCTAAATCTCCATCACCACTGACTAACACTGCTGTATCGTAGTAAGGGGCTAAGTTCATCATATCTACAGCAATTTCTACATCAAGATTGGCTTTTTTTGAACCATCTGGAAATTGCACTAAGTCTTTGGTAATCACACGATAACCATTTCGACGCATCCACAACAAGAAGCCTTGTTGTTTTTCGTTAGTTGGATCTACTCCCGTATAGAAGAAAGCACGCAACAATTTAGAATCTTTCGCTAAGCAGCTAAGTAGTTTGGCATAGTTGATTTCAATTCCAAGTTGCAATGCTGCATAGAATAAGTTTGCACCATCAATGAAAATCGCCACTTTACCACGATTGGGTCAAGTAAAAATAGTCCCGTCGGTATAGACATCCGGTGTTTCCATGTAATCGTCGGGAACATCGGGGACATTAGGGACATTAGGAACTATCAAATTTGGTCTTGGATATTCTGGCCGTTGATATTCCAATTGCTGTTTAATTGGTCTTTTTGGTTTGTTTTCTTTAGTAAAAGTATTAATGGTCATTGATACCTCTGAATGTCAAAACAGGTAATTTTTTTTGAGCTGTCACGAAAACTAGATAAACTATGGAATTTCTTAATCCTAGGATGGAAATTGTTTTAAGTAATATTCTTTTACTTCACGTATCCTACACATACTATCCGGCATATTTGCTAATGCTTCGGGAATAATCGAAACTAGCAATTAATGCAAAGAAGGCTTTGGCTGCCGGTTATAAAGTTGATATTAAGGTCAGTTGGGTAAGTAATATTACAGGTTGACAATTCATTTTAAAGGTTATAACTCAAAAATGTCTGTTTTGAGGATATTAATAAAACTAATTAAATAAATCTCTGTAAATATACGGTAATACTTCTAATAATCAAAGACTTCACAGTCACGTATCAACTATGAAGAAAATTTATATTGTGTCATCTTCAAAAACTTTTCTTAATGAATTGATAAGGATTAGGAGAGTAAGCGATCGCTTCACATACTTTTGTGTAATTCTATTTTTGGACAAATTTGAATCATAAATATTTAATCATTCGTTTTTACTAGATATCCGGCGTAATTTAAAGCTATATTCTTTTTTTCTTATTTTTTAAGCCCAAATTACCTTTGTAAGATAATTATCTGAAATGTAAGTATTTTAACGTAAATAATCAAATTAAACTCCAAGTTTACTCTTGCCTATGATAATTCTCGAAAGGCAATACCGATTCTTAATAAAGATAAGCTTAATATTACTTAAGGATAGGATCTTAAGACTTACCCATATGATGGACTTTTCAATGGTGTGGGATTGCAACAATCGTCGAAGAGGACTGTAATTTCCTCCTAGGTACGTAAATCCCCAATCAAAAGCTTTTATATTAGGCGCTGATTATTAAACATTTCTTAAGCTTAAATTTACCCTCGAATCGGCGTAGATACCCCCAATTTAATCACCGTTTTTATCTCGGTTTTCCTAGAGTCGTAATGTACAGGACTGCTTCATCATTAGGAATACCGAGAACTTCATTTACTTTGTCATCAAAGAAACCACCGATGCCACAAACGCCTAAACCTAAGCGAATTGCACCTAAATTAAGTCTTTGCCCCAAATGTCCGGCATCCATATGCAGATAGCGGTAAACTCTATCGCCGTATTGAGCGATGGCAGTTTTCAGGTTAGCAGTATGGAACATTACAGCTGCTGCATCTCGTCCTAAATCCTGCCCCAAGCAGAGGTAATGTAACTCCCGCCGAAAATTTTTAAAGCGTATTTGACGCAATTCTTGAGTTTTTGGCGCGTAATAGTAGCAACCTCTCTCCAAACCTTCTACTCCAGAAACAGCAATAAAAGTTTCAATTAGGTTTACATCAAAATAGTCTGGAGAGTTATCTAAATTTTGGTTAGCGTAATTCTGGGGTTGATAAGTGAAATCGAGTAAAGCTTTTAAGTCATCAAAAGAGAGACTTTCACCGCTAAAAGCGCGAGTAGATCGACGTTTGAGGATAGTTCCTTCTAAATCTTCTAGTTTTTTACCCCAGTCAATGGGTTTGGTTGCGGTGGAGATTTTATCGCAAAAACTAAAGTTGTATTTATCCTCAATGGACTTATCAAGATTCTCAAGAGGTAGATTTAACTTACCAGTTGTACCCGGTTTAATTTGGGTAGCTAAATGGAAATAACCCAGAAGTCGTCCATCGGGAATTCGAGGATAATCAGTTTCAGTCGTAGAAGGTAAAGCAGTACGCCCCAGATGGAAATTTTGCTCGCTACCTTGTAAATCTTCTAAACTGAGAACTGCTATCGCGCCTTCTTGTCTCGAGTCGATATAAAGCAGCTCGTTGACGCTTTCATCAACAAAACCACCGATTAAATGGGGACGATAGTTTCTCAAAGCGCCAGCTAATTCGATATTACCTATAAGATGTCCCGTATCGAGACAAATGCGACGATAAGCCCTATCTTCATAACGCCAAGCGGAGCGATAAAAAACAGAAGTGATGACAATTGCTAGTTGAGCGCTTTGTAGCGAAGAATTTCCGAAACAAGCTTCTTGCAACTTTTGCCAAACATCGCTTTCCCAATAATGCATCAGGGAATGAGTCCGACATTGATAGTTATACAAACCAGGAGGTAAAAGCGGCGTTCCTCGACTGAGTAAATACATCTCTGCAGGATACAAACCTCCCGCAGAAGGTGCGGCACGCAGGTAAACCGTATTGCCCATAGAGGGCATTCTAGCAGTCAAACCATAGCTACAAAAAATTAGCCGGGAAAGTCTTTGCCACCATTGAGCTTCCGGATTATTGGCGAATGAACCCGGCGGTTTTTCTTTGATATAAGGTTTTAAATCAAAATTAGAACCGATTTTGTACTCTTTAAACGGTACGGGGTGTTTTGTCCAGTCCAAGGCTTTATTCTTGGCTGATATACTTTCTGGCGAGTACTTAGTACGTTCGTGGTAATGCTGAGCAATTGATTGGCGTAATTCTGGCATCTCTAGTTTCGATACGCTTGTGCTAAAACATATCTTGGCATTCCTGATGGTCCTTATTTCGTGATAAAAAGTACAATCCTTAGTTATTTTATTGTTTTGTAAACTTTTATGAGTAAGACCAAAGTAATTAAAGGCATAAAGCCGAATAGCATAGAATCTTAATTTATAATATTTTCGCGCCCATGTTACCGAATATTTCAATATTCATAAGACTATGTCCGTCCATTTTTGTATGTGACAAAAATCCTGGATTAAAATCGTGAAAAATACATTTTCTTAGCAAGGATATACAGGTTTTATTTTTTTATCATGAAATTTGCTCACAAAACTATATTAGTCACAAAAAATAATTCGTCATTTGAATTATATTTTCAATTTTAGTCCCTATGGTCCATAGTCAACTAACTATCATTAGAATTGCTTGATTGTCGAGTTTGCCCTAAAGGTGGTGAAGAACGGAATTTACGTTTGAGAAAATAGCCAACAGCAACGAGAATTAATAAATAGGGAGTGTAGACTATCAACCAAATACCTAATTTCAGCAACCCAAGGGTAAATGTACCGAAAGAACGAGTGGAATATTTCCATGTATCTTGAATTTGTGACGGTAATCCGGGTTGATTACTAGTATTTGAAACTGCTGCTTCTAAACCTAATGTAATAGTAGAATAAGCAACTTGATTTTGTAAACTTTTTAATTGGCCGGTAATCCGTTCAATTTGTCCTCGCACATTGCTAAGTTCGCGAGCGACGTTTAAAATATCTTTAACAGAACCGGATTTATCCATAATTTTCTGTAAATTACTTTCTGTTCTACGTAAATTGCTTAATCTTGCTTGAAAATCAACTATTTGTTCGCCAACATCTTCAGCGCTGATATTACGATTTTGTACGGTTCCTAATTTGGCTAATTCCTTAAGAGTTGTTTCCAAAACATCTTGCGGAACTCGCATTTGAATTGTAGCCCGGAGACGAGAATTTGATTTATCAAGCTGTGTTTCTTGTAAGCTGAGTAAATAGCCTTGTTGCCGATTGATGATTTGCTCTACACTATCAACGCTTTTATCTAAAGAGTCAACAAGTACGGTAATTCTTGCTTTTTTTATTAGCTGCGGTTTTCTTTTCGGTAGGGATTCGTTGACTTGAGCTACATCGGCAACTTCTTGAACTGCTGATGACGATGAGACTATACCTTGGGGGGAACTCAATTCGTTATAAGAAGCTGACGCGCAGCTTGTGGAAATTAAACTTCCTAAGAAAAGACTTAAAAATAAAGTTGGTTTGTTTGTTAATAAACCTGGAGAAAATAAGGTATAGAGTTTCAACATCATTAAAGTGTAAATACTTGTTAAATTTATAGTTAATTGACCAATATCTTGGTATGTCGTATTTTGACTCAGATTATATAGCTACAAGTTTTAATTGCAAATTCCTAAATGTAACAAGGGTTAAGAACCCTACCCCCCCTTCATTGATTCAATATTTATTTTTCCTTATCCTTCCAAGGTAGAAAATAAAGGTGGTAATTTTTGTCCTGAAAATTTAAAAATATAGCCAAAAGATGCTTTCTAAACCCCCGCTTGACCTGCTATATCATTAATAGCGCTGGCAATTTTAAATATAAATATGGAAACTACACAAATTGGGAAAAGCGGTATTTCTGTAAGCGCTCTTGGTTTAGGTGGAATGCCAATGTCAGTTTATGAGCGCCCTGCAGAATCGCAATCAATTAATGTTATTCATCGTGCCTTGGATTTAGGCATTACTTTTATCGACACTGCCGACTCTTACTGTAAGGATGAATCGGACAAGCATCATAACGAGCAATTAATTCACAAAGCTTTGCAAAGTTACGATGGCGATACGAGCAATATTGTTGTCGCCACAAAAGGCGGTTTGATGCGCCCCAATCAAAGTTGGACTCGCAACGGCAATCCGGAACATCTACGGGAAACTATTCAAGTCAGTTTTGAAGCTTTGGGTGGTAATAAACCCATCGATATCTGGCAGTTTCATGCACCAGATCCAGAATACACTATCAAAGCATCCCTTGCCCCCGCAAAAGAAGCTCAAAAAGCTGGAATGATTAGCAACATTGGGGTTTCTAATTTCTCGGTAGAACAAATCGAGCAAGCGCGGGATGTGGTGGATATCGTTTCGGTACAAAATCAATATAGCCCTTGGCAGCGACAACCAGAAACGGATGGAGTACTGGAATATTGCCAAAACGGGGGTTTAACTTTTATACCTTGGAGTCCCTTTGGCGGTCGTCGTCGCCACGACAGTTTAACAGATATTCCAGCTATTGCAAAATTAGCCAAAGACAAAGGTGTATCAGTTTATTGTATCGTCTTAGCCTGGTTGCGTTCCAAATCACCTTGCATATTACCGATTCCCGGAGCTAGCAAAATCAGCAGCATTGAAGATTCGGTAAAGGCTGTCGATCTTAAATTATCTGAAGCAGAAATAGAAATCATTGATAGGGGAACCTGATAGCAAAGCATACTTTTGTTTGTAAGTAATCGTTTAAAGATAAATCAAAATTGCTATAAATAATATTTGCAATTACCAAAAGATGAACCCTTTTTTGGATATTTTTTTGTATCTAACTTTAGATGTAAAAACTAAATTTATAGCTCGTAAACTTTAATTTAATTAGTTAAAAGTATAGATAAAATTTTCCAATGAATTAGCTGATTCATAGAGGTCATAAATAGATTATTATGATATTAAGTGATGTTTCTCATGATTTAACTTTTATTTAATAAAATTAATTAAAAGAATATGTATTTTAGACATCATTTTTTATATTTGATTGACTGTTTAATTGAATTATGGAAAATCTAGTAAAAACATCTACCTATGTTACCTTCAAAAATCCTATCGAACACAATCAATAATCGCGACTATTTTCGTTCATTTACGCGAATTTCTTTAGTATTCAATTGGGGTTGGTCTATTTGCTTTTTGATGATTTCTGTGTTTAATGGCTGGATGATAAAGGTATCTCAAGTAGAACCATTATTCTTATCCGAAATTATGTTAAAGCAGATATTAGTTGTTTATTTCGCTCTTTTCCCTCTAGCTCCTACAATTCATAATTTTTTTAGAAGCACCAAGCTACTGGTAGCTACTATAATTTCTTCTTGGGTTATTGTCGCGATTATTTTATGTTATCTAAACTTACCTGCCTTAAATTCAGTATCTCTGAGTTTATTAGTTTTGAATATTTTAGTATTCGCATTTATATTAATATTTGTATGTAAAACACGGGGAATTGTAATTCCGGCTTTTGTGTTGTTTTTTGTCACGGTATTAACCTTAAGCGGTTTAAGTCGATGGGCTCTTGATGTAGTTTTGTATTGCAATTTAGTTGTGATCGTAAATAGAGCCGGAAGACAATTAAAAAAGGCATTAGATAGTTTTGATGGAGCAATGCTAAGTTTAAGCGGGATTGCCGCAGTTGGATTAGCAGTTGGATGGGTAATGGGTGGCTTCTCTGGTTAAGTTATGAAACATGAAAATAAAAGTTTTCTAACTATTCTTCTTCATCAAAAGATACACAAGGACTATCAACTTCCACCGCTGGTTGAAAAGAGCTACAGAAAATTACAGCAGAACAGTTAACCCCCAATTCCAAAGGATGAGTGCATTGCATGGAATTATTTACCAATACCTGAAAAGCACAGTCATTGCATATAGTTTTACGCTTTGATGGTTGTTGTTCCGTTGAATGTGACATAGTAAAAAATCCGGACTTTGTTGCTTTATTATCGGCGTTGGTGCTCATGCTCTTTAATCATCCGTTGAGTAAATACAACCAAAATATGCTTTGAATCAATTTAATTACGAATTACGAACTATGAATTAAGAGTTGCACCACTTTACGGTAAGATAAAAAATCTGCAATTAATCAGGATGCTTATCCCGGAAGAAGCAATTATGGCTCGGATGTATTACGATTCGGATGCGAATTTAGACCTTTTAGCAGGAAAAACTATAGCGATTATCGGTTTTGGTTCTCAAGGTCATGCCCACGCCCTCAATCTTAAAGATAGTGGCATGAACGTAATTGTTGGACTATATCCGGGTAGTAAATCCGCAGCGAAAGCCGAAGCGGGTGGGTTAACTGTTAAAAGTGTGGCTGATGCTGCTAAAGCTGCCGACTTTATCATGATTTTGCTACCCGATGAGGTGCAAAAAACCGTTTATAAAGAAGAAATTGAACCTAATTTAGAAGAAGGTAACGTTATAGCATTCGCTCACGGATTTAATATTCACTTCGGACAAGTTGTACCACCGGCGAATGTAGATGTGGTAATGGTAGCTCCTAAAGGTCCCGGACATTTAGTACGTCGCACCTACGAGCAGGGACAAGGAGTACCTTGTTTATTCGCAATTTACCAAGATAATACAGGTCAAGCACGCGATAAAGCCATGGCTTACGCTAAAGGTATTGGTGGAACCCGTGGTGGTATTTTAGAAACGTCCTTCCGTGAAGAAACCGAAACCGATTTATTCGGCGAACAAGCAGTATTATGTGGTGGATTAAGTGCTTTAATCAAAGCCGGTTTTGAAACCTTAGTGGAAGCAGGTTATCAACCAGAGTTAGCCTATTTTGAATGTCTCCACGAAGTCAAATTAATTGTTGACTTAGTTGTAGAGGGCGGACTTGCTAAAATGCGCGATAGCATTTCCAATACTGCTGAATATGGCGATTATACCCGAGGACCAAGGGTAGTCACCGACGAAACCAAAACAGAAATGCGTAAAATCCTCAAAGAAATCCAATCAGGGCAATTTGCGCGAGACTTCGTTACCGAAAATCAATCCGGTAAGCCAGGATTTACAGCCATGCGCCGTCAAGAAGCCGAACATCCAATAGAAAATGTAGGCAAAGATTTACGTGCCATGTTTAGCTGGATGCAAGAAGCTTAAATTATAAGTTAGGAATTAGGAGTTAGGAATTAGAAGTTATGAATTCCTAATTCCTCACTCCTCACTTTTAATCGTCTTCAGTAAAAAAAACTCCGCACCCCTCTGCGCATAACTCTGCGCCCATCTGCGTTAAAAAAGAAAATATCAATGCCAACGGATTTGATATAACTCCTAACTCCTCACTTTTGATTATTTCCCCCCCTCAACCTCTTCTATAGCCTTACGAGTTCGTTCATGAGGTTTAAGTTTTGACTTCCGATTGGGGAATAACCCAATTAAATTTTTATTAATCGTTTCTCGAGTATTGAAACTAGCGGATTTCAAAGGTTCTGGTAAGATGCGATCGCCAATACCAACAAATAGCACAGATAGTAGAAGCACCAACATAATTGAAGGCTTTTTAAACATTTTTTTGTAAAAGCGTTAAGGGTAATCAGTTATTAATTAACGTACCCAGTTTATTGATTATTTTTTAACTCGTACCAAAGTCTCATTTTCCAATAAGTAGTTCACTTTCCCCGAAGGTATGTTAAAAAACTTGTATCTCACATAGTCAAGGATTCCCATGAGAATTTTTTTAGGAGAAAAAACTCTCATGGGTGCCCGTCAAATACCGAAAGTCTTCTGATGATAGCGAATACTGCAATTTCCCAATTCAAACGGATATTAAGCGGATTAACTGCTTTTGTTCTGATTTCTTCAATCGGGTTAAACAACCCAGTTAACGCCCAGCAGCAAAATACAGAACTTTTACCTTTCTTTGATAATCAAGATAATCCGGTTCCAGTAAATTATCCACGAGGTGCTCAATTAGACATTACACCACCAGCACCTCAGTTAAATGACTTTGATAGAGCGGTACTTGAAACTTGTGGTGCTATCGGTACTCAAGTTAAGCCGAATCAATTTAAACAGCTTTTATCAAATCACCCAGAAGTATTAACCAAAATTCAAGCAGCTACCAACGGCGAATTGCGTCGAGGGCGTAAGAGGAAGTCTGATTTTTTACAAGATTTAACTAATATTTGGTTCAAAAATAAAGGTTTTGAACATATATTCTGTGGTGAAATATATAATGCAAATGATATTGGCGGATTGCATTTTTACGGTAGATATTTACAACTTCAAGAACAAAAAATTGGTGGTAGACTTCCCGTAGAACCTGGAAGACAAGAAGTAGTTCCAGGAGTCATTTATACAATGGGTGTAGTGATAAAACAGCCGAATCGCATCGTCAGAGATGAGATTAAAGGTTATGGTTATTTAACTAACGCTGAAGAACTTTTAGTAGATGTAACTAAAGTATTTAAACTACAAAAAAACACCGAAGGAGCTTGTATTTATCAACAGCTAGATAAGGAAACTGGAAAAACTTTCCCTACAGTTTTTGTGAGAAAGAATAAAGGAATTATTACTTTTTACCCCGATGCGACTCCGAGAGGGAGACGTTGTAAGAGCTAGGAGATGGGGAGATGGTAAGCCACTGCGTTGGGCGGGTTCCCCGACTTGTAGCAAGTGAAGCAGCGCGCAGAGCAGGGGGTCTCCCCCACTCGCTGTTGCTGTTACTCTGACGAGTCACAACGCGTACGCGGAGCGTCTCCGTACGCGTTGTATGCCCGTACCGAAGGTCGTCCCGGAGGGACTTAGGGCTTAGGAGATACCCGAAGGGTGGCGCAACCCGAAGGGGGAGATGGGGAGATAGGGAGATGGGGAGATAGGGAGAATTCCAAACTCCGGTGGTATTAACTCCTAATTCCTAACTCCTAACTATTTACTGACAACTGTTAGGGCGTTTTTCATACATAGGATTTGCTGCTTCTAATTGTGCTGCTAGGCTGATGAGAGTTGCTTCGGCGGCGGGTTTTCCGATTAACTGTACTGCGATGGGTAAACCTTTTTCGTCAAAACCAACAGGAAGGGACATTGCAGGTTGCCCGGTGGCGTTTGCAGCTGGGCAAGGTGCAATCCAGCGAATTATGTTTTCAAATGTTTCTTCGGGACTTAATTGTGCCCATTCACCAATACGAATGGGTGAATGTAGATACACTGGCATTACTAACACATCTATGGTGTCGAAAAACATGACGATTTTTCGTGCTACCATCTGCATTTGGTAAACTGCTCTTAGGTATTCACCCGCGTCGCAATTTCTTGATAATAACCAACGATTGAGGGGTTGTAATATGTCTACAGGAACAGCCGATGCGGCTACGTTGGCTTGCCAAACAATCTGAAATGGTTCAACTAGGGCGCTAATGTCGGGACATTTTTCTTCTACTGTATGACCAAATTCTTCCAATAATTTAACTGTTTCCATTACGCTTTGATGACAGTTAGCGTCTGCTTCCCCTAAAGGAGGAATGCTCGTACAAAAAGCAATGCGTAAATTCCCTACTTTTTCCTGGCTGGCAGTTAAAAATGATTTATCGGGTTCGGGCAACCAGTAGGAGTCTCCTGTGACATAGCCAGACATCGCATCTAATAAAGCAGCGGTATCGGCTACAGTTCTACCTATAGGGCCATTTGTAGCAATTCCGCTGAGGCGATCGCCAACTGGCGCATGGGTAATTCTTCCTCTGGATGGTTTGATACCGACTAAATTGCAACAAGCCCCAGGGCCGCGAATTGAACCACCACCATCTGAACCTTGTGCAATGGAACATAACCCTGCTGCAAGTGCTGATGCAGCCCCACCACTAGAACCTCCAGAAGTATATTCTAAATTCCAAGGATTTCTTGTTGGGGGAAAACCCGTAGCTTCAGTGTAAGGGAAAGAACCTAACTCTGAAGTTGCGGTTTTACCTAAAATAATGAATCCGGCTTGTTTAATTTTTACAACTACACCATCATCATAATCTGGCACATTACCAAGTAATGCCGCATTGCCAAAACTACAAGGAATACCGGCAACTGGATTCAAATCTTTAATTGAAATTGGTATCCCAAAAAATGGTGGCAACTCCTGAGTTTTTGCCAGCATTTCTGTTTTTTGTTTAGCCTCATCAATAGCTTGCTCTGCAGCAACAGTAAAATAACTTCCTAACTTCGGATTAAATTGTTGAATGCGTTCTAAATATAATTCCACCAACTCCAGTGGCGATACTTCCTTACCACGGATTAATTCTGACTGTTTTAACGCCGGTGCGAACGCTAAATCAACTTGATTCATTGATTTTAACTACCTCGAAAACAAAAATCCCCCTGATAGAGGAGATAATTTGATTATTTACATGGAACTGCTGGCAATCCCGTCAGCGAGGGAGTGAAAGCAGAATTTATTTAGTTTAACTCAGTTTTTGTAGCATTGAAGTCTTGCTAAATTTTGAATAATCGGAATACTGCTGATGTTTAATATCATGGAAATACTGCACAGAATTAGTCTTATAGAAATATTTACAGTTGACTTGATAATATTTTTATTGGCAATCGCAGGATTTATAAACCTTATCAAAAATACGATTACTGTTGCAAAAAGCCCCAATAGAAAGCAGAGAAATACAGCAGATTTCATATAAATGAGGTACACATATATTCTTTATAAGGCAGGGAGCAGGGGGCAGGGGGCAGGGGGAATGTACCTCATCTACAGGGCAAACGCTGTAAATATCATACTCAAGATAATCCGTATCACGGAGATACAGGTTATCACAGCAGCAGTAATTATGATTCAAGCAGTTGCGACGCTGGCAGTAGTGATTGTGGTGGAGGAGATTAAAACAATCTAAAATTTTATACTTTCGGCCCGACAATCTCGCAACCAAGTTTTAATTCCTTGTGCTACAGCACTATTGCTACTATCTCTAGGTGGAGTAGGTGGTTTTTGTTTGGGATAACCACCCGTTTGAGAATACATCATCGCCATTCGCCAACCGCTTTCGGTTTTTGTCAAAAACAGCCAGTGAAACCCTTGAAATTGTACGGCTTTACCCTTTACATACTGGCGTTCTAAAGTTGTAAAAAATACTTGTTCAACTCCCTTAGTCTCATTTGTGGATTTATCCGTTTCATCCGTCCAACTTTTCAACTGCAAGGCTGTAAAATCCGGTTTTCCCGCTACCAACATATAGCTATAAACTTCTACAGATCTGTCCATACGACGAGCGCGTTGAGTCGCACGATTAAAATAGCCCGGTAAATCCCGCAGTAAATTAGTAGTTAATGTAGCTAAATCTTGATTTGAACAAGAAGATTTTTTTTTCGTAATGTTAATAACAGAGTTTGCTGCCAATGCAGAATAATTAAATGTATTGGATAAAACCAGCCAAAAGCTACATACAAATAATAAGTAATAATTTCTTTTTTGAAGCATTAAAATTACGCCATTCCTGGCTTCATAGTATGGCCGATTTTCACTGCCGTAAACAACGTAAATAATAGTTTTAAAATTAATTTTTGTAGTATGGACATATCCAAGCAAATTTTTATTTGACCGAACATTTGTCCCAAAAACGATATATCGCGTCTTTAAATGGTGACTAACTCCTCACAAACTTTCTTCCAAGCCAGCCCAGGTTCGTCAGCAGCAGTGATAGGCCTTCCAATCACCAAATAATCGGCTCCTGCTTGTAAAGCTTGTGCCGGGGTAAAAGTTCTTTTTTGATCTCCCATTACTGCCCAGGTTGGACGTATTCCAGGACACACGAGCAAAAAATCATCCCCACAAACATCTCGTAAACTTGCCACCTCTTGAGGCGAACAAACAGCCCCATCTAACCCCGATTCCCGAGCTAAAAGCGCCATCTGAAGAGCATATTCCGGCAATTCTAAAGGAATTTTTAAATCAAATGCCAGTTGCCTTGAAGAAATACTAGTAAGTAAAGAAATCGCAATTAATTTAGGTGGTTCCACCCCTGCTTGTGCCGCGCCCTCAGCTAAACCTTCCGTAGCCGCTTTGAGCGCATCTTTACCAGCAGTGGCATGAATTGTCAGTAAATCTACACCATAACGAGCAGCGCTACGACAAGCACCTTTAACTGTATTGGGGATATCATGAAACTTCAAATCGAGAAATATTTTTTTTTCGCGAGATTTGAGCGCTTCAAGAATTTTTGGTCCGCAGCTAGTAAACAACTCCAAACCGACTTTAAAAAAAGTAACTTCTGATAGTTTGTCAATAAGCGCGATCGCAGCTAATTCATCCCCTACGTCTAAAGGGACTATGATTTTTTTTTCCATGGTGAGATAAAGGGATGGGGAGATGGGGAGTTTAAGTTTTTTTAACTCCACGAGCAACTAACTACTAACCACTAACCACCAACTATACAAGTTTGACAAACTTATTTTTACCAAGTTGCAAAACTTTACCTTGTAATTCAGTTGAAGAATTAAAAGTAGTATCGGTATCGGTTATTTTATCGCCATCTAAACGCACGCCACCTTCTTTAATTTTTCTTCTACCTTCGCCGCTACTTTTGCATAAGCCGCTAGCATTGAGAAGATAAAACAATTTCGCAGGGAATTCGACGCTTGCTAAGGAATATTCTGGGACTTCTCCTGTTTTTCCTCCGGATGCGGCAGCTAGTTCTGCTTCTTTCGCCGCTTGTTCGCCATGATACTGAGTTACTACTTCTTTAGCTAATAATTTTTGGCGATCTCTGGGATTATCTGGCAGATTGTCCAAAGATAAATTTGTAAGTAGTTCAAAATACTCTAATAGGAGTTCGTCTGGTACACCTTGTAGCTTCTGATACTTTTGAGATGGATGATCTCCGACAGCTACATAGTTATTTAAGGACTTGGACATTTTTTGAACGCCATCAGTACCAACCAAAATTGGTAACAACAGCCCAAATTGAGGCTTTTGACCGAAGTGACGTTGTAAATCTCGCCCTACAGCAATGTTAAACTTTTGGTCAGTTGCTCCTAGTTCGACATCTGAAGAAACAGCAACTGAATCATAACCCTGCATTAAAGGATACAGGAACTCATGAATAAAAATGGGATTCTCTTTTTTATAGCGCTCAGCAAAGCCTTCCTTTGCCAGCATTTGTGCCACAGTCATGGTTGATAGCAACTCCAAAATTTGCCCCAAGTCCAATTTATGCAGCCATTCGGAGTTGTAACGCACTTCTAACCTGCCCGGAGTATCAAAATCTAAAATAGGTCGGACTTGCTCCAAATAATTTTGAGCATTTTGCTCAACTTCTTCTTTGGAAAGTTGACGACGTGTTTCGGATTTACCTGACGGATCGCCAATTCTAGCGGTAAAATCACCAATAATCAGTACAGCTGTATGACCTGCATCTTGAAAAGCTCGCAATTTCCGCATTGGTATACTATGACCGAGATGAAGATCAGCACCTGTAGGGTCAATTCCCAATTTA
>JBHJJJ010000380.1:0-27882 GCA_050042755.1 Rivularia sp. (in: cyanobacteria)
TCAAATTACAAACTTCTAGCAAGTCTTTCTTCACCTTCGGATGCAATATTTTCAAAGCAAGAATCTAATTCAATAAATAATTGCCAAAAATCTTGATTAGTTAATTTTGATATCCTTTCAATTACCGCTGTTTCTAAATCAACCTCTCGCTTTCCTTTCCAAAGTTTATCAGCTAAAGCAATAATCAATTCTTCAATAGAACACTCCATAGTTTTCCATCTTGCGTGAGAAAGACAGCACCTAGCTAACTGAGGATTTACTCCTTTACTAATTAATAGTTTTTCTCCATCCGCTTCATGCTGATTTCCTTGATAAATAAATTCTTGAGGATGAATAATTTTACCTGTATCGTGAAATATTACTCCCAAACGAACAAATTTTTCATCAAAATCAACGTTCATTTGATTAAACTTTTGAATTAACAAATCAGCAGCTTCACCAACTAAACTAACATGGCGAATTAATCTTGATGGTGCACCAAGTTGTTTTAAAAATTCAAACGCTTCTTCTACATTTTTAAATTGGACACTCATTTCGATTATTTAAATATATAACTATTAACTCCTAACTTTCTCAAATACCGCACGATAAACGGGTTCGCCCTTATCTAAAGTAAATAATTCTCTTTCCGTTGCCACTGGTAGCGGATTTTCTGCTAACCAATCTTGATTTTTTCTTTGAAAAGCAGAGTTTTCGCTAAAGCGATCGCACATCTCTAGCGCCACAAATTTAACATCCGATTGTAAAAATACCGTTCCTCCGGGTGCCAGATAATCAGCTAATTCTGAGACTAATTCCGGTTGTGCAACTCTTCTTTTCGCATGGCGATTTTTAAACCAAGGATCGGGAAATTGGATTGTTACTTGCTGTAAAATTCCTTTTGGTAAGGAAGACAAAAGCGGCTTTAATGAGTTATTTGCATTGCAAAATATATAGTGTAAATTTGTTAATCCCAACTCCGATCGCACTTTATTTACTGCTTCTACCAAAGGTTCGCGAATTTCTAAACCCAGAAAATTACATTTGGGTTCTAACTGTGCCATATCAATTAAAAATTGACCCCTCGCACAACCAATATCTAACAGTAAAGGTTGATTGACATCTACATAAATATTTTCCCAATCAATTGGATCGATCGGTGTTTGATATCTTATTCCTAATGGATTAACGTGTTGACGAACTCTAACGCGATTCATAAACAGGGAACAGTGAACAGTTAACAGTGAGCTTGTAGGGTGCTGTTACGGCCCCTCGCATGTATTATTTGAGGTTAAATTTTTGATCGTGCCGTAACGCACCATTCTAATAGCAGTGAACAGTTATCAATTAGTTTTTAATTCCGGAGAAATATAGGGACTCAGGAACAGTAGGAAACCTTTTTTTATGGAATAGAACTTACGCAACTGGCATATTTTTCTCCTAGGGTGCTCGTACACTGACTAATTTTTAACCCAATAATAAGACGGTGAGTGTACGGCACCAACCAGGATCTTGTGACAATTGCGGCCATTCCTGTGGAAATGGGAAAGAGTTATATTATGTTTTTGGCTATAAAGCAAGATAGAAATTAATAAATTCATCCTCTTCGCTTATATCCTCCGATTAGAAACACGGGGGCTTTACGCATCACGACTCGTAATTTTTCTTCTTTCTATGGGTTTATGGCTTATTTTCCAGGTAAACAACACTCACTAATGGTAAAGCTGATATTGTTCTGAATTTACAAATCTTAAATAATAACATTCTTATGCGACACGGCTGAGCAAGGGTTATACTCTATTTCAAAAGAGTTATTTTACACCCTCATATAAAATTAATAAGGTAAATGAGTCTAAATTTTCGTTTTGCGATCGCCAGCGATTTACACGTTGCACTTCCCCATACTATCTGGGATCATCCCAGTCGCTTTCACTTAGTAGAAGTTAGTATCCCGGCTTTTGAAAGTGTATTAGAACATTTGACACAACTAGATTTAGATTTTCTATTGTTACCGGGAGATTTAACTCAACACGGCGAAGCAGAAAATCATACTTGGTTGCAAGAGCGTTTGGCAAAATTACCTTTTCCGACTTTTGTTATACCAGGTAATCATGATGTTCCCGTTCTCAATGCCAACGAACAATCGATAGCTTTTAAGGATTTCCCGCAGTTTTACCGTAAATTTGGTTACACAGATACGCAACAGCTTTACTATACTTGTGAATTATTGCCTAAAGTTAGATTAATTGCTCTTAATTCTAATAATTTTGACTCAGAAGGTAAGCAAATAGGGCGCTTGGATGGCGAGCAGTTACATTGGTTAGAAAATGTTTTAGCAGCAGCGAGCGATGAATTAATTTTGGTGATGGTTCATCACAACGTAGTCGAGCATTTGCCCAATCAAGCCCGTCACCCAATAGCAAACCGCTATATGCTAGGGAATGCACCGGAACTGTTACAAATTCTCCGACGTTACAAAGTTCAGTTAGTTTTTACCGGGCACTTACATATCCAAGATATAGCTTATCAAGATAATGTATACGATATCACTACAGGTTCTTTAGTAAGTTATCCTCACCCTTATAGATTATTAGATTATCATCAGGATAAATACGGGCAAGGTAAGTTACAAGTATCGTCTTACAAAATAGAATCAGTACCAAATTTTCCAAACTTACAGCAAAGTTCACAGCAATGGATGAGCGATCGCAGTTTTCCGTTTATAGTCAAGCTACTGACTTTACCTCCATTAAACCTCACCCAAGAAAAAGCTGAAGAATTAGCCCCCACATTGCGAAACTTCTGGGCAAACATTGCTGCTGGAGATAAGTTAATTGAATTTCCCGAATTCCCCGAAAAAGTACGTCACCACTTTGAGCAATATGGCGCAATTACTCCCAATGGTAATCCTGCATTCATTGATAACCATGCAACATTATTGCTCTAGGGAAGGAAAGAGGAGAGGAAGTAGAGAGGGTAGAAATTTGAGCTTCTGTCCTCATAATTCCTATGCCCATGCCCTATTCCCTATTCCCCATTCCCATTTTGGCGACAAATAGCAAAAACGGAGGTGTAACCGTGGAGAAAAGTACTACCGCTAACGGGACCAATTTCACCGCCACAAAAGAATCCTCCTAATGGTATATCTTTGATGTACCGCTGAAATAATGCGGAATCAAAGTTTGGTTGTTGGTATAGTCCTTCGCCTCTACCCAAGCAGGAAAAAATTAAAGCACCTACAGGAGACGATTCAGATGCAAGTTCATGTTGATATTTGTTAAGCAAAAATTCTAAATCTTGGGCAGAAGTTTGAGCATCACGGAGGTGAAATTGTATACGCTGTCCGGGACGTAGGTAGTCACCTATGGCAATCGCACCAGCTGTTGGATCTACTCCCAAGATATTACGAATTAAGAAGTCTCCTGGCTGTAAATCTTGTTTAAATTCATCCATAGCCACACCCACAGATAATGAGTGTTGAGCAAGAGCTTTTTCTGATTCGCTTAAATTAGCAATCAAATTGCGCAATAAAACTAATGGAACTTGCTCGGAGAGTTCCAAGATTATATTGCGATCGCACTTGTTAATTTGGTAGGGTGTGCCAATTGGACGACAACCTTGGGCGACGATGGTATCTAAAGAAATATTGCCGGTTAATGCTACTCCTACGGTACCCTCTGTGTAAAGCTTGTCGTTGTAGAATAGGGCGATAGAATTTCCCATTCCACCGCCGCTAGCTTGCCCTCCTACGGTGACAGAACCCGGATAAGCAAAGTCCAAACCTTTTAATAAATCATTGATACCGCCCGAAAAATTGCTTGAAAGCAAAATAAATTGGGGTGATGGAGTTGGTGGTACACCGATCAAATCCATCCAAGCATTAGGCGAACTATCTAAATCGGGCAATTGATGGGGAAGAATATGAAACGGATGAATATTTACATCCGGTAAATAGGCTAAAGTCAGCGATAAAGCAGCTTCGGCTTCCAATTCTTGAGCCTCTCCCCAACCATTTGTACCAACCACACCGCCACCACTACAGCCAATTAGCACGGGTACATCTAATTGCTGCCTGAGCAAAGGTAAGAGTCGGGAATACTCACTTGTAAAAGCAGACGAAATGAATACGATTCCTAAATTAGATGAAGTCGATAACTTCCCTACAGCAACTTCAACCACTTCCGAAATGGCTGCCTCCAAAGAAGGACGGGTTGACAAGGCGTTTGTCCACTGCATTTGGTCTGCCATGAATTCTACACTTTTTATATTTTGATGTTTTGAGGCTAATAGTTTTTACTTTTATATCCCTGAAAGCATTAATTGCATCTTACAGTAGTTGAGGGTGATGCGTGGTTCTATTCTTCTAGCATAAGCCAACTCCACAGAGCAGTAAAAATCTTAAAAGTTTAGGTTGAATGCTCCATAGGCGAGAATATTTGCTGTATGTTGATAATGCCGTTCTAATACATCAGGTTTACTTACGTGCTTAGTCGCTAGAATGGTTAACGCCGTCAAAGTGACGAGAGCCGAATTTTTTCTATACTTGTATTAAGCACAATTAACACAACAAAAACTATGAGCGACATCAAAGACAAAATCCAAGAAGAACTCCAAGAAGCTCGCACTGTTTGCGATACTGAAGGTAACAACTCCGCCGAGTGCGCTGCTGCTTGGGATGCAGTAGAAGAATTACAAGCTGAAGCTTCTCACCAGCGTCAATCTAAGCCCAAAAACTCCTTAGAGAAGTACTGTGATGAAAACCCTGATGCTGATGAGTGCAGAGTTTACGAGGACTAGAAATCAACTTCGTCATCAATTCGTCAAGGGTTAAGAGCCAAATTTTTTTCTCCTAAAAAAATGGCCGGGTGCCCGTCAATATGCCTCTTTTTCTACGCAATTTACAGAAACGTTCGAGAATTAGTCTTTTAAATTCATAAACGTTTACATATCTCATTCTGATTACAGTTTTACCCTGTAATATCCACAAATGAGGCGCGAGGCGTAGTATTTCCTCCCAGATAAACCCAGAGCAAACCGGACTAAGCTATTGAAGCTTGAGGTGTACCGACGTTGTGCTGTTCGGGGTGGGTTCTTCAACTCTCCCGCTTATCTGGGAGGAATTTAGTATGATATCTCAGGAATAAGCTTGGAGGTTTGCATCTGTGGAAATTACATAATTTTCATGCAGGTACATGCTTTATTTCAAATTTATAAGAAACTTCATAGTATATATATCAATATTTTACTTTTCAATGTTGGCTTTCTTGGTTAAAGTCTTTAATTATATATAGCAACAAAGTATGAACAACGACGTTTGGTTTCGCCACTTAGTTTGGATGGACTATCGTTTGGCGCTTTTATTTACAGTCTTAATTCCCTTAGTTTTACTTATTTGGGCATTTGTTCAAAAAGCTGAAGGAATCCAGCGTCTATTGACTATTTACTGGCGAGTCTCAAGTCTACTTGCAATTACGGTTTACTTGTTAATTGGCGGTTTCGGGGTAAGTTTTATTTCATCTTTAATCGCGCGGATCTTAATCCCAATTTCATTATGGTTCTGGATCGACTTAAACGATGAAATTGAGTACGGTTCTGATGGAGCCTTGAAGTTTGTTTTTACCTGTTGGCGTTGGGCTACAAGCATTTATTGCATTTTAGGCGCACTCACAACCATTCCTTTCTTAGGTTGTGCTTTTTCTGAAACGACTCTCGGTAGTTCTTATTGTAAAGTTTGGTTGGAAGCACCATTATTATTTAAAGAATATTTCCATCCCAACACTAATACAGGAGACTTAGGCTTTTTAGGTATCGTTGGCTTAGTCTTCTACGTTCTTTGTCTCAGCTATTTTGTAATATTTAAGCTCGGTAAAAAAGGACGTACAGCCGTACCTCAGTAAGGAGATGGGGAGATGGGGAGATGGGGAGATGGGGAGATGGGGAGATGGGGAGATGGGGAGATGGGGAGAATTAAAAAACTCCTAACTCCTAACTCCTAACTCCTAACTCCTAACTCCTAACTCCTAACTCCTAACTCCTAACTCCTAACTCCTAACTCCCCGTGCCTCATGCCCATATCTCCTTCGGAGACGCTGACGGGCACCCATTAAAATTTTTTTCTTCTAAAAAAATTTTAATGGGAACCCTTGACGCGAACACGCCTTGGTACCTCGTATTCCAATCCCCAATTTTTATGAGTAAATCAATTGACAAGCGGCTTGAACAATATACCGCCAAACGTCCTCAAGAAGTCTTGCTTGTGACATTGGAAATAAATGGCTCTCGAGACGAAATTGCTATTTTTAGAGGATTTTCGAGTTCTTTGATGCGTCCAACTGCTTTCGATCCTGATGTTCCTGTTATATCTGAAAAAGCGAAAATTATTAGTATCGATCGTTTAAAAAGTCCCTACAACCCCGAATCACCTCAATATATCCAGCAAGCACTTTCCCTCGAAGCTATGGAAAGCTTACTCGCAGAAGTGAACCTTTGACGGGTACCCGTGACTTTTGCTACCGCTTCAAGAGGTATTAAGAGTTGTCTCTAAGTCTTGCTTATAGTAAGAGTTTCGTTTCCTTTGGGCAATAATACCTGTAACAAATTTAAAATTCTCTAAGTAAATATTAAATTTACAGTTATATATTATATTTATATTTACAGTAGATATAATACTCCTCCCTTAGCTTGATGAATTAAAGAAACTGTCTAAAGGAATAAATAACGACTCCGCCGCCTAATTTATCTTTTTTTTATTAATTTTGGGCAAAATTCAGTTTGTATTCTATCGCTGCAAATATATTTAACTTCAGCTCTCTAAAGTCTTTGCAAAAAAATCAAAGTCACTTTGTGCGCATTATGACGAAGTTGTGGTAGGTTTATAAAAATAAACATAAGAAATCCAAATAAATAAATATATTTTTTTAGAGCCACTCTAAGGTAACTTTTTAATCTTAATAGTACTAGCACATATAAAAAGCCTGTAGGCACATTCATTCTTCGTTCAGCCTGTTGTAAAAGTCATTCAAGAATCTTGCCTGGATACAGTTAGCCGTTGTGGTATTTAACCTGCATCGGAAGCTATCGTAAATCCTTACTCTCACACTTCCTCTACTATGAAAACAGCGGTGACTCTACTAACTCAAGATGCTCCTCAAGCTACTGATGTAGAAGTTAAAAAGCAAGTTAATCGTCAAATGATTGCGATTCTCGACTTTGGTTCTCAGTATTCCGAACTGATTGCTCGTAGAATCCGCGAAACTCAAGTATATTCAGAAGTTCTTTCCTATCGCACCACAGCCGAACAGCTTCGTCAACTTAACCCTAAAGGAATTATTCTTTCAGGTGGACCAAGTTCAGTTTACGATCCGAAAGCTCCCCATTGCGATCCTCAAATATGGCATTTGGGAATCCCTATTCTGGGCGTATGCTACGGTATGCAGCTAATGGTGCAGCAACTTGGTGGAGAAGTTAAAAAGTCCGATCGAGGAGAATATGGTAAGGCAGCTTTGCATATAGACGATCCCACAAAATTACTTACCAACGTCGAAGATGGCACCACCATGTGGATGAGTCATGGAGACTCTGTAATCAAAATGCCCTCCGGGTTTGAATTACTAGCCCATACAGCCAATACCGCTTGTGCAGCCATCGCCGATGGCGCTCGTAAACTTTACGGGGTACAATTCCATCCAGAAGTCGTACATTCCATTGGTGGGTTTTCGTTAATCCGCAACTTTGTTTATCAAATCTGCGAAAGCGAAGCCACTTGGACAACGGATGCTTTTGTAGAAGAGGCGATTCGGGAAATTCGGGCTAAAGTTGGCGACAAGCGAGTCTTGTTAGCACTTAGCGGAGGAGTTGATTCTTCAACACTGGCATTTTTGCTACATAAAGCAATTGGAGATCGGTTAACTTGCGTTTTCATCGATCAAGGCTTTATGCGGAAATTGGAACCAGAACGCTTGTTAAAATTATTCTCAGAACAATTCCATATTCCTGTTGAATATGTCAACGCTCGCGATCGCTTTATTGAAGCTTTAAATGGAGTCACCGATCCCGAAGAAAAACGGCGTATCATCGGACACGAATTTATCCAAACATTTGAGGAGACATCCAAGGAACTTGGTCCCTTCGATTATCTCGCCCAAGGAACCTTATATCCCGACGTAATAGAATCAGCTGATACCAACGTCGATCCTAAAACAGGGGAACGAGTAGCAGTCAAAATAAAGAGCCATCACAATGTTGGTGGTTTACCCAAAGACTTGCGTTTCAAATTAGTGGAACCCTTGCGGAAGCTTTTTAAAGATGAAGTCCGTAAAGTTGGACGTTGCGTTGGTTTACCCGAAGAAATTGTACAACGGCAACCTTTCCCCGGTCCCGGTTTAGCAATTCGTATTATTGGCGAAGTAACCGCTGAACGGTTAAATATTTTACGGGATGCCGACTTAATTGTACGTCAAGAGATTAATCGTAATAATCTGTATAACAAGTACTGGCAAGCTTTCGCAGTATTATTACCAATCCGCAGTGTAGGTGTAATGGGAGACCAAAGAACCTACGCTTATCCCATAGTTTTACGCATAGTTACCAGTGAAGATGGAATGACAGCAGATTGGGCACGGGTACCTTACGATGTACTCGAAGTAATCTCCAATCGAATTGTAAATGAAGTCAAAGGGGTTAACAGAGTTGCCTTGGATATTACATCTAAGCCCCCTGGAACTATTGAGTGGGAGTAGTTAAGAATTTTGGGTTAAAAATCTTCCCTTTTTCCCCCATGCCACCCTTCGGGCATCTCAATCGCCCAAAGTCCCTCCGGGTGAGGGCGAAGCTTTCTTAGAGTGGAGCAAACCCCCTGCTTCACTTGCTAGAAGTCGGGAAACCTAAGCCCTCTAGCCCTCTCCACCCCCAAGAATCGATGGTAATTCCTCTGTAAAAAAATGGGTGCCCTGCCCATTTTTTTTTAGGAGTACGTCGGTAATATAATTTTTCTTGACTTAATTAAGTAATTTAATTGAGATTTAATTTGTAATTAGTAAGACAAAAGTGGAAATAATCGGGTTTTAAAAGCTAATTTTATTCGATTTATAAGCAGGAGGTTCGACATGAATCAAAAATATTGCAGGACTAAATATTGAAATATTTAGGCAAGGTAAACATGGTTCCATAGGCAGAGGAAGAACAGATACAAATTTGTATTATAATTTTTTTAATCTAGTTGAGAATTACTAATACTTACGTCCAGCATAAATTAGGTTAACTACACTTCACGATGGAGTAAAGAGTAGTTTTAATATTACAAAGAAATATTACGAATTTTCATGTCCCATATAGAGGGAAAATAGAAAAACAAGATTTTTGATAAATAACTCATGTCTGCAAATCATTTGACACTTAACCTAGTTGAAGGTTCCGTATCTTTTAGCTTTTCACCTGCGGCGGCAAGGGAATTAAAAGCTGCTATAGATGAATTGATGCTGAAACTCAAAGTGGTTGCGACTAAAACTGCTGGTGCCCAAGGTAAACCGAATCCCCAATCGAGCATGGAATATCGTTATACGGGAGAAGTATTTCTAGAAATTTTTTGCAATCCGAATATCTGGGCTAGCCCTTTTGCGGCAAAGGTTTTACTTACTGTGCGAGATGCGACTATTCGCTTGACAACGGAAGCTGAACTTACTCGCATTATAGAAGATATTAATCAGTACTTGGAACAAGCTAGTTAGGGAAGATAAAACCTATAAAAAAATGCTCCATGGCTAATTGTCGGTTTGTCAAGGGTACCCATCATTAGTCAATCAATTTTGGATTTTGGATTTGCGTTAGCGCAGCGTGTCCCATAGGACATATTTGGATTGTCCCCATAAATAAATTTAGGGGCCCCTCGGATTTTGGATTAACTAAAACATATGGGTTTAATTCCCCACCGTCACACGGTGGACGAATTGAGTTGGGGTTTAAATCCCCATCTCAATTCCAGCCAACTTCGGCTCTTCCTTCTTCCTTCTTCCTTCGTTTAACGTTAGCGGAGCGTGTCCGTGCTTGACATCCGCAGGATTTTTCCATAGTTAAAACTAGGGGCTTCAAACCAATCAATATTCAATCCAAAATCTAAAATCTAAAATCTAAAATATTTCGGTCATGGGCAAAACGCGGGATAATAAACAAGTAGCACTCCCAGTGTAAAACAAAAAAATATTAGATTATATCAATAAAGAGCTATAAATTAGAAGAAAAATTTAACAAAATATTTGAAATCGGTGAAAAGCTTACAGTATAAGTATGTAAGTTTTATATTCCCGTTTTTATATACTAATTCTTATACTTTCTAGAATAGGTAACTATATTCTAGTAATATCTAAATTACTTATAATTTAATGCCGGGATAGAGCGGATAATTTTAATCCTGTAATAAAATCTTTTTCTAAACGTATCTAACATAATATTGTGAATACAGTAACCACGATCGCTTTTTATAAGACTCAAAAAATCATGCATGGAGATAACAGTTATGAACAAATATGATAAATTTTTTAACACAGAAGAAACTTTGAAAGAGGTACTGACTCCAGAAGAAGCAGTGGCTTCAATTGCAGTTATAACCGCAGCTGCCGATTCTTCCTTAGAAAATATAGATATAGAATTTTTGGTTGATATACTTTGGGGATTCGAGATTTTTGAAGAATATTCGGATGAAGATTTATTAGAAATGCTTGAAAAACTTCTAAATATCGCGAAAAGAAATAAGGTTGGGGCGCTGTTTAATGCTGCCAATGATAAACTTGCAGATGAATTATTAGAAGATGCTTTTGCTGCTGGGGTAAGTGTAATTTTAGACGAAGAAGAAATGCATATCCCGATCGCAAAAATACCTTTACTAAAAAGTTTACAGGAAGCTTTAGAACTTAATAATGACCAAGCCCAAGAAATTATAGAAGATGTAATTTCCGCCTTTGAAGAAGCAGAATTAGAAGAATTACTCGATTCGGAAGATGAAACAATAGTAGATATAGCCTTTAGTGTAGATGAATATGACTCACCATTAGGCAATTTTACAGTTCCTATTCCAGTAGATCCTCATCAGGGCGGCAAAGTTCAAAGTCAAGAAGGTGTAGTTAGTTTCTCTGATGATGAAGGTACTTTTTTAAGAATCGATTATTATTCTTTACCTTCCAAACAGATCGAACAAATGGAAACTATTGGGCAAGAGGAATATTTGAGATCTAGTCTTGTAAATAAATATATCCCTGGAGAAATAGTCGCTAATTTGCCAGAAGCACAGGTTGAACATACTGAATATATAGCACAAAACTTAGAAGGTTCTTACTTTGTGCTTCTCTATATGCCTGGAGGCTCGAGAATTTATAAAACAGGAAATAACGGTACCGCGACAAAGTTAGATGCTTATCGAGGATTAATTGCATTTATTGAGGGTGACTTTATGTATATAGTTAGCAGTCAACGTACCTTTTTAGATGGAAAAACTTCTAGTTTTATGAAGCAAGAAGCTATTGCACTTAAACAGATGATTTTGGATTTTGTTGATACTATAGAGTTTAATTGAATTCCAGCAAAGATAGTTTTAGGTAGAAGGTGATTTTTGAGGATAAATCGCCTTCTTATTGTTTAAATCACTGTAGTATTTTTAGCCGCTATTTGGATAAATTAACTTAGTTTTATTATGTCAAAATACTCCCACCCATTAATTTTTCATAACGATATTGCAACTCTTCTTTCATCAATTTCCACTGTTCTAAACTAGCATCTATTTCTATTACTTTTTCCGCAGCTTGACGCGCCAGAATTAATACTTCTTCGTCTTCTACTAAGCTTGCTAAAGTAAAATCTGGAATACCCGATTGTCGAGTTCCTAAAACTTCACCGGGGCCTCGAAAACGCATGTCCATTTCTGATATGAAAAACCCGTCTTGAGACTGTTCTAATACTTTCAATCTTTGTTGAGCGTCAGCACTGCGAGAGCCGCTGATTAAAAGACAATAAGATTGTGCCGCACCCCTACCAACTCTCCCCCGCAATTGATGCAGCTGCGATAAACCAAACCTTTCCGCATTTTCAATTAACATCACAGTTGCATTGGGTACATCGACACCGACTTCTACCACGGTAGTTGATACCAAAATTTGCGTTTCCCGATCGCGGAATTTGCTAATTGCTTCGTCTTTATCAGCGGAACTCATGCGTCCGTGTAATAACCCCACCTGAAACTCGGGGAAGACTGCTTCCTGTAACTTTTTATGTTCTTCTACTGCCGAGCGTACATCTAGTTTTTCCGATTCTTCTACCAAAGGCAACACTACATAAACTTGTCTTCCCTGAGCAATTTCTCGCCGGATCAAATCATAGGCGTGAGTACGTTCGCTTCCCTTCAAGGCTGTAGTTTTGATCTTTTGTCTTCCCGGTGGTAATTCATCTATTTGACTTACGTCCAAGTCGCCGTGAATTGTCAGCGCTAAAGTTCGCGGAATGGGAGTCGCCGTCATAGTTAATACATGAGGCTGTTCGCCTTTTTGCTGTAACCGCGCTCTTTGCTGCACCCCAAAGCGATGCTGTTCGTCAATTACCACTAAACCCAATCGCTGAAATTGTACTGGATCTTGAATTAAAGCATGAGTTCCTACTAAAAGCGGTAATTCTCCCGTTTCTAATTGACCATGAATTTGTCGTCGTTTTGCAACTTTTGTCGAGCCTGTAAGTAAATCTACTGGTAAGTGCAGCAGGTTAAACCAGGCAACTAACTTACGATAGTGCTGTTCTGCTAAAACTTCCGTAGGAGCCATCAACGCCGCTTGATAACCCGATTGAATTGCAGCAATAATAGCAATTACCGCCACAACCGTTTTACCCGAACCCACATCTCCCTGCACCAAACGATTCATGGGTGTAGATTTTTGCAGATCGTTGAGAATATCTTGAAGAACTCTTTCCTGTGCCCCTGTTAATTGAAACGGTAATATTTCGTAGAATTGTTTTAATAACTCACCTTGGGGTGCAAGAATCGCACTAGTTTGAACTTGACGGGCTGTTTGCTGACGTTGGAGTAAACCAAGTTGGAGGTAGAAAAATTCATCAAACACCAGACGGCGGCGTGCTGCTCGCAAGCTATCGCTATCGTTAGGAAAATGAATGTTGGCGATCGCATCTTTCAATTCCATTAACTGATATTTAGTCCGCAAACCTTTTGGTAAAGGTTCTTTTAATTGTGCGGTTGCGGGTAAAGCAGCTATTACCGCTTGTCGCACCGTACTTGCTACAACTCCCTCCGTCAAACCATACACGGGCACAACTCTACCAACCGTCAGGGATTCAATGGCATCCCCAGGATTCGCTAAAACTTCCAATTCTGGATTATCAAGAGTCAACCCGTACTTACTTTCCTTAACCAAACCACAGGCGGCTAAGGTGCTACCAGCAGCATAACGACGCTTCATACTTTCTTGCCAACCACGACTGCTGTAACGAGCGCCTGCATAAAAACGACTAATTTTTAAAGTACCGGAGTTATCTTTTAAATCAATTGTTAAGATTGATAATTTCTTATTTTTAGGGCTAGGAAAACAATTACAACGCTTCACAGTTGCCACAACTGTCACCGTTTCACCCGCCATTTACTCGCCTATACATATTTGATTTGCATAGTCAATATGATCGCGGGGATAGTAAAACAATAAATCGCGTACGGTAGATAAACCAAGACGCTCTAATTTACCCGCCCTATTAAATCCAATTTCCGGCAAATCGCTGAGTTTGTTGTCTAATTCAGGAGCAAGTCGCCGACTCACCTCCGCGACAATCTTAGATTTCGGATTTATGACTTTGACTTTTGGTTTGGATTTTGTTGCAGATTGAGAATCATAATTTAAGGGCTGGGTATCGCCTCTTCCTTCTCCAAGATGCTGCAATCTGTAGAGATATCGGCGAGTTTCTGCAATCAAATGTTGTCTGTCTTCAGCTTCCAGATTTGGATAATCTGCAAATTTAACCGCAAATTCCTGCCAGCGACGACGTTCGCTTGCAGGTAAGTCAACAGGAAATTTGCCAAAAGTTAAAGTTAGAAACTCATTAAAAAGATATTGTCTACCCTTTAAGTTAATAAAACCCTGTTCGGTTTCCACCGTCAAGGCTTTTTGCAATCTTATCCAATCTGGTTTTTCATTAGTCATTATTCCGGAGGGGATTAGGAATTGGGAATTAGGAATTAAGAATATATTTGCATATCGAAGATAAATAATTCTAAAATTTGAATCTATCAATCGTGTTTCATGTTAATTAATTGCTAGAAATATTTTAATTAAGTTAATAATTCTTAAACTACCTTTAATCCAAATTTTAAAACATTTTAACTAATCTTACTTCATAACTCCCAACTCCTAACTCCTAACTCCCAACTCCCAACCACTAACCACTAACCACCAACCACTAATTAATCTTCATACCAACTAGCACGCCATGCTGCTTGTGCGGTGGCTATGGAACGTTCTCGCTCTTTCTTTTGATATTCTCTTCCTAGCTTGCCTAAATGATTTAAAATATTGCGAATTTGTTTGCGTTCCGACGAAAGTTTGATATCAGCAAACTCTATTTCAATCAATCGTAGGTTTAAAGCCATAATCTGCGTCAAGCTCTCCGGTTCTAATTCCTGCTCGCCTTCAATTCAAACTACCAAAGTTATTAGATTAGGAACCCCAGGCATAACTTCTGTAGATGCTTCTGACGAAGCAACAGCAGTTTCTAAAATAGATTCCGGCAACTTTTGAGGTAATATATTAGCTTTTTGTAATAAACGATTGCCATCACGGGACAAACTTTTCAAAATGTAAGCAATGGCTCTTTCTAAGTTCTTTTGCCAAGCAGCTAATTCCATCGGGTTGGAAGTATTGGGGTTGAACCAGTTTTTCCAATCCTTGCTGGTAGCTTTTTTTGAAGATAAATAAGGAGTTTTTATATTTTGAGGAACTGAACTAGAGGAAGCAGTTTGAGATAAAGTACTTGCCTCTTGTAATTCATCTTCGAGTTCTAATGTTTCGACAATTTTTTCTAAATCTCCGTCTTCGAGTTCCAAATTTTGGACGGTTTCTGGTAAGTCTTCATCTTCGGTATCTAATTCATCTTCGGTGTCTAATTCTTCCTCTATTTCTTCAACTAAATTCTCCTCTATTTCTTCCAATTCTCCATCGTTAATTAAAGCTTGCATATCCTTGGCTGTGATTTTCGCCAACTGACGTATAGCTTGCTGAAATTTTTGTCGTTGATTTAAAGATAATTTGAGAAAATCCTCTGGATATCCTTGGGTGCACAGATGATAGCTTGCTAGAATCAATTGCTGGCCAACTGCTTGTCCCAAAATATCCAAATAACTAGCATAAGCATTTTGGAGTTGTTGTGCGATCGCCCCTATAGCTTTTTCTAGCTCAACAATATCTTGCTCTATTCGCTCGATTGGTCTTGCCATATCTTGTTTTTTTCCATTTTATCTGAATTATGATATTGAATTACGCAATTATTCCGATGTAATCGCTTCTAATATTTGAGATTTACTTCGATAATTTTGATTGGATTTTCTTCATTGAACAAAAAGGTAATATCTACTTAGATAAAAAACAGGTCAAGCTTGTTGAGATTGACCTGTCTTAAATTACATTATCTTAAGTGAATTATTTGTTACCTATTTGTGCGGCAACTTCATCAGCAAAATTTTCTTCTTTCTTTTCAATACCTTCGCCAAGAATATAGCGAGTAAAGCTACTGATAGAAACTTCTTCGCCGACGCTGCTTCCTGTTTGTTTTACCAATTCCTCAATCGAGGTACTTTGATCTCGAATGTAAGGTTGATCCAACAAAGTCATTTCTTTGAGACGCTTATCGATTCTTCCTTGAACAATTTTTTCTTTAATATTGTCAGGTTTTTTCGCTAAGTCATCGCGTCCCATTTCGATGTCTTTTTCTTTTTGGACGATCTGAGTAGGAATTTGATCTACACTTACATACTCAACATTAGGACAAGCAGCAACCTGCATGGCAACGTTTCGCGCCAATGTCTTAAAATCTTCGGTTTTAGCAGTAGCTTCGCTCTCACATTTGAGTTCAACTAATACGCCAACTCTACCGCCGGTATGAATGTAGCTGTCTACAACACCTTGTTTACCGCTCTGTACCGAATAATTAACAAAGCGGCGTACTTTGATATTTTCACCCAACTGGGCGATCGTCTCGGTAATAGATTGTTCAACTGTTTTATCTTTATCTTCTGAATAAGGTTGAGCTAATAAAGACTCAACAGTATCAGCAGTTGCCGCTTGTTTAGCCAAATTTTGAGCTAAAGCTTTGAAAGCTTCGTTACGAGCAACAAAGTCAGTTTGGCTGTTAATTTCAATTAATACACCAACTCTACCGTTCGGTTCGATGTAGGTTTCAATTGAACCCTCAGCAGCAATGCGATCGCTTTTTTTAGTCGCACCAGCAATGCCTTTTTGGCGTAACCATTCGATACCTTTTTCAATGTCGCCATCGGTTTCTTTTAGCGCTTTTTTGCAGTCCATCATACCAGCGCCAGTTTTCTGCCGTAACTGTTGGACTAATTTTGCAGATATTTCCGCCATGTTGCCTCAATTTCTACTTAACTGACAGTTGTAATTGCTCTTGGATATTGAGTATTTCTATATTACTCAGCCGTGGCATATTCAGATATATTTTTATCCCAAACCTAAACTATAAAAAAGCAGGAGGCAGCGCTGGGAAAAACATACTGGAGAAGAAAAAAACTAAAATATCTCAAATATGTATTCCCGAACACGGTAACAGCACTTACGATCGAACTCCGAAAATCTGAGTATTTCTACTGCACCTCCTGCTTTTTCCTTATTCCTTATCCTTCAGTTGAGTTTTCTTCCTCACCGCTATCATCAGAAGATTCATCGCTAAATTCGCTGCTATCCTCGTAATCGTAATCGTCTTCAGCGCCTTCATAATCGTATTCATCATCACCTTCTAATTGACCGTGATGACCTTCGTAGATAGCATCTGCTAATTTACCTACGATCAATTTTATCGAACGGATAGCGTCGTCATTGGCTGGAATGGGAATATCTACTACATCCGGATCGCAATTTGTATCTAACATCGATACAATAGGCAATCCTAGTTTCTCACATTCTTGAACGGCGTTATACTCCCGGCGTTGATCTACAATGATCACCACATCAGGGATTTTCCGCATAGTTTTAATGCCGCCGAGATATTTTTGTAGCTTTGCTAACTCCCGACGCAGCATTGAGGCTTCTTTTTTGGGTAATAAATCCAGAGCACCGCTTTCTTCACGACGCTCCAAATCTTTTAAACGATCTACCCGTGTCTTAATTGTTGCCCAGTTAGTCAGCATTCCACCCAACCAGCGCTGGTTAATATAGTGGGCACCACAGCGACTTGATTCTTGAGCAATAATTCCGGCAGCTTGTCTCTTAGTACCAACAAACAGAAACTTCTTACCTTGTTCTGCTTGAGTTCGCATATAACTATAAGCATCTTCCATCAACTGGGCAGTTTGCACCAAGTCAATGATATGTACTCCATTACGAGAAGTGTAAATGTAAGGAGACATTTTGGGGTTCCATCTACGGGTTTGATGTCCGAAGTGAACTCCTGACTCCATCATTTGAGCCAATGAAACAACAGGCATATTTTTTCTCCTATTCGGGTTAAACCTCCATCTAGTTGCATTTCCTCACTGGAAACACCCGAATTCCTAGATGTGCGAGATTAGAAAACTTTTCTAATCTACCACATAAAAATGCTGTCTTTGAGGGGGAAAACCGAATTTCAGTGAATGCGTGCTGTTTACGTTGACGGGTTCCCATGATAATTTTTTGATGAGAAAAATTTTCATGCCAGCCCTTGAGGGCGAACAAAAATAAGCTCAAATTTTAATTGTCATTTATTAATAGCAGCACAAAATTAATGATAGAACCTCATTATCCAAGAATTATCATGTCCTTTTCTTATCGCCAATGCAAAATTGAGATTGAACGGGATAAATTTAATAAACAAGATATTTATGCTGCTTGGGTAAATCACGATCGAGGTTGTGCGATGGCCGTACCTTTTGCTAATACTCCCACTGAGGCAGTCAAGAAATCAAAACAGTGGATAGATGAAAGACTTAAATTGCAAAGGTGAATTTATATCTAATAAGTAGCCAGGCACGGAAAATTATAGTTGAAAAAGGCAAAAGGCAATAGGCAATAGGCAATAGGTATCTCTAGTTTGAGGTTAATTTACTTTTATATAGATAGTTATGTTTTTTTGCGCCTACTTACTTAGCTTTCAACTTTTCTTAATTAAAAAACCCGGTTTTTGTGAAAAACCGGGTTTCTAAACACCCCAAATTATTAAGAATCATATAAAATCCCATCTTTTCTTCAAGACTTATTATCCAGTTTTATCGCTTGCTCTAAAGCCGATTTCTCTTTGGCTCTACGCTGATAAGGTTGCAATTTGCTCAAATCCCAACCCGTAATTAAACTCATATCTTCTAAACTCATTCCTTTGATTAACATTTCTACACACCAGGTATGTTGAGCTTGTTCTATTTCTGGTTGTTTTCCTGAGGGTGTTGATAACCCTTCGGTTAATATTTGCCAATACTCTTGTATTTCTATTTCTGATATTGGCATTCCATCATTATTAAGCAATAATGCTGGATGTTCATCTTTACGACTTTTTAAATATTTGGTCAATGGGTTGTTAGTATAGGAACCATAACGTTTGCCCATAATCCATTGATTAATAGGAACTTGACGAATGTGACCTTTTTCTATATGCAATAAGTGTTGGTTGGTATCGCTTATTTGATTGCTTCGCTCTAAGTTAATAATTTCTGCGATTGATAAACCTGCTCCGAATAAAATATATATTAAAGCGTAATCTCTCAACCCCAATTTTTTAGCATGTTGCAAAATCAAATGAACTGTATTTGCTGGTAAATCGATGACTTTTTCTATGGAAAGAGACTCTTTAACTAATTTTGTAGAGTTAGTCGCTCCCATCAAAAATAAGGTTACTAAATCCTCCAAGAATTCATCTTTGTCATGCCAAAGCTCGTGAAATTCGCTGGTAAATTCCATCACGGCATACCCCAACAACATAATATTGAGCAAACTTGCTAGCTTTTGAGGTGCTAAGTGTGCGTGTAGTTGCTGGTGCTCCATCACTGTGGCTAAAAATTCGGCGACATAATGATTTGCTTCTTTTAAGCTTCTACCCAGTGCTTGACGATTTTCTAATGGATAACTACCAGCCTCTCCCACCACGGAGCGTACTAAGTTTGGTGATTGCTCTAAGGCTTGCAAGCGGTTTTCACAATAATTTTTTAACGCTTGATAAACATTAGTCGTTTGAGTCGCTTGAGTTTTTAAATACTCACCCAATTCTTGATACACTGGCGATTCGGAAATTACTGCCAAAAGCAATCCATGTTTGTTACCGAAATGTCGAAATAAGGTCACTTCATTGACTTTCGCTAATTTCGCGACTGCTTTGGTGGTAGTTTCAGTTACTCCTTGAGCGGTAAATAATTCTACTGCTGCATTGATTATTCGTTGTCGAGTTGACATTACTGGGGAACTAGACATGGGATTACAGGTTAAATGTTAAAGGTTAAAGGTTAACACTTAAGAAAACGGGCTTCGTTGGCGCTAAGTAAGATAACATTTTTCACTTTAGCTATAAAATCCGGGCTTTTCTGATACCAAAAAAAAATGTAAGTGACACTTGCATTTTGATTTTGTCTCTGTTAACGTAGGAATGTAAGCAGCACTTGCATATTCTAATTTAGTTTTAGTTGTATTTGTTGCCCGCCATCTTATTTGAACCTAGATGTTGCGGGGTTGCAATTCCTGTCTAGAAATGCATCGAATTGAGGGGCATCCTTGACTTTTGGGGTGGAAATTCCGAATCGCCCTAATATATGGAACGGTTTTATTAACAGTACTCAATCAAAATAAATAATTATGACTACACGTTTGGCTGCGGCTGGGGGTGAGCAACCACTTGCTCTAAATTGGATTAATGTGGCATTTTTCGGTGCGTTTCATATTTTGGCTTTATCGGCTCCCTGGTTTTTTTCTTGGTCTGCTTTGGGAGTAATGATATTTTTACACTGGTTGTGTGGCAGTATTGGTATTTGTTTGGGATATCACAGAATGTTGAGCCATCGCAGTTTACAAGTGCCGAAGTGGTTGGAATATGCGATCGCCATTATCGGAGCGCTGGCGATGCAGGGAGGACCAATATTTTGGGTTTCCGGACATAGGTTACACCATGCTTATACGGAGGATGAAGACAAAGATCCTTACTCTGCCAAGCGTGGTTTTTGGTGGAGTCATAAGCTGTGGATGTTCTACCCTCGTGCGGAATTTTTCGAGTATGAAAGGTTCAAAAAATATGCTCCCGATTTAGTACGCGAACCATTTTACCCTTGGCTAAATCGTTACTTTTTGTTTCTGCAAATTCCCTTAGGTATTTTATTGTATGTTTTAGGTGGATGGTCTTTTGTAATCTACGGTATATTTCTCAGAGCCGTATTGCTTTGGCATTCCACTTGGTTGATTAATTCTGCAAGCCATATTAGAGGTTATCGTACTTTTGATTCGGATGATAATTCCCGGAATCTTTGGTGGGCTGCTATTTTAACTTACGGTGAAGGCTGGCACAATAATCACCACGCTCATCCAAAAGTCGCGAAAGCTGGATTGCGTTGGTGGGAAATAGATATGACTTGGTGGGCGATTAAAGTTTTACAAACTTTGGGATTGGCGAAGAAGGTTGTGATGCCGGTTGGCGATCGATAACTTCCTTGCCCTTAATAGGTTTAATGAATTATTCAGCGTCTCGTTACCGTTGAAAAAACATTACCCAAAGTTGGACAATGACCTCATGCCAACAGCAGCATAAGGATTCCCAGTAGGAATTTCACCTACTACCCGAAGTGCCTTTAGGCTTCCTACGTAGGGCATTGTCTTGAGACTCCGACCTAGGTCGGTTGACCACGGGAGCGCTGTTAACGCTGGTAAAATAATTGTGACGACGTACTCCGGAAAGTTCGCGTCTTAGCTCGTTCCAATGTGACCAACTGTGTTTTCTAGTACCACCTAGATAAGCTTGGTTGGAAGGAATGAGCTTTATATATTTGTGAGGTAAACGGTCAGAGAACCGCTTAAATGACCTAGTACGAACACCGCGACGCGCTACTACCAATGCAGCCGCAGTGTCAGAACTTAGCCCATACATCCCCATATATTTAGTTAATCCCTGCAAACTTGTATAAGCTGGGTTAACCTTTATTAAGTCGATACCACGATTGATGCATCGACGCTGTAACACTTCCTCCCACTTGGAGAAAGCAAAACCTGACAGCATACGAGAATACTTTTTACCACGTTCTCGTAACTGTTGCTTTTTAGCTGAAAAATCTAAATCTTCGATTACTACTGGACATCCGTAAGTCTCAGCTAGTAATACAATTTGAGCCGCAATATCAGAAAGAATCGCTTCAATTTGGTTACTGGTCTTGCTGTGAAGATTAATTTTGAATTGACCACTATCTTTTAAGTTCCCATCTGCATCTATATAAGTCCAACCAATAACGGATGGATTCAAATCAATGCCTATTGCACCATTCCCGAACTTAGATTGTGTCGGAACTTCGGGAACATCAGTAGATATAGCGCAATACCAAGAAAAACCTTTGTAGTAAAACCTGTAAGTTAATGCCTGACCGATTGTTAAAGCCGCGTCAATGTGCTGTTGACCGTATCTAAAAGCTACTTCTGGAATAGTAATGTAGCTTCCGTATTTGGATTCTAAGCAACGAGGAACCCGAATATTTAAATTACCATTCTCATCCATCTGACAGATTTGATTCCCAGATTTTTCACCTTTGGAACCAACAAAAGTAAACTGACTACCAACAGCACCTAAATTAACTTCTAAAGATGCATTTTTTAGATACTCAAGCTTTTGCTGTAAAACGTATTTACGTCGTTTCTTTTGGTGAATACGTTGTTTTAATACTTGCAACTCGGTCATGTGGCAAGGATTGTAACGAATAGCGCAAGCATCTTTAATATAAGATTGCTTGAACTTTTTAGCCTTTTTAGCTTTCTTATAATCCTTAACTCTTTTCTGCCAAGTATTCAGAAACTTGTTTACAGATTTAAGTTGACCTTCAATAGTTTTGATATGGCGCTTACGACATTCTTTTGCTGACGAAATCTTACCTTCAACATCAGCTATTACTGAGTTAGCTTGCCGTTTATTAATGCCGAACTTCTGCTGTAATTCAGTGTTTAGCCCAGACTTACTTAGTCCTCCTTCAGCTAATCGCAGTGAAAGGCAAAATTGACTAGCAGCACCATAAATACGGCTATAGTCAGCACAATAATTATTAATATTTTTAGGCGTTATCGTGGCAACTATAGTGGTAAAAGTTTTGATGCCCACTTGCCAATCACCTCCTTGTATCTAATACTATATCTATAGTACATTTAAATCCCTACAAATGTCAAATATATGAGCAAAAAAGTTTCTCAGAAACTATGGCAGAAAGCAAACAGAGATAAAGTATCTGACTATCAGCGAAAATATATGCAAAAAAAGGCTCAAGCAACGGTAGTACTTGAACCTTGGGTAAAAGATAAGATTGATAGCCTTAAGCCAGCTAACCAACCTTATGGGCAATGGATAAGAAAGTTTCTTGAAGAATGGGCATCAGAAGTAGAGCCAAGTTAGTAGAATTATTCTTGCTACTCTGGGCTTGTTTCTTTTTGCGAGTTTCAGCACTTCTTCGTCCATAAAGTTTTGCTGACATTGAGGCAAGAAGTGATATAATGTCCTGTGACAATTCTTCCTCAAAGGTTTTATTCATCTGAGAAGAAACACATTCAATAGTCACCCCATGACTTTTGAAAAATTCATCTAAAAACCTAAAATTAAACCGGGTTAGTCTGTCTTTATATTCCACGACTACCCGGCTTATTTTTTGTTGAGTTACCAGCTTAAACAAGGAATGAAGTTTAGCCCGATTATCATTCATTCCCGTTCGCCGCTTGCGGCGCGGCTCACTTACTTCCTCAAATACTTTTAATACTTGATAACCTTGTTTAACGCAGTAATCGAGTACTCTGCCAATAGCAACGTTCTAAGTCACCTTTTTGTTTTTGGTCGCCACTAGAAACGCGACAATAAACGGCTACTTGGCGTTTCGCCTTGTAATTTCTTCTAAAATCCCTGCAAAGCGATTAACATCGGATTCCCGGTATCTTCTGTACCCAGTTGGAGTACGGATGGCTGGGAATTTACCTGAAGCATCCCACCATTGCCTCGTCTTAGTGCTTACACCAAGCCTTTTCGAGGTTTGCTGCATCGTTAAGAGTCAAACCATCGGTTACAATTTCCATAATATTTTTGTACCAATGTTCGTAGAATACCTGAAATTCGGTAACTGTGACATCTGTTTCTAGTGGTTCTACATGTTGAAAAACTTGTCCCGTGTCAAGTTCAAATTCGTAGCGGTCAACTCGTACAACCTTCGGTATTGCTTGATTGCCCATGATGCTTTCTCCAACTAACCAATCCAACTTATGTCTTATTCACAATTAAAACATAGGAGTTGACAATCATAGAAGATTGCGGTTTAACACCTCGAAATTGCCATAAAGTAGCAATACAGATAAAAGTATTGCAATAACTTACTTTCAGCTTGTGAATTGAATCGTACTAGTATTAAATACAGATCCTCTAAGTTTACTAATTGTAAAAAATGTATATTTTTCTCATATTTTTATAGTGTTAACACTTAATTATGGTGAGTGTATTTAGCTAAGTGTTTAATTTGTTAAGAGAAATCACTCTAGGTATTTAAAAAAATATTTCATAACATAAATATATCAAATTATTTATTTTAAATTAGATATATAAAAATGTTTCATGATTTTAAAATAGAATTTAGTTTTGATAAAATTAGTAATCTTTTTGAAAACCCTAAAGATTGGTTCAATTCTATCTGTAAAAATTTAATGAGTTATCTTAATCTCGAAGATGATTCAATTCCAATCCTTACTTATTCAGCAGTAGTTAAATATTTTGTTACAGAAAGACCTGAAGACTCAAGAATAGAAAAAGGTGCAATTGTAATTGATGATTATGCTGAAAAATATTTAATTAAACAAGTTTTTTTAGACGGAAATAATAATTTGGTTTTGTTCTGTTTATTGATGAAGCAGACTCATTGCTTTCTAAAAGATTAACCAATGCCAATCAAGGAAGTGAACGAGCTGCTAATTCTATATGTAGTCAATTGTTAATTTGTCTAGAAAAGTTTAAAGGGGTGGTGATTTTTGCGACTAATTTAGTCGAAAATTATGACAAAGCCTTTGAAACTAGAGTTCGTCATATTCATTTTCCCATGCCAGATGAAAAAGCACGCTACTTGATATGGCAGAATCATCTTCCTCCAGAATTACCACTTGCCTGCGTATTTACTTATTCAAGAACTAGCGTCTATTGACAATGTTTGTGGTAGAGACATCAAAAATGCAGTTATTGATGCGGCTGTAAGAACTGCTAGAAATGGCACAAGCGTAATTCAAACACAAGATTTTATTGAAGCAATAAATAGAATTAAAGCAAGTAGGATAACCTCTGAATCAGGAACAAAAAAGTTAAACCCACAAGAAAAAGCTAAGACTGAAGCCAAATTACAAGCAGTACTCTCTAACAGAAAACCGTAAGGACAGCCAACAACCGAATTTGATGTAATACTTCCTCAGAGGCAATACTGTTTAGGCAACTTTGGATAATTATGGGTAATTTTGTCCAAGGTTTTGCCTAGCTATTGCGAACCCTTATTGCGAACGGGTAACGAGACGCTCCGTAGTATAAAATGTTAAGAACAAGCAGGTTGATTAAAATTTTCTAATCTGAAAATTATTCAATTTATCCATACTCCAAATTACTTAAAATGTCTGCCTACGATATTATTTACAAAACTGTTCGCCAAATTCCAGTTGGTAAAGTTGCGACTTACGGACAAATAGCGGACTTAGCAGGACTTTATGGTAAAGCTCGTGTGGTGGGATATGCGATGTTTAAGGTAGATACTACTTCTGACGATATTCCTTGGCATCGAGTCATTAATGCTAAAGGAGAAATTTCCTATTCAACCTTGCGCGAAGGTGGAGATTATTTACAAAAAAACATGTTAGAAAACGAAGGAATTGAATTTAACGCAGCAGGTAAAATTAACCTTAGTCAGTATCAATGGCAGCCTAATGATACATTTCATTAGTTACGCAAGATTGTAGAGACGGGATACCCTTGCGTCTCTACAATCTTGTACTGCTACTTATCTACAGTTTCTCCAACCATGATGCCACGTCCACTCACAGCTGCATAGACTAAGTTGCGCGATCGCATATCGCCTTCTAACCAGGTAATTCCGGGAAATTGCTGTACTTTGGGGTTGCTAATTTGTTTCCAGCTTCTTGCCATGTTTTTTGAAACATACATGGTATCTTGCTTTGCACCACCTACGCGTCCAAATATATAGATATAGGGGTTTTTATCTGAGTTACCTTTACCAAAGGTGACAAATTCGCAAGTATCTACCGATGGAATTGCATTGAAGGTTTTACCACCGTCTGTAGAACGATATAGTTTGTTTCCTTCTACATCCTCGTAATTGCGAGCAAAACTCATCCACACATCACCTTGTTTTGTCGGGTTAGAAACTATTGCCGGACGTGCTATCCATGTGGGTAATTTCCTTGATGCTCCTTTTCTCCAGTTAGCCCCACCATCATTACTGTAGTAAAAATTCCAACCATCGTAATAGTAAAAAGTTTTACCTTTGGGGTCTTGGCGATCGGCTGCCAAAATATACGAACTTAAATAGGGATGAATGCTATTTGCCCAAGCTTTAGGCAATGCATCGTAGTGGGTGTGACTTTCATCGTTGGGATTGAAGGGTTCTGGTTTGGGTTTGTGGTCTAAGTTATGTGCAAGTTTCCAGGTTTTACCGCCGTCAATAGTATAGTGAGGATAAGGACCCCAAGTCGATGCCCAAACCATATTATTGGGGTTGATAGGCGACATGGCAATTTGACCGCCCTTTGCAATAGTTTTCTGTCGTTTAGAATTCTGTGCGCTCCACATATACTCTGTGGGTACGGATTCAAAACCTTGCCAAGTTTTACCGTTATCCTTGGTAAAACCATGTATTGGATAAAACGCTTGCCATTGATGAAAACCCACAAAAGCAGCGTAATTGGGTTTCTTGTAGGCATAATCCATACCCGTTGCTCCGGCTACATGGGGAAAGGGTTCTGGGTATTTTTTCCACTGAGGGTTAGCCCATTTAAAATCAGGATTAACATCAATGTTTGTTGGGTTTATTTTTGCCAAAGGTACTTCGTGGCGGTTGGGGTGGCGAAAACCAATCATGTCTTGTACCGCGCTGATTAAATCTGCTCCTCCCTGAGATTTGGGGACGGGTGGAACTCGCACCATGTTAGTGTCAAGTTCCTCTAGGTTGTTCATCAACCATTTGAAATTTGGGTTGGTAGCTGTTATGTCGGAGGTACAAGCTACACCCCAACCGTTTGTCCACCATACTTGTTTGGGATTTGCTGGGTCAAAAACTACTACTGATGCGCCAGTTCCAGAGTAGGATTGATAGTATTTAGGGGCAGATGGATTTACTTTATCTTTAGGATAATTCGCATCATAAGCACCCATATACATTGTTTGTTTGTTCCAAGTATTACCGCCGTTGGTAGAACGGTAAAGGTATTTGTCGGAAATCGCGATTACAGTGTTGGGATTATTCCCTTGTACTGCCACAGCCGAATAAACTCTTTGATTTCCGTCGGGAGTGATATTAGTCCATTTATCACTTTTATATTTACGAACCCCTCCAGTTCCTTGACCAAAGTTTTTCGGCTTGGTTCCAAAACTTACATAAAGTGTACCGTCGTCAGCAACCGTTCCGCGTAAGGGATCTTTTCCTCCTGCAATATTACGCCAGGATTTACCCGCGTCGTTGCTACTCCATACGCCTTTTCCATGAACTCCTACATATATCCTCTGAGTTGCTTGGTTCGTTTTTCCAGAGTTTTTATCGAAAGCGACAAAGGTAAAACCAGGTATATCTTCATTCTCTTTCCCGTTAGATTTATTGTATTCTGGCAAGCTTTTAGGCTGTGGTAATCCCGCGTTAACTACCGTCCATTCTTGCTTTCCATTTTTTATCCACAGTCCATCCCGACGAGAAGCAAAGTAAACTATATCACTATTATTTGGATCTACCGCTAACCTTTCCCCTGTATCGGAACGGTATTTTTTATTAGGCCCTATAAAGACATTTTTGTTACCCAAGCCTGTCGGTTTCCAAGTATTTCCCCTATTTTTGGAAACCATGATTTCACCGGAATATTTATACTTTTTTTTGCCACCTTCGGTAATAATTGAGCTTCCATGATTTACCGCAGCATATATATGAGTGGGGTTTTGCGGGTCAACAGCTATGCTCTCTACACCTAGTCCACCACCTGAAAAGTTTGTATCAAACATATCCATCAGAGGTAGCCACTGCTGATTTTTGCGATTGAAACGATAAGGACCACCAACATCCGTGCGGATGTACACATCTCCAGGTTCGGCGGGTACATTACCCTCACGGGGCTTAGCTTCGCTAATCACCATCCCGGTAACGTAACCCATGCCCTGAATATTAACGTTACTCCATTTGAATGATTGGGGGGTTTCAGTTTGAACAGACATTACGCTAAAGTGATTCCAAACTAAAAGTGTTACTGCTGTGGATATCAGCAGCAC
>JBHJJJ010000381.1:0-10282 GCA_050042755.1 Rivularia sp. (in: cyanobacteria)
GCAGTGTATCATCTGAAACGATAATTAAATACATTGCCGCACAAGGTACTAGAAACTAAGAATCACGGCACTTAAAAGTGCCTATTCCAATTTCATCCCACGATTAAAAACCGTGGGCTTTCATTGTCAGGAGTTCTGTAATTTAGGATTTTAGCTGCTTCGGTAGTGCCTATATACATGGCGAAAAAAACTGTTGCGATAGAATCTTGGTTTATTTTATTATCTATTTTCGTTGGCGAACGAAGAAAAATATTTTGTCTACGGGATTGACGATAGGGGAAGCCGACACCAAAGGCGATCGCACTAGAAAATCTTAGAAAATACTTAATTTTATTAGTAAGTATCCTTCATCAGGTTTGTCTCATAGGCACTACATTGATGCATACCCAGTATTCTGGTTTAGCGTTCATTCAGGTTACAAGATTTAATTTCAGGTAAACGCTGGTTCAGCATACTAGGTATTTCATAGGCAGTGGGCAGATTTGCTGTAGTGACTCACCCTTAAAAGAGTGAGATGATCCACACGCTTTGCGTGAATGAAAAATTGACGTTTTATACCTCGCGAGCCGGGCTGCCTCTGTATAATAATTTATTTCTACTGAGACTTAAGATAGGAACTGAAGTTTGAATTAATACTTATTACCCACTGCCGACTGCCGATTGCCTTTTTTTGTAATGGTTTGAAGCTTGGAGATAGTGCGTTTGAAATTTTTATCAATAAGTGACAAGCTAGCAATTTTCCTTAATCTTGCAATTGAACGAACCAACCGATACTAAAACCAATGCTGCTTCCACAGATAATCTTCCTACACGATCGCTTTCTAGCTCTGCAAATTGGAGAAGCGATCGCATAGGAAAAGCAAATGCTAAAACCCGAAAAGACGAGGAATCTTGCGAATACGGTTAATCGTATTTGCAGCTTCATCAACGTTATTCAACACATCATTAATGTTTTTAATGGTGTCTCTTTTATCGGGTTTTCCACTGGCTACATAGGGCGCACCTAATTCTCCCGCAGGTGAATTTTCGACCTTTAAGCCCAAGTAAATTCCGGATTTTGGTGCCAGAGTTAAAAAGGTATTGATAGGAATCGCATAGTTAAATCCAGGCTTAATCATTCTCGCAATACTGTTAGCAGATTCTGGGCTTAATCCTTCCCTTTGTAGGCGTTCGGGGTCTTCTGTATCTCCCATACCGTGAATACCAACCACTCTTCCCCCTGCATCTAATACCGGACCACCACTCATCCCCCCAAGGGTAGTATTGGTGTAAATCATTTGATAACCTTCTAATGGCTGAGATAAAAATCCTGATACCCGCCCATCCGTAAATTGACGTACAAGTTGTCCACCTTTCCCTACACTTGTTAAACGAGGCCATCCAGAGACAAAAACGGGTTTACCTTCTGTTACCGTTTGCGAGTTAGCAAGTTTGGCTGGTTTATATTTTTTCTTACTACTAAATTCGACAATTGCTAAATCAACTCCTGGTAAGGGCTTGACTTTGCTGTAGTCAAGTTTATGAGCTTGTTTATCATGGGTGATAATTTTGTAGTTATCTTTAATGTTAACTACGTGATCTGCTGTGAGAACATAGTAAGTCTGACTATCTCTAGCCACAATAACTCCAGAACCATGTGCACCACTATCACCTTTAATTAATACTGTCACTTCACGGGCAATATTATTAACTTCTTCTCCTGTTAAAGCTTGTGCTGCCAAGGGTTGGATAATCACCATAGCGCTAGTTATTGCAGTACCAGCAATTACAGCAGGTAAATTTTGCGATAGGTTCATAAGTGAATCTCCAAATAATTGTATTCAAAACTCGATTTTCCCGAACCCTACCACAACCTATTTTCATCAGTTGGGATTTGGGGAACTGTGGGTGCTAAAAGGACCGATTGAGGTCTAGTTTTACTTTGTCCGCAGCCTAAAAATAGCGAACTTTCTCTATCTAGAAAAGCTTGTACGGGTATGGCCCAACTCAGTTGGCTCATTTGCTGATATTGCTGTTGGGAAGTTACAGAACCATCTTGAAAAGTATAAGTATCTCCCCACAGTGGATATGCATGTTTACCATTAATTCCCACCAATTTACCTTGATTATTTAAGAGAGGTCCTCCACTCATACCCTTGCGGATATCATTGGTATATCCAATTTGATAACCACCTTCAAAGCTTTGGGGAAGTAATAGGGAAACTCGTCCAGTTGTGAACACAAATCCAGGAGAATTAAAAGGAAAACCCCCTGCAAAAGCTTTATTCCCTAAACACAAACTTTCGGAAGTTTCCCAAGAAGCGATCGCATAAACTTTCTGACTATTGAACTGCAATAATCCTAAATCATCGTCACCAAATTTACCTGTGTTTGACAAAGCCGCAGGGTAAATCAGTTTGTCAGGTGTTTGAATCCGATATTGCTTACCGTATCCAGGAGTAAGCACATGTTCGTTAGTCAGAACAGTGTAAACCTCTCCTTGTCTGTGTATGAGAATTCCCGAACCGGAAGTTTCTCCAGAAATGACTTTAACGGTAATGGATTTGGTTAATTGCTGTAGTTGTTCAACAGATAGTTCAGATGTCTGTGGATTTGCTTGTGCGGGAGAATTAATCAAGCCGGTGCTAATGCAAATAATTAAAACAAGCCAATCTAAAGGTATGAAGCGAAATACTCGCCTATTCACTGCCCTTAACCTCTACCAAGCCAAAACCCCATTTGATGGTGGGGTTGTTGGAGTTTTAACTGGAGTTCTAACTGGAGTTTTTGTATTGACAACGGGTGCTTCTCGCAGAAACTTGTTCATATCCACAACAGAAACAGATGAACTTTGGGAAACACGACGAGTGCTTTCATAAAGTGGACCGGCTGCACCTGTGCGAATATTAAACAGTTGTTGAATTGTATTAGCTGCGTTTTGTCCCGGTTTGAGGGTAAATAATAATTTTTCCGAGGTACAAGGAATACCACCATTCCCGGCACAAATTGCTGGTTGGTTATTTAAATATCCAGCAGTGATAAAATCTAGACTTCCTTGATTGTAATGTCTTTGAAATCTTGATGATACTTCCTCACAGCGTCTTTGTGGGTTGTATCCTGCACGGTTTGCCTCGAAACCCACTTAACGACCACAACCGTACCTCTAGGAGTATTTACTAAAGTTGATGGTACACCCTGGCTTTGACCACAGTAAAAATTTCTACCTTGGGCTTGGCTCGGTTCATTGATAGCTGTGATGATTCCAAGTGCAACTACACCTGCTGTAAAAAAGGCTTTAGATAATCGTAATTTCATGGCGATCAACCAAATATAAAAATCAAGATACTAATTTTATACCTGGTAAACACATATACAAGTAGTGTTTTTTAATACAAATAAAAAAACTTAAGATTCTATGTAAATACTTATTTTTCATTAAAAAGAGGACGAATTGGCTTAAATCGGCGCTAGCTCATTTTGACCTGAAAATTTAATTAACTCTTATAGGGATTACAATCTAGTCTCAACAGTCAATCCAAGCATTCTTATGGTTTGTATAAGTAAATCTAAGTAAAAAAATATAAATCGCTTATCTGATAAAATTAATACTGATAATAACTAGCGGCGTAAAAATGCAGATTCAACCATACTCTGCGAATCAACTTGATGCAATTATTAGTCTTTCACTGCGAGCATGGACTCCGGTTTTTGATTCGCTTCAGAAGTCCCTGAATGCTGATGTTTACCAAGCATTTTATCCCGATAGTTGGCGTGTAAGTCAGCAAAAAGCTGTTGAAGATGTTTGTGCTGCAGAAGATACAAATGTATGGGTTGCTATTGATAACCAATCTACTATCGGCTTTATAGCTGTGAAACTGCATCCAGAAGATAGTATGGGTGAAATTTATATGGTTGCCGTAGAACCAGATTTTCAACGGCAAGGTATTGGTAGCGCTTTAATAGAATTCGCTTTGAATTGGATGAAAGGTGCCGGTATGTCTATTGCCATGGTTGAAACCGCAGGTGATTCAGGTCATGCTCCGGCACGTCATAGTTATGAAAAAGCAGGCTTTGAGTTGTTTCCAGTTGCTAGGTACTTTAAGAAGCTTTAATGTTATCTGTTAATCCCCAAACTTTTTAAAACGGTTATAACAGGTAACCATCAAAACACAAATAATCGGATTTCAGGGAGTAGGTTGGGTGTCGCTGCGCGCAACCCAACAGGTTTTAGCTGTTTTCTGATTAAATTTAAATTAAACCCTTTCTGAAATTTGAGCATTCAAAGTTTCGAGATTAATTCCGTAACTCTCAAACAGTTCACTCACAATAGTCTTATCAGTATCAGCCAATCGGGCTAAGCCCCATAAAATATGTTCCGTTCCTATCGACTTTTTACTAGACAGCCGAACAACCTGTAAGGCAAGCTCTAGAACAAACTTGCTCTGTGAATTCAGTTTCAAATTATCGCCGGATTCAAAAGAATGTTCGTCAGTTGCAACGTCTACAGTTACGCCATTAGCTCTGAGTAATTGAGCCGAAGTCGTCGTTGGATCTGCTAATAATCCAGCTAACAGATGCTCTGGCTTAACCTGCGATTCCCCTAACTGCACTGCCTGATTTTGAGCAAACTTGATTGTATTAATTGCCTTTTCTGTAAACCGCTCGAAACCAAAATCTAAACCAAAGAAATTTTTTACTCTATCTATTATTGTCTGCATAGATTTTGCCTCATAAATAAAAACATCTTCGATGGCGACATTAAACAACCTGGCAATTTTAAAAGCCATATCCAAGCTAGGGTCAAATTTACCTGATTCAAACCCGTTCACCGCCTGACGACTCACTCCTAATTCTCTGGCAAGGTCAGATTGTGACCGTTTGTGCAGTTGTCGAAGTTCTTTGAGTCGGTTTTTCATCGCTTTTCTCGTTCCTTGTCAAGTATTACTTTACAACTGACTGAAGTTTAATGTCAAGTGCTACTTGACGCATGATTTGGATCCTGTTACTAAGCTCTTATTTCAAAAGCGGTAAAAATCGAAACTAGTACGATCGGAGCAATCCGGGAGCAAATAAATTTAAGTAAGCAAATTCTAAATTGTATCCTGACTCATACAGTAGTTATACGTACAGTAAGTTTGTACTTAATTGTTCGAGATTCAACAAAGTTTGCAAATCGTCTATTAGTCATTGCAGCAGGATTTGCGGTTTCCACTTGTTTTACGATTTGGGCATTTACTCTTAGTCGTTAGGATTTATTGAAAATTTTCCATTGAGTAAAGTAACCCATCAAGTCCCTTTTAGTGAAAAATTAGGAAATGATTCATAAAATCAAATGACTTTTAATTATTTCTATTCTGCTTAAAAAAATCTCTCTTCATTTCTTGCCTCAGCCCCCTAGTAAGGTTTTTTTCTATAATTTTCTGGCGAAAAGGGATAAATATGGATTAACAGCGATCGCCCAATTTAAGGAAAAGCCAGGAAATTAGACTTAATTTCTGCTCAAACCCCTTATATACAAACAACTCAGCCAATTATCACCATATAACTGCTGTGGGGCCATTGTCCGCCAAACAAAGCGTAAATTTCTACTGGCTTACTAGAAACCGTCACTCCAATTTCATAAGACTTACCCGTAAAGGCTGCAAAACGGCGACAAGCTTCTTGATAAAAATGACTGTGCTGATACTTTTTATTAGTTAAATCAATTGCAAACAGTCCATAAAAATAGCGAGGAATACTCTGTATAGTTTCCACAATCTGACCAATATTCCTCGCCAGAATAGCATTGCGCGGAACTTCGGTTTTCCAAGCAGTATCTAAAGCCCAAGCCGCACTAGTTAAATGAGAAGCACCGCAAATACCGCATACTCTTGGTGTCACAATCAACCCAGCCTGTGGATCTTTACCTTTGAGGATAACTTCAAAACCGCGAAATAATTCCGCATGAGTCCAAGCGTTGACGACTTGCCCATCATCGATATCAACTCTTACATCTAAATCACCCTCAACTCTACCCAGAGGCGAAATGTCTAATGTTTGTATTCCCATAATTTTGTTAGTAGTAAGTAGTTAAGGAGTAGGGAGTTAGGAGTGAGGAGTTATGAGTTAAAAATTATCTACCCCTCTCCGAGCACATTACACCGTAAAAAAGTCTTCTTCTGCCCAAGCTGGCATTGAGTCTTTTGCTGCCATTGTTAAGACGGCATAGTCTTTTGTATTGACTCCTGTGGGTAAATCTTTAGGAACTCCCATAACAGTTTTTGTCTTAAACACGGTTCCAGGTTTGAGATCGTAAAAAGGGAATTCTGGTTCGGTGCAGCCCAAACAAGGTACTCCTGCCCGGGTTTTTGATGAAACGCGATTCCATAAAATGCGATTGCACGAAGAGTGTGTCATGGGACCGCGACAACCGATATCGTAAAATAGACATCCTTTACGCTGACCAAATTCTGTGGTGGATGCTTTGTAAGCAAAGTGAATATTTCTCGTACAACCTGTTTGAGTAAACGTATTAAAGAAAGTTTGGGGACGATGCAAGTCATCGAGGACAATATCACCAATTCTACCAGTGGCGATCGCCACCAAAATTTGAGTTATCCAATCAGGATGGGCTGGGAAACCTGATTGACTAGAGTGCTTTATATGACTAAAATGTTTGCACTGAACTTACTTTAAGTCGTTTTAGTTCAAGTAGAACATTTTATTTTTTAAGTCAAAATTAAGCAAAAATGGATTATATACAAGATCGGGTTTTCAGCGATTTTGAGGTTCCTAGCACTTCTGATGGTTCCTACAAGGGGCGTAAGAATATAGCAGATAAGACAAAGGAACATTACGACGTGAAATTCAACGAAGAACTCGTCAAGGTTAATCAGAGATTGAAGTCTAGTAAAACTAAAGTCAGTTTAAAGGCTACAGGGGCGATAATACAGCTAATCTCTACACTCCCACTCAAGCCCGGTGATACTCACAAGCAAGGAAAGCCAACAAAGCAGTACACAATATCTTTAGGCATACCAGCTAACTTTGACGGGCTAAAAACCGCAGAAGAAGAAGCTCATGAATTAGGAAAGCTAATTGCTCGTCAAACTTTTGTATGGACTGATAAGTATTTAGGTAAACAGGCTCAAACAAGGAACAATATTACTTTCAGGGAATTTTACGATGATTTGGAAAAAAGATATTTTCAAACTCGCAAAAAAACAATCAGAAGTCAAAATACATTCTCAGGCTTAAAGAAAAGATATAAGCTGTTTTTTCTGTCAGATGATGTAATCTCAAAGTCTAGTCTAGTTGATAAAATCAAAAAATCCAATACACCTTCTCAAAGGAAAATGTGTATAGAATGTGCGAATTTCATAGTAAAAGAATTAGCCATTGATATTGATTTTAATTTTTTAAAGATTAAGATAGAAAAGCAAAAAAGAGATATTCCTACAGACAATGACGTTGTGCGTATTTTTAACCAGTTTTGTTACTTTATTGAAAATGAAGCATCTACAAAAAGACAAGCGGTTGAATGCCATAAGCGCGTTAAATTGATTTACGCACTGCTTGCTATATATGGTTTACGCCCTAGAGAAATTTTTAATCAACCCGATCTAGATTGGTTGACTTCATCTGAAAATAAACATAATACTTTTAAAGTTCATGAATCAAATAAAACTGGATATAGAGAAGTCTTTCCGTTTGTACCTGAATGGATTGAACTTTTTGATTTACATAACACAGAAAATATTGAATTTTTAAAAAAATATGTATCTGAAGTAAAAGACTATAAAAGCTTAGAAAGTAAGGTGAGTAATGTTAGTCATTGCTTTGTTCGATACAGCTTTGGCTTTAAACCTTACGACTTACGTCATGCTTGTGCGATTCGCGCTCACTTACAAGGAGTACCTGTTAAAGCTGCTGCTGACAATCTAGGACATACAGTTGAAATGCATACCTTAGTATATCAACGTTGGTTTGGATTAGAAAATAGAAGAAAAGCTTTCAATCAAGCATTTGAGGAACAAAATGAAAACGAAAAATTAAAAGATGAAAACACTCAACTTAAGAAACGTATAGCTGATTTAGAATTAGAAATATCGAGATTGTACCTGAATCAAAGTATTAAGTAATACAAAGATAAAAATATTAAAACTATACAGGTGATTACAACCTGTATTTTTTTGTCTAATTCCTATTTATAAATACATAAATTTTTTCTATTTTTTTGACTCAATAGATCTAATTAAGTAAATTTTAAGTAATTTGATTTATATATCCAATTTAGGTTTTTAATTAATTTTAGTCCTATAGCGTTAGCTTAAAATAAGCAATATTTAAGCAATCTTGATTCTAAAAAAATACTAAATGCTTGCATAGAAGCCATTACAAAAGATATATCGGTGTAGGCTGGGCATCCGGGAATATTTATTATGGGTAAACCAGATTTTGACCGGAATTCCTTACCTAAAAATCCGCCTTCTTTTCGTCTGAGAAATTGCAATCCCGTCGAATCGGTGGGATTAGGAGCCATCGCCGGAATTCCTCCCCAACAAGCACAGTCTCCCACAGCCACCACATAATTAGCAACTTGAGCCATATCGCTTAACCAGTCTTTCATAGGGCGATCGGCAAAACGATTCCATTCGCCACTACCGTTGGGGGCTTGAATTACACTGCCTTCAAAAACTAAAATGTCGAGGGGTTTTTGACCTAAGAGACATTCCCACAACATTGTCTGTAAGTCTATCCCCAACTCTATTCCCAAACTAGGATGCCATAGAACGTTAACGCCAAAATCAGTAACTAAATCAACCGCTGTTGGCTCTTCGGCGTTTAGAAATGACATGGTGTTTCCAACATCAAACACGCCATAATGTCTCTAAATCTAGTACTCTCACAAGCCAAAATTGGCGTGTGGAATCCAGTGAGTAGTAAGTAGTGAATAGACATTCATAGTACCAGGCAAAGTTTCCTTGAAGGACTACTAGTACATCGCGGCGGAAATAAAACAACCATTTCAAATTGATCAAAATCCTACTCAATAAGTTTTTTGAATGCCAGACTTTTGATTTTTGAATTCCGCGTAGCGGTACTAGTTTGATGGATTGCAGCGATTCGCCATTTAATCGGGAAAAGCTAAACCAGTCCTGGGGTCGCGGATGTATAATCCTAAAGTCAGACTTTTCATAACTTCATCCCATAGGGGTATTAATTGTTCTGCTTGGTCAGCCCAAAAATCAAATGTAATTAAACACTGAATATTTGAGCCTAAGCCAATACAAGTGCGCGAAAAGGCTTCCCGTGGTTCTTCTTGAGTGTGGATAAATTTCATTTGGAGCCATACTATGCGAGCAGTTTGGCGTTTCACGGTAATTATTTCGCCAATTTCAAAAGGGTTGCGGCTATCGTCTTCGATTACCTTCTTCAAAGTAGGCTTGAGGGGAAATAAACTCCAGTCTCTAGATGGTAAATGATTGTAAGATAATTCCAAACTGCAATCATCTAGTGGTGGTTTTTTATCGCTAAACTTGAATAGACATCTCCGAAAACAACCAAAGTCTTACTATCACTACCTTTTAGTTTGCGATACACCCCGAGGGTTTCGGCTTCGCCTATCGCCAAATCGCAAACGTAGTTAATTTGCAGGAAAAAATAGGCATTTGAGATGCTTACTATTAATAACTACCAGAAATATAGTATTAGCTTTAATGAATTTAGTATTGACATATTTGATGTTTTTATCTCTATAAAATATACGTACCTATTCTCAATCTAACGAGTCCACAAATAGTCATAATTATCTGTTCATATTTACTCGAATTCAATCTAAATCTTTCTTGAGCTATTCGGAATATTTTTACTAAACGAATTAGGTGTTCAACAAAAATTCCTTCAGAAGCTAGTTTTTTATTTTTCTCTTTTTCTTCAAGAGTTAATTCTTTATTTTTTGGTTTCTTTTTGGCATATTTGATTGATTCTCCTCCCTGATATGCTTTATCACCGTGAAATTTTTGTTTTGGATCAAAACCTTTTTGACTTTTCTTAAAAATACTAATATCGCTTTTTGACCCTCTCCAGCAACTAAATCAACAATATCTTTCCCTGAAGGTAAAACGATTAATTGACTTTTTCGAGTATGATTTACTTTTTTACCTTTTTTAGTGCGATTATACAGGGCAAACGCATCTTGTCATTAATTCGGCTATATTGTCAATAAAGTCTGAAATACTCCCATTATTCATTACTTCTTACTTCTTACTTCTTACTCATTACTTCTTACTCCTTACTCATTACTTCTTACTCCTTACTCATT
>JBHJJJ010000382.1:0-12600 GCA_050042755.1 Rivularia sp. (in: cyanobacteria)
TTAATTCGGCTATATTGTCAATAAAGTCTGAAATACTCCCATTATTCATTACTTCTTACTTCTTACTCATTACTTCTTACTCATTACTTCTTACTCCTTACTCAGCCTATACTCTAAATTTAGATGCGTTTGCCCTGGGGCAGGTGACGGGAACCTTGTGACACTTTGTTTGATTTTTAACGCAATAATAAGAGGATGGGTGTACGGCACCAAGGCGGGATCTTGTGACTATTGCGTAAGTGCTGATTTATTTTGGATTATTACCTTTAACTTTTAAAAACGAGGTGGCATCTTTTGGCGACTATAGAATGCAAAAATACAACTTTTTCAAATATACAAGCAATTTTATTTGACAAAAACGGTACTTTAGAAGACTCAGAAGTATATTTACGTAACTTTGCCCAAAAAGCAGCGCGAATTATAGACGCACAAATACCTGGTACTGGTGAACCTTTGTTAATGGCATTTGGTGTTAATGGTGATATCCTAGATGCTGCTGGTTTAATGGCTGTGGCAAGTCGTCGGGAAACAGAAATTGCCGCTGCAGCTTATATTGCAGAAACGGGAAGAGGTTGGATTGAATCTTTACAAATAGCTCGTCAAAGTTTAGACGAAGCAGATAAGTATCTGGGTGATTCTCCTTCACCTTTGTTTGCGGGTAGCTTGGAAGTACTACAAAAGCTTTCACAAGCAGAATTACGACTTGGTATACTTTCAGCGGCGACAACTGAGGAAGTAAATAAATTTGTCGCAGTTAATCAACTTAGGGATTATATAAATTTAGAAATGGGAGTAGACGGTAGTATCTTTAAACCACAACCAGCTTTGTTTTTGCAAGCTTGCGAAAAATTGGGAGTTGAAGCAGGGGCTACGTTGATGGTAGGAGATTCTGTCGGCGATATGCAAATGGCGCGTAACGCCGAAGCCGCCGGTTGTATTGGTATTACTTGGATTGGTAAGTCAGATAATGTTCGAGGTGCGGATGTTGTAATTAATAAGTTAGATGAAATTCAAATTTTGGAATCTTGATCCTATCCCCGTGTTCGGAATAGTTATTTTGAAGCCCAGGAAAATAAGATTACAGTAACTAATTTTTTGACGTTGCTCAACAGAAATATGAAAATGTGATTTCACATTGAAAGAGACGTAGCATTGCTACGTCTCTACACAGGTTTCATGTTTAATACAAAATGTAAACAAACATAATTCATTACTCAATTCAGCAACGCCAATTTTTTTTAAAGTTTGAGCTATAATAGGGAAATTTGGCATTGCCTACTCAGTTTATGAATTTAGTTTTTGAGACATTAGATTGTAAGGTCTCTACACAGCTTTAGGTTATCGATTAAACTTGATTCATATTTCTTTTCAGCAACGCCGCAATTCTTAAAATGACGATTGCAAACCAAGCGTCAATTGCCAATCAGTTTCTAATTGAGGCCCATCCAAATCGCGGTAAATAGGTAATTCTAACTCCATTGCTAAACGAGAGCCTTGTAAATCTCCCTCGGGAGCATATAGATTTACACCAAAACCTACATTAACTTGAGTACCGCTTCTTAGATCGGGATCCGCAGTTGGAATCATCATCGGATTTAAGCGATCGTCAGCTCCATCAATATCTCCCCAGGTTGTACCAGTTAATCGTACTGAAGTACTCAACCAATCCGTCCAATTACGGCCCACCCAACCTGATAGCTGATATTTATTACCTAAACGATAACCATTATCATTTTTTCCCAATCTCAATGTTGTTAAAGCTTGTGCTCCCCAGGAACCTTTTTTCGATTGACTTAAGTAAGTAATTCCTGGTAGTAAATCAAAAGTACCAGAACCAATTTGCATGGGATAGGGAAGTATTTGGTCATTACCTGCGGGAGTATCATCTCTTTCGTTAATTGAACCTGTTGGAAAACTAACTCCAAGATTTAAATGTACGCGCTGTTTATCTCGATCAAAAATTGTGTAAAGTGCTGTAGTTTTTATATCTCCAATGCCTTCGGAATTTGTAGTGAAACGTCTACCGCTACGGGTAAGATGTTCCATTTCCTTGGTGACATAAGGCACCATTGCCATTAGAGTCACATCTTCACTAACTGCATACATTGCTCCAAACATATGCATTTCCATGGTCATATCGACAGGAGCGATCGCAAAATCCTCCAATACTTCACTATCGCTGAGGCTATTTGTACCGTCGCGATTACCATCCATGTTCATAAACATGTAGCGGTAAGAGAACATAAATTCTCCTTTTTTGTGAGTATGATCTCCCATTACTCCAATGGGTGCGTGTCCATCGGGACGAGCTGCTGACCATTTGTCAGGATCGCTATTAGGTTTGCTATCTGCAATTATTAATTTTTCGGCATCTAAATTTTCAGTTAATAATGGATTGAGAAGAGGTTGTGGGAATTTATTTAGACTTGGTTTATTTAAATCTAAGTCCGCTGCGGAAGTAGAAATTGCAGCATTTTTTTGAGTTTTTAGTTGAGATTGTTGAAGCAACTGCTTTGATTGAATTAATTTCTCAACTAATCTTCTATTCTCATTTTTTATGTCAGGTTCGATGCTTAATTTTGTAATCTGATTTTTAGACTTTGCAATCGATTCTGGTTTAACTTCTGCAATAGCTTTTAATGGAATTAAAAAAATACTAATAATAGTCAAACTAGATTGAAAATAGTTTAGCTTCAATTTCTAACCCTCAATTTTATCTATGTAATTTCACAAGTAGGTACAGTATCAAATAAAAAATATAATTAAGTCAAAAGACAGTTTGTCAAACTTGTTTTTAAATCATGATAAATCGATATAATTGTGATTTTAACAACATAGATTATGAGGTTTTTAGAGAATATATTTTGAACGTAACAAACTCGTTTTTATTTATAGAATAAATATTACAAATAATGTCTTGAAAAATATGAGAATTTAGATATTTGAATTGCTATTTGTCTGAAATAAGAAAACTGATATATTAAAGATACCGAGTTTTCAGATTTCTAGATTTATATGCAGGAGAATCCCTACATCTATCCATAGAAACTTGATATTTCTAGTATTAGACCACATTAATTTTGCGGGGTAAAGCGCGTACATAAAAAATTATTCTACCCCCTCTCCCCCTTCTACCCCCCAGGGCAAACGCATCTAAATTTAGAGTATAGGCTGAGTAAGGAGTAAGAAGTAATGAGTAAGAAGTAATGAGTAAGAAGTAAGAAGTAATGAATAATGGGAGTATTTCTGACTTTATTGACAATATAGCCGAATTAATGACAGTTCGGCGTTTGCCCTGTTCTACCCCCTCTCCTCCCTCTTCCCCCTCTACCCCCTCCCTAGTAACACCCATCAAGACTAATGGGACAGAACACTAGTAGTCTGTCCCATAAGTTTTGAGTGGTTTGTTTTTCGGGTAACTATGTAGAGACGTAGCACAGAAGAAGTCTCCCGACGTTTGGAAGAAAACGAATCCGTCGGAATTAATCGGACAGACTACTACCAGTCAAGGGTACCCGTAAAAACCGCTGGAAATAAACCATTAGCGTTGCACAACAACAGTTGTACCTACTGATGCCCAATTAAATAATTTTTTGGCATGATTTGGTGCTACATTTACACAACCGTGACTAACTGGCGTACCAAAATTGTTATGCCAATATGCGCCGTGAATTCCATAACCACCTTGATAATACATAGTGTAAGGAACGTTAGGTACATCGTAATCTTCACCACGCATGCGAGTTTTCTTTAACTTTGTATAAATATTAAATACGCCAATAGGGGTAGGAGTCGATTTTTTCCCTGTGGAAACAATAACCCCAAAAACTGCTTTATTCCCTTCCCAAGCAATTAATCTTTGTTGTGATAAATCTACTTGAATCCAGCGTTTGTTGGAATCTTTCAACTGGCTAACTTTTTCGTGAACTTTTTGGGTGTGATGGGCTATTGCCTTATTAGTGGAAAGATTTACAAGATTAGCTGACAGTGCAAAACCAGCGACAAACATTTTTAAATAGCGAATATACTGAGGTAAAATTAGGTTTTTCATGATAGCAATGCTCGAAATTCAACGTTTATTGTTTATTCTTTTTCTATAGCTGTGTTTAAGAAATTATTATGACTACAAGCTATGAATATCTCTTTACATTAATCTTAATTTAACTTTTGAAGTAGAATTTCCGCCTGTCGAGTTATTAAGTGCCAATCTCGAGACATAATTAGATGTTTCGGAAATAATTCACTACTTAATCCAATTGCAACGGCACCAGATTGAAGAAATTCTGATGCGTTTTCTAAAGTCACACCTCCGCTAGGAATCAAAGGAATTTGTCCCAATGGAGCTTGCAAACTTTTGATATATTTAGCACTACCTAATGCTTGTACGGGAAACACTTTGACACAAGTTGCACCCTGATTCCAAGCTGTAACTATTTCGGTAGGAGTTAGCGCTCCCGGTATAATTGGTATGTTTAGATTAACAGCCGCTTGAATTATAGAAACATCAATATGGGGAGTAAAGAGGAATTGTGCCCCTGCCTGTATTGCTTGCTGCATTTGTGACAAATTTAGCAGCGTGCCTGCACCAATAATACAATTGGGTAATTCCGCGCGTAATTGTTCAATTAATTCGGCAGCTTGAGGAGTATTCCAAGTTATTTCAATTAACTGCATACCCCCAGATGCAACTGCTAAAGCCATTTGTCGGGCTAAGTATTTTTTATCGGCACGAATTACAGCGATGGCACGATGTTTTTTTAAAAGTGTTAACCAAGGAGAATTGGCTATTGGGCATTGGGCATTGGGCATTAGAATAATGAAATTTAAAATTTAAAATATTTGATTTCAAGTTCTGTTGAATCAAGTTTGTGGAGGGTTACCGAATATTTTTTATTCTAAAAAAAAATATTCGGATGCCCGTGATGCACAGAACTGGTTTTTTTATAAACTGGGTTTGCCAGTTAATTGTCTATAAACCGACTTAGATTATTTTTTCATCAAAAAATAAAGAGAATTTACGTTAATTCTCTTTTATCTTCTGCTGTTGAGGAAAAATCAACTCAAAATTTCATCTTTTTTTTTGAATTGAGTAGGTATATATATTGCCGATAGGAGCAAAGCTAAGTACATTAAAGCAATTGTAACAATCTAGTATTAACCGCTTTTATTTAAGATGATTCACCTTTCAATTTTTCGCAAAAGCTTTATAGCATTGGTTATAACTGCAACAGTTACAATCGGTGGAAGTCCCTTTAATGATACTTTTGCCGAATCCTCCCCATCTCAAAACTCATCGATCTCAAAATCTCCACAAACTAAACCTAGCTTTACTTTAAAAGGGCATATATGGGATATTGAAGCTTTGGCTTTTAGTCCTGATGGACAAATCTTAGTCAGCGGTAGTTACGACCATACGGTGAAAGTATGGAACCTAAAAAATGGTAAACTCATCCGTACCCTGGATGGACACAAAGATGGGGTAAATGATGTTATTATCAGTCCCGACGGGAAACTGTTTTTCACTGCTGGAGGAACAGCAGAATCGAATACCAATAAAGTAATTAAGGTATGGAGTATGAAAACGAAGAAACTACTTCGTACTCTTAAAGGACATACTTTAGGAATTACTTCTTTAGCTATCGCTCCTGATGGAAAAACTCTTGCTAGCGGTAGTTATGATAAAACAATTAAACTGTGGAATCCACAAACAGGTAAATTAATTCGTACTTTAACTGGGCATAAAAGCCAGGTACGTTCAATTGCAATTACTCCCGACGGAAAAACTCTTGCTAGCGGTGGCGGCTCCCTTAAAGATAATTCCGAAAAAACAATTAAATTATGGAATTTTGAAACAGGAAAGTTAATTAGTAGTATCAATGAAAATACCAATATTATTAGTTTCATTGATTTTACTCCCGACGGAAAATATCTAGTTAGCGCTACAGATCCAAAAATCAATCTTTGGGATGTAAATACTGGTAAATTAGTTAATAATTTTAGGGTATCTGATATTGAAAGCGTCACTTCTGCAACTTTACTAAAAGATGGAAAAACTGTTGTTACAACTACATTAGATGGTGCTGTAACAATGTGGGATTTGAATAGTGGCAGAGCTATTAGTAATTTAGTTGAGCCTGCAAAAAACCCTCAGAATTTTGACCAACTTTACCCTACGAGTACTGCCTTTAGTGCTGATGGTAAAACTATTGCCATCGGTAATGGAGGTGGAGCTTATAATTCTAGTTTCTCAATTCAGATTCAATCCATGCCTTAATATATCTGATTTTTCAACCTCACCTCTTCCCCTCTCCAAATTCTCGGAGAGGGGTGGCAGTCGGGCAAGCACTGAAATTAGCTATTTGAAGAAATTGTAACAATGAATGTTCTGTAGCATTGGTTGAAGTCGATTGTCGTTACTCTAATTCAAATATTTATCAAAATATTCCTTGATTTCTGGTTTTCCTAAGCTACGGCGATAAAAACTTTGGATCGTAGGTATTTTTCTCTGTAATTCCTCTGCAATCTCTTTCCATTTCTTTTCATGCAGAATCATCAACAAAATATTTTGCAAAGAGACATTGTACTTTTCCATTTTTATATTTTTGAGAATTCCTTCTGGATCGTTTTGAATAAATTCTCTTACTAAGATACAAATATCTTCTTCTTTATGACTTGCTGCTGAGATATTCGTTAGTTGGAATTCATCCAGAATGACCGATTGTATTTGTTTTCGATACCGTTTCTTAAAAACTTTACTAAATGAGCATTTAAGGATTTGATTTACCCAAGCCATGACTGGGTATTTGGGGTTATACTTATCAATTTTTTTGGATATGTAAGTTAAACAATCTCCCAATGCATCGGCATAAACGTCTTGAAAATCAGGTAAATTATAGTATGATATGAATTTTTTCAATTTTTTTGTTTGCTTAATTTTTTTGATTAATTGATTCAATAATTTTTGTCTTTCTCTATCATTGGGAGCTAATTGTTGAATTTGTTGAACTAGCTCTCTTAATTCTTTATCTGTGGATGATTCTTCCTTCATACCCCGCGATTCCCTTATTTGTAAATTAATTCTTGTAATTTACAGAAATTACAGTTGATGTTATTGTTGTATTCCCAAACTATGAAGTATTGATAACGAGTTTGTAAGCTCTAAGGGGTTAAATCCGTTCATGACTTGAATATAAGTTATTTATTTTGAGTAAAAAAGGGACAAGCGTTATTAAAGAAGAGTAATTTATACTGTTGGAGGAATAGCGTTTAGAGTATCTATTAAAACAAGTATTAATCCGATTTGGACGCTGTAAAGCCTGATCAATCGTTAAAAATTAAAGTAAAATATTTTATTTAGTCAAAAAAATACAAGCACAGTATTGTTATAACAGTTGTTAGCGAAGGTAAAGAGACTCTCGTTTAAGAGTCGTTGATAATGTATTAAAATCGAATAGAGAAGTCGGCACCTTGCTTCACCACTACATCTGAGTCAATGTTGTAAGAATAAAATCTGAAGAGATTAACTGCGATAAGTAAGCATTTGCCTGTCGCGATCGCTTTTTTTACTTCATTCAACTTGCTACGGATGTATATCCGACTTACACCCGTGTTTGACTTTTATTAAAAATAGATATGAATCTACCAGAATCATTTCCAGAAGCAGCAAGATGGAATATAGATAAATTGATTTCTGATATTAATGCAGTTAGAAGTAAATATAAGAAAGGAGAAATTACGGAAGTGCATAAAGATTATTTGTATGGTGCTTTAGTTGGTTACAGCCCTAAAGATATTTCTCATAAACTTGGTTTACATGGAGATGGGAAAGGAGTAAGAGCGGCTTTTTCTAAGGACATAAATCCTTGTATTAGGGAATTACTCGACTATCCAAAAGAGTTGGACAAGTCTATGAATTGGCAACGTACTCTTGTTTTATTGGAAAAAGCTGGTTATAAACTTCCTTTTTCATCGCCAGATTATCCGGATGATTCGGTAACAAAAATTAAGTTAGATTCTGATAATCCAAGTGTGAACGATCTACAAAATATTTTGGCAAAAATTCAGGAAATGACGCAAGATAAATCAATCGAAATACGAGATATTAGAACCGGATGTATTGAATTAGTTCTATCGGGTTCATCTGAAGGTTTAAAGCGGTTAGAATCCCTCGTGCAATCTGGTGAATTAAAAGAACTTAATGGTGTTAGAATCATTAGTGCTGATTCTGCTGTGGAACCTTCTAGAGTTGTACGTTTATCTAATTGGTTTGATAATTTAGTGGAATCTGGTTGGCAAACTTTAGAGCAAGTATTAAATCCCCGACAGTTACAGTTTGAAATTATCAGAAATGGTGATATATCAAAAGGCAAGTTAATTGATCGTACAATGCTTGATGACGGTTTTGCTGTTGTTTTAACTCTCAAGCAAGAAAGGTTAGCTAACGATTCTTTTGATATTGTTTTACGACTTTATTCTACTCCTGAAAAAAATCATCTACCATCGGGTATAAAAATGCGGATGTTTTATAGGGATTCAAATAATAACGAAGTTGGTACGGATATAAAAGCTGGTAGTTCAGATGAGTGGATTAAACTGAATTTTACAGGTAAATCTGGAGATGAGTTTGCTGTAGAAATTGTTAAAGGGGATATATCAGTAATCGATCGTTTTGTGATTTAACTGTATGGAGCAGTGAGCAGTGAGCAATTATTAGACTCATACCTAATATTTATATAGATGCGCCAAATTTAGCCAAGGCAGCTTGGCTTTGTGCGGGTAGCTCCAGCCTTCCAGGCACAGAGCGATTTAGCGCAGCCTCATACAGAATTGGTATCAGTATTAATCGAGTAAGGGAATTATATTGGGTTAATCGTGAGAACTAAAAGTTATTTTCTTTCCTCTGTTCCCTGTCTTCTCTCTATTGTGACGGCGCAAAACAGCTACTCCAGTCTTCTGAAAACTCCCCGTCTTACTTGGAAGAGGAAGCGGTGGGAAGCGAATAATAAGGGCGATAGCAACTGCACCTCTTGCATCGCTCAGGTTAGCAAGCTTTAGAGCAAATTCTGAAGTATTCTACTGCCATTTTTCCAATTTTGACCTCAATAGTGCATAAGTTAATCAAATCCCAACCCATATATAAGTAATAAGTAATAAGTAATGAGTAATAAGTAATAAGTATTTAGGTACACCGTCCATTTCATGGTAGAGGATTCAAGTAATGAATGCAGGTTTCTATTGTCTTTTAAAGACGAGGGATTATACCATACTTCGGACTTTATTCATTACTCCTAACTCCGCGAGCTCCTAACTTATTACTCATTACTCATTACTCATTACTCATTACTCATTACTCATTACTCCTTACTCATTACTCATTACTCATTACTCATTACTCATAACTCATAACTCATTACTCATTACTTAATTATCAAGTGTATCTATGACTAAAGTAATTCTCGGATTTGGTAACGGTAATTTAGATTTGGGTTGCGATCGCGTTACAGTAGAAATTCGCGACGAGCATGATAAATTAATTGCTCGCGGTAATGGCAGTTTACCTGACTCTCCCCAATTATGGAATTTATATAATTCTTGGAAATCAAGTTTTAGAAGTCGTTTTGGTGGCAGAATTGTAATTCCCCAGAATTCGGGAAGTCGTTCTTCTATGGTTGAAACTACTTTATCTGAATGTATCAATCAATTTCCTAGAGATTTCAATCGATGGTTAAATTGTGATGATTTTCGTCCCATTGAAAAACTATTGCGCAACCATATTAGTTTAAATGCGACGATTAACTTTACTGTGGAAGCAGAAGATAACCAGTTACGGCGTTTACCTTGGTATTTATGGGAGTTTTTTGACGATTATCACCATGCTGAACCAAGTTTGGCTTTCAGTAAGTATGAATCGGGGAGAATTGGTAAGTCTAAGCGAGATAATGTCAGGATTTTAGTTGTAATTGGTGATAGTCAGGGAATTAATACTGAAGTTGATAAGAAAATATTCTCAGAATCTCTAGGGGATACAAGGGTAAAAATCTTATCTCAACCCTCTCCTTTTGATTTGGATGAATGCCTTTGGGATGAGCAAGGATGGGATATTCTGGCATTTTTGGGACACAGTGGAAGTTCTGATGATGGAAGTAGCGGTAGTATCAAGATTAACTCGACAGAGAGACTTTCTCTAAGTGATTTAAAAAATGCGCTGAAATCGGCAATTAAAAAAGGTTTAAAATTAGCGATTTTCAATTCTTGCGATGGTTTGGGTTTAGTAGGGGATTTACGGGATTTGTATTTACCCCATACTATTGTGATGCGGGAACCTGTTCCTGATAAGATAGCGCAAGAGTTTATTAAGAGTTTTCTCCCTGCTTTTAAGGGTGGTAAGTCATTAGCGATCGCAGTAAGGGAAGCGCGAGAAAAGTTGCAAAAATGGGAGAATGATTATCCCTGTGCGACTTGGTTACCGGTATTGTGTGAAAATCCAGGGGTTGAATCGATTAATTGGGTGAATTTGGGAGGAAAACCTGCTTGCCCATATCGAGGATTGTTTGCTTTTAGGAAGGAAGATGCTGATATTTTCTTTGGGAGGGAAGTTGTTAGTGATGAGTTATATCAAAGGGTGGAAAGAAGGGAACCTTTGATTGCTGTGGTTGGTGCTTCTGGTAGTGGTAAGTCTAGTGTGGTGTTTGCGGGTTTAATTCCTCAGTTGCGGAATACGGAGGTGGAGGTTGTAAATTTTCGTCCCGGTAAGAATCCTTTTGAATCTTTGGCTGTTGGGTTAGCTCCTTTGTGGTATAAAGCGAATCATCCCGGTTGTAGTTTTGAGGATTTAACATCATATCAACAACGTTGTCATGAATTGGATTTATTGATTACCAAATTGAAGGATAAAAGGGGATTATGTGAAATAGTAGAAACTATAGTTAGCCCATCCCCCCATCTCCCCATCCCCCCATCTCCCCATCGTTTAGTAATAGTGGCGGATCAATTTGAGGAGTTATATACGCTGTTACCGCAATCGGAGGAGAATACTTGTGAGTTATTTTTGGATAGTTTATTAAATGCTGTAAATGATTCACCAGGTTTTACTTTGGTGTTGACGTTGAGAGCGGATTTCTTTCACCATGCAATTAAAAACCGTAAATTTGCGGATGCTCTAAGAAATACAAATTACCCTTTGGGACCAATGAATCGGGAAGAGTTGCAACGAGCAATTAGACTTCCAGCAGAAAAACGCGGTGTGAGGTTGGAAAGGGGTTTGTTGGAGATTATTTTGGATGATGTGGGAGATAAGGCACAAAATTTACCTTTGTTGGAGTTTGCTTTAACTCAGTTGTGGAGTAAACAAGAAGATGGTTGGTTAAAAACTGCTGCTTATCGGGAAATTGGTGGTTTACGGGAGTCTTTAGCTAAACATGCGGAAGATATTTACACTCAGTTGAATTCAGAGCAGCGTCAGCGAATGCAACGGGTGTTTATTCAATTGGTGCGCCCTGGGGAAGGTGCTGCTGATACGAGGAATGTGGTTTATAAAAGCGATTTACAATCAGATGATTGGGAGTTAATTACGCTTTTAAATCAAGAAAATGCTCGTTTAGTTGCGATAAATTACGATCAAAATAAACAGGAGACGGTGGAAATTGTTCATGATGCTTTAATTAATGGTTGGGGAAGGTTGAATCGGTGGATGGGATATCACCGTCAATTCCGCACTTGGCAAGAAAGATTAAAGATAAGTATCAAAAATTGGCAGGAGAAAGGTAACGATGAAGGGTATTTGTTAAGCGGTGGTGGTTTGGGTGAAGCGGAAGAATGGTTGAATTCTGTAGAGCATCGGGAATATTTGAGTGATGCTCAACGGGAATTTATTCGGTTGAGTTTGGATGCTCGGGATAGGAAGATTAAGGAAGAGAAGCGGAAACAAAAACGAACAGTTTTTAGGCTGAGTAGTGCTTTAGGTTTGGCTTTAGTCGCAACAGGTTTTGCTGGATTTAATTGGATGCATTCGGAAGTAAGAGCTACAGCAGAAAAGCTTAATAATTCAGTTCTAACTTCAGAAACCTCTTTGAATTTAGAGAAGTATGGTGATGCGTTATTTAAAGCGATGGAAGCGCAGCAATTATTATATAATTCCTGGTGGAAGAATCAAATACCACTTTATATAAAACAAAAAATTCAAGTAGCAATCGATAAACCGACTAATTTGTGGTCATCAAACGTAGAACACACCTTTGAAGGACATAAAAACTCGGTTTCGAGCGTGGTTTTTAGCCCGGATGGTAAAACAATTGCTTCCGGTTCATCAGACAGGACCGTAAGGGCGTCGAATGCAGAAAGACGTTAATTAATCCACGTCTTTGAAGGACTTAAACACCAAGTTTCGAGCGTAGTTTTTAGCCCGGATGGTAAAAAAATTGCTTCCGGTTCATCAGACAACACAGTAAAGTTGTGGAATGCAGAAAATCGTCAATTAATCAACACTTTTGAAGGACATAAAAGCTAGGTTTTGAGAGTGGATTGTAGGGAGGTATATAGACAGGTATAAAGAACAAATGATTGCGGGTAATACGTCTTGTCAGTAAAGTAATGAAATGAAGA
>JBHJJJ010000383.1:0-6799 GCA_050042755.1 Rivularia sp. (in: cyanobacteria)
CCCCAGGTAGCGTATCGCGAATCCATTACCAAGCCAATCAATGACAGCTACACCCACAAGAAGCAATCCGGTGGTTCTGGTCAATTCGGTAGAATTGATAATACAATCGCACCCGGTGAACCCGGTACTGGTTTTGAGTTCCAGTCAAAAGTAACTGGTGGTAACGTACCCAGAGAATTTTGGCCGGCAGTGCACAAGGGTTTTGAAAGCAGTATTTACAAAGGTGTTTTAGCTGGCTTCCCCTTGGTAGACGTGAAAGTTACCTTAACTGACGTTGCTTTCCACCCAGTTGACTCCAGTGCGCTCTCCTTTGAAATTGCAGCGAAATCTGGTTATCGTCAATCTTTACCAAAAGCTGTCCCTCAGTTACTTGCGCCAATCATGAACGTTGATGTGTTTACACCTGACGATCACGTTGGTGATGTAATTGGTGACTTAAACCGACGTCGTGGCATGATTAAATCCCAAGATCCAGGTGCTACAGGGGTTAGAATTAAAGCAGAAGTTCCTATGAGTGAAATGTTTGGTTATATCGGCGATTTACGTACTATGACTTCTGGCCGCGGTCAATTTTCCATGGAATTCGATCACTACGCACCATGTCCAAGGAATGTTGCGGATGAAGTGATTAAGGAAGTAAAAGAACGTGAAGCTGTTAAGAAGTAGGTCTGGAGATATATAATACTCCTGTTTTAGTTTTGTGATTTTTTAAATACCCGATTGGTTTGGTAGCCGATCGGGTATTTTGATGAAAATCGGGAGAGGGGGGAGAATAAATTATTTTTAAGTACTCACTATTCACTTTTTATAAGTTTGTAGGGTGCGTGACGGCTACGAGATATTATTAGTGATAAGGAAAATTCGGCGTTGCTGAATCCGGTTATGAATTTACATTTTTAGCATTATTTAACAACCTTTTTATAGGGTTTTGCGCTTCTAGTTTAGACCCATTCATACTTTCAATCAGCAACGCCGAAAATTCTTAATATTGCCGTCACGCACCTTTATTTGATAGCTACATTAAAACGAATGGATCGCAAATTTTTGGGACTTTAGGGGCAGCCCTTTCAACGCGAACAAAAGAACTACAGCACTTTGCAGTTAAATAAGGTACAGGATAAGCAGGGGGAGAGATGTATTGGGTTAGGGAGGAGTTTAACTGTACCTCATATAGATGAAATCTGCTGTATATATCAGGGTGACCATGGATGCCACCCTGATAAGAGCTATGTAGTTAAAATGTTCAACAGATTAAAGCAATTGTATCAGGTAGTTTAATTGGATCTAAGTCCTGGCTCATATAGAGGGGCACGAGTCGAATCGATATCGCTTATACTAGTTGTTAATTTTCATGACAATCAATTTGACTTCCTCTCTAAATTTGTTTAATAGAAGATATATAAAGCAACTGAGCTATTTAAGTTGTTTGTTTTTGCTTTCTATGAGCTTACCTGTAAAGGCTCAATTAATTCCTGACAATAGTTTGGGGAAGGAAAGTTCCAGAGTCAATCCGACCATAGAAAGAGATTTGATTGAAGGAGGAGCAATTCGCGATCGCAATCTTTTTCACAGTTTTAAAGAATTCAATGTGAATGCTTCTCAAAATGTATATTTTAGTAATCCTGATGGAATTACAAATATTCTCACAAGAGTGACGGGAAGCAATTTATCAAAGAAATAATGCTAAAAATGTAAATTCATACTCGGATTCAGCAACGCCAATAATTTCGGCGTTTCAGAATTAAAATATGAAAAAGTGATATTTGAACAGAAAACAGAGCATGTTCGCATAAACTTTGTGGAAGAGTTCAATTGTCTTTCATGGAAAATAAAAAGCAATTTTACCTACGACTACTAAAGCGATATGAAAAGCTAAAACAGCAAGTCAATACCACGAAGGAAACTTCCGTTAACCCAAATGCATCTAACGAAGTCGCGTAAAACTCTTTTTTTCTCTTCATTGCTTAGGGTGTTCCAAAAAAGTTGATCTTTAAACATTTCTATAAACCTTTCTCGTTGGGGTATAGATTTAGGCATATAGCTGCATTTGATTTTTCTGATTTGGTTTTTGATGTCGCACTTGGCTCTTTCAATCGCCGGATTGGGGGAGCATTTTTCTAATTGAGCTAAATCCTGACGTAAACCTAAAAGCTGGGGTGGCTCCTCAATTTCCTCATCAAAATTCAAAGCATTGGCGATCGCCTCGGCTTCCTTAATAAGATGCTCTTGTAACTGTTGTTCAAGTTTATCATTTCTTAGCATTGCTTTTTGAGTACATTGCCCTTGTCGATAACGAACACATTGAAAGTAAGCAACATATCCTTTAGTCTTTAAAAACCTGATACTACATCGCGCTACTGCACCTCCACAATTGAAACACTTTAAAAGGTTAGCGTAGGGATTAGGCATATTCATATTTCTACTCGTCCAATGGTTAGAACGATTGCCTCGGATTATTTCTTTGACTTTCTCGTGATACTCCCTACTAATAATCCCTTGGTGAGTACCCCACTCAACATTCCACTCATCAAACGATTTATATCCCTTTCCACTTCCATATGTGGAGTTACGCGGTATTCCTCCAGCATGAACAGGGTTTACTAACCAGTTTTTTATTCCAGCAGCTGTCCAACCAAGGGAGCTATGAGGATATCTTCTATTGCCACGCTTCTTTGCACGACTAAAATCAATCTCCTCTATATTTTCAGCAACATTCTGCTGCTTTTTTGGTGTTGATTTTGGACGCGAAGTACATCCAAGCATTTCATTTAGGTACTTTGACAGGGCATGAGTGCTTGGATATTCGTAAAATTTTTCAAGTGCTAACTTCGCCAAGTCACAAATTTGCAACTCCAATCTTTCTTTAATAATACAAACACACGGCGATGTATCCGGCACATATACCCCATCCTTTGTCTTCCATCCAAAAGGAGCAATACAAGCGTTGGATTTACCCTTACTCCTTCTGTAAGAACGTTCTGCCTTGAGGCGATCGCTCAACATTCCCACTTCAAATTTACTTGCCGCTAACAAAATATCTATTGTCAATTGTCCTCCGGAAGAATTGACATCAAGATTTTGGTCAAGTGCTTTCAGTTTAATATTATTAGTTCGTAATATACCCAGCTATGAGTAAAATAACTTTGACGACGAACCGATTCTGTCAATTCTGGCGATCGTCAATTGATCGACTTTGAAATGCTGTAAGTCTTCCATCATTGCTTGTAATCCAGGGCGTGTTTCACTGGAGCGAGAAATTATGTCCCAATAGAAGCGCGTTGCACCAGCAGCTTTTCCTCGCTCAAGCTGTTTTTGTAAAGCGCTACCATCTTCCTGTTGTTCAAGGGTTGACACGCGACCATAGAAAAAGATATGCATGATGTTAATTTCACTTTTGACATAGTGTTGCCCGAACAAGCACCACCTTGTAACCACAATAAGTTAGCCATCTATACAATTATCAATGAACAGTTTCAATTATCAGTAATTGGGAATTAAAAATAGAGCCTTAAGCTTTTACCTATGCTCTATCTTTTTTTAATATCAATCACTTTATTATTTATTTGTTCATTGTTTACATAATTTTTCATGCCCTATTGCATAATAATACTATTAACTATTGCAACATAGTATTATTATGCACAAAATAAATCAAATAAATAGTAAATTTCATATAAGTATCTTTCTAGAATATAATGTTATTTAGAAATCTATAGGCTTATTTTATTCAATAAATGTGCTAGCTTTTACTTATAAATAGATATATTATGATTTTATAGTATACAATCATAGTATTAATAAAATTAAATTCAGATTATAGAAGGTGATTATATTAACCTGAAAAATATTTTAATTTAAAAATAATTAATTGTATTTTCATTGATAAAAAAAAATAAAATATTTATTGATTTTATGAATTGCTTAGGAATATAATATGAGAAATAGATTGCTAAATCTTTAAATAAAATTTGATTCCTCCCAGGAAAATAGTAGCAATAATTGCATTACAGAGGATTATCTACCACACAGGCTTATAAATACTTCTATTTAATACTAATTGTATTTAAAAATTGAAGTAAAACCCGTAAAAGGTTACAGCAAGTAGACATCTGTTTGCAATCTATTTCAGAACATGGCAATGAAAAATAGCATCACAGACTCAGCTGTAAAAGCAGCAATGAAAACAATTGCACAGACAACCGCCACATCGCAAGAAAAAATAGAGATGCTGCTTGAGGTAGCACAAGGTTTTGTAAAAAAGCCTAAAACTGCCCAAGATTTGTATAATGCCATCGTACTGTATGACAAAGTACAAGACTTGTGTGGTGAGAATTTATCGTTGTATAAAGCCCGCGCCAAAGTTGGTAAGGGTGGGGCATTGCAGGCTATTCCAGAAGAAAATGTAGAATTGCTCTTACAAAGTAGAAAAGCATACCTTGAAGCCCTGCCGATACTGCAAGAATCAGCCTCACCAGAAGAAACAGCAGAAGCGCGAATGAATTTAGGCTTAGTGTTGCAATCATTAGCCTCATCCAATATGGCACGGATGGCTGATAGCATTCAAGCTTATCAGGAAGCTTTACAGGTATTTAAGTGCGATCGCTACCCCCAGGAATATGCTATTTTGCACAACAATATTGCGATCGCTTATCTCTCAATGTCTGGGGGTGAGCAACAACAATACCTATTTGAAGGCTTGGCGGTACAATCATTTGAAGTAGCCTTAAAGCAAATTAATCCCATGGAACATCCGAGGGAATATGCAATGTTGCAAAATAACTTGGGTAATGCATTGCAATATTTACCTTCTTCTCATCCCTTCGAGAACAATTCGCGAGCTGTTATAGCTTACGATGAAGCATTGAAAGTTCGTAATTATCAAGATACACCCATCGAATATGCTAATACTATTGCCAATAAAGCCAATGCCTTAATTAACTTACCAGATAAACTCCACAAGCCGGAAGCAGGGAATCTGCAAAATATCTTAAAAGCCCGTGATTACTATCAAGAAGCCTTAGAAATATTTACTCAACACGGACAAGTTAAACAAGCACAGGCTGTATTTCAGGTATTAGAAGAATTGAAAACTGATATACCCCCGCACCGCGACAGCGGTGAATGATAATTGTTATTGAGAATTGAAAAATGGTAGATATTTTAACGAATTATGACTTAAGCGGAATGATAACTAGTTTAATGGCTGGTGACTTAAATTTACTGACAGGTTTTATATGGTTTATTGTCGCAAGCATTGTATCAATGATTGCTGGTGCTATCGGTGGAATGCTTTTAGCAGGAGAAGACTTAGGATATAACTTTGCGGCTATTTTAGGTGGATTATTTGGTCCTGCTGGCGTTATTCCCGGTGTAATTTTAGGGTTAATAGTACTAAATTTATTGAGTAATTACTAGGAGAAATCATGTTAGAAATAGGTTGGTTTTCTGCCAGATTATTTTTTAAAGGAAAGTTAATGCGGGATAATATGCATTATGTAAAACAAGCATCTATCGGCATTTTTACAGCTTTTTTTATATTATGTTTTCTTGCACAAACAACAATGCCTTTTTGGGTCCCAGTTGTATTATCTAGCTTTATCGGTGGTATAATAATGCCATTTTTACTCAAAGATATAAAAATGAGATAAGTCAGTTGTTAGTGGTTAATTTTTTGCAAGATGAATCATCTTCTATATTAAAGATAAAAACCGGTTTGACGGGCACCCATGAGAATTTTTTTAGGATAAAAAATTCTCATGGGAACCCTTGACTGATAACGATCCAACAGCAAAAGCTGAATTACGTTTCTATCAAATCGGTACATTGAAGTCTGATTGAGAATCGTGCAAAATATGAGAATTTTACAAGGGCAAATACTAATAAATAATAACTAACCACTAATGACAGAAATAAAAGAGTTAGTAGAAGAAATTAACCGTTTTGAAACAATAATATCAGAATGGGATGAAAGCCAACGATGTGTTGCATTGGGTTTGAAACGAGCAATTGAAGATTTACATAAAGAAGCTTTAACACGGTTGATAAAAAGTCTTAAGCAAGATTCAATTTCAGCCTTAAAAAATGCTGTTAAAGATGATGTAGTTTACGGATTATTTTTATACCATGAATTAGTCAAATCACCAAAACAATCTTTAATTAAACGGATTCAAAATGCCCTTGATACTATTCGTCCCAGTTTACAAATTCACTCTGGTGATGTGGAATTTATCAGAGTTAAAGAACCAGATACAGTAGAAATAAAGTTAATTGGGAATTGTGGCAATTGTTCATCTACCACATTAACTTTATCTCAATTAGTTGAAACCGCAATTAAAGAATATTGTCCGGAAATAAAAGAGGTTTTAGCAGTAAAATAATATAATTTTAATTGTAAATTTTCAAGGTTTAAATCAAGATATAAATCTTGATTACATAATTTAATTGATAGCTAAAATCCTAGTAAATTTAATGAGAATTACTCAAATAAAATTTACCAACAAAAAACGATAAATCAACGATTTGAAGAGGGCGATCGCCTTAGACATCGGCTCTCCACAATAATCTAGTCATCTACCGTCGTGTACTATGCCGGGTTAATAAGACAAAAAAGTTTTTTCTCCCCCTTCTCCACCTCATCGGGCAATTGTAGCTTTGTCGAATACTAGCCGTTCAATTCCTACAATAACCAGTAAAAAAAATATATTAATCATAAAATATTAATGTCAAATATTCAAGATCGTAGCCATAATAAAATCTTCAAAAAAGACGCAGAAATCATTTTAGGTAAAAATTTAAAATC
>JBHJJJ010000384.1:0-30873 GCA_050042755.1 Rivularia sp. (in: cyanobacteria)
TAAATTTAGAGTATAGGCTGAGTAAGGAGTAAGAAGTAATGAGTAAGAAGTAATGAGTAAGAAGTAATGAGTAAGAAGTAAGAAGTAATGAATAATGGGATTATTTCAGACTTTATTGACAATATAGCCGAATTAATGACAGTTCGGCGTTTGCCCTGGAGAGGGGGTAGAGGGGCAGAAATTCTAATCGGTTTATTATTGGTGATAATGAGAACGGGTGGTTTCTGTGCTGGTTGTTTTATCCAAGTAAAGCTGACAACCCCCATAAGTATTGACGATGCAACCCTAAATGTAACCCATTGGGCGGTTGTGCGTTTTTGCCATCTCTGTGAATCTTTCTGTCGATTTTGAGGCTGATTCATATCGCCTTTTTTCTTCGTCTGTCCCAGATTTTGCTCGGCGAATTAAATTTCATCTACAAAACCTTTCAATTGTATGAAATTATCCCTCGATAGTATTTTAGGAACTACAACTGTTATTATTTTGAAGTTTTAAGTTAAGAAAAGTTTATTAAGCGATTATTCCCATATTATCATCAATTGTCTGTCGTTAAAATCTGGGTATAACCTAAAGAAACTGGACAGATAAACAAACAACTAGTACAGTGCGGCGGAAGTAAGAAGTAAGAAGTAAGAAGTAAGAAGTTTGATATCTGCGGCTTTTCAGCCATTTTTAATGGTTGCCTTATTTACGCCGAATTATACTAGGTTTTCAGCCTAAAAATAGTCAGAACTAGATTTTTATATTTGGCTTGGTTTAGTCCAAAGTCGAAAATCGCTGAATGTTTTTTTAAATTAGTTAAAACCATGTACTATATTTGTCATATTTTAACTAGATTTTTCAGCTAATAGATACATTTATTTATCGCTTTTATTTGGAAGTATCCCAAATTTTAATAAACAATCGATCCGATATCCTACAAGGATATTGCTACATTTACAAAGCCTGTCCTTAAGCAGGCTTTGTTTGTGTAACCTCAAGTTTTAATCTGAGGACTTTTTTAAACATTGCGATGCCCCTTTTATTTGTTACCTACTTATTTTATGGGTGCAAATTATTCTGAATTACTATTTGCTATGTTGAAGAGTATTGAGCAGGTAATAATGCAAAATCCACAAAATGTAATATACAACTTAATTCGGAAATAATATTGATTAATTAGCTACACTTCATTTAATGAAATAGGAAGCTTTGAATACATTTAATGAATTGGATTAAAAATATTCTTCATGCCTAAACTGAAAGTTATAGTTCTAATTATTAGTTTTGTGATTCTGATTCTACTAAGTGGTTGTACGCCTAGTAAAGGAAATAGTTGGACCCAAAAAATTTCTAATCTCCTTGGTGATGATTATAGAATTACTCTATATTCTCGAGGGAAAGCTGTCCGAGAATGGCAACTAAAACACGGTATTGTTAATTATGAGAAAAACGATGATGGATGGTTCTTTTCTTGTAAAAGACATCTCGTTGTGATTCGAGGTGAAGAAATCGTGATTGAACCATTAGCTTATTCCCAGCAACAAGTGAAAAATCCGATTATTTGTAATTGACTTACTTTTGAAAGTCCTTCTCATCCTTCTTGTACTTTAAATCTTAGCTTTATCCAGTAATTCTATTAAAATAGATTAAAAATATCACCAATACAGCCTTTTTTTATTGTTTACTCAGATGAAAATAAAAGGCTACGACTTTATCATAAAAGTTTTTTATAAAAATATTTAACAACCATACTCACGAATTTTACTTAACTCAAACCAAGTGCGATCGCCCACTATTCCATCAACAACTAATCCCCTACATTGTTGCAAATGTTTGATGGCATTTTCAGTTTCGATATCAAAGTAACTTGTAATTGCAGATTGAAAAAACCCTGACCACAAAAGTCTTTCCTGAATTTTTTCTACTAGTTCTCCTCTACTATTTTTTTTAAGCACGGGCATCTCTACAGGCGCACCTTTATACAAGCAGTACCAAGTATTTTCATCTATGATGCCGTCTTCAGCTAAAAACATCCAGTACTCAAAGCAATTGACAGCGGCTGTGGTTTGGGGACCAAAGATACCATCTATTTGACCAAAGTAGCATTGCCAATGCTGTAACAATTCTTGTAATTCCTTTACCGCTTCACCTGTAGAGCCTTGCGTCAAAACAGGTTTATTGAGTTTAATTAGAGTGTTCCGAAAATTAGAAGCAGAAGTCATGATAGTTATAGGTAGTGGTTAATGATTTGAGATCTAAATGACGGGTACCCAATTTTTTTTAGGAGAAGAAAATTATATTAGCTGCCCTTGACTAGGATTTATGCTGGTAGCCCTAATTGAAAAGATATAAAATGTTGATTATTTAAATAGACGGGGAAAACTACAAAAGCGAGTTCGAGTATTCCGGATGGTACTTGAAATATTTTTAGAAGAGAAGAAATACCTACTTTGAGGCAACTGTAGTCTTTTATGAAGATTAACAAAGATTTATAGTAATCGCTTTAACACTTATTAAAGGTTGCTCAAAACCGATCGTGAGTACTTAAACATAACACCAGTACTATTAACTTTAAGCTAGGTTTTAGCTAAGTACAAAAATGTATAATAAAAGTATAATTTAATGCTATATTATTTAATAAATACTTAAAAAAATCAGCTTTTTCTGGCATGATGTATCCATGCTTCACAAGAGCAACAGACACCTCTAAGGGACGAAATTTGATTCAACCAAAGCCTCAATTTGAATTCTGGTTTAGGTTGAGATTTTGTTGGTTAATAAAAAAAGGAGAAAACATGGCTATTAGAACTAAGCTTGCTATCGCTTTGACAGTAGCTACCGCTAGCGTTTTTGGCCTAGCTTCTAGTGCTTTGGCTCAAAATACTATAGATGTATTAGAAGATTCTGGTCTTTCAACTGAGTCTGGAAATGCGGCAGCAGCTATATTACTTAATACAGATGCTGAAGGAAATGTACTTGGTGTATCTGCAGCAGCTGGTTTTGGTGACAATGGTGCAGCAGCTGTTGCACTTCCAGAATTTGCTGGTGCTGTAGGTGCTAACGCTAGCAATGGGGATATTGTAATAGGTGACTATTACGGTCGTGCTCCTTGGCCTCCAGAGGAAGAAGGTGCAGAATTTTCAGGTGTAGTAGGATTTTTTGAGTCTGAATCCATTGAAGAGTCAGATTGGCCTAGTGATGATTCACCAGGAAATCTAGAACTGGAACCTTAAGGATAATTTTTCATAGTTTTACAAAGCTATAGTCAATAGTTTTGTAGGTATGCTTTGCTCACAATTTAATCTGTAAATAACAGATTTTGGTGAGCATGCTTACCCTTTCTTAAATTAAACTTGGGTGATTAATTCTACCTATAAAAAAATATTTAGTTTTACTAAATAATTTTTTTTACATGATATTCTCAGGCAAGTAATTATCAAAATTGAAAAAAAATAATATCTCTATTCAAAAGTCTTTTTGTAAAAAAGTTTCTCTGGGTATTGTTGGTTTCCTCGGCGATATTTTACCCGACTCTCGTGAAAATAGTTTACTTCTGAATTTAGGTGTAAAATTAAACAAACGCTTTTCTGTTTCAGGATACTTTACTCCAATTAGTGAAAGTTCTAGCTACTCTAAATTTCGTGCGAAAGCTTCGTTGAAATTAGCCGATAAGAAAAATAGCCCCCGCTTAAACTTGAATTGGTTTAATAATAGATACGAATTTGGCAAAGATCAAACTGGAGAAGATTTGAAAACCGATGAAAATATCTTTCAAATACAGTTTAGTATGGGAGCTACTAACGGTACTTAAATAGTTGGCATCCCCGAATTTTAACTTTTATCGTGGCATACTCGAATCCTCATTTTTCCCATTCACCGCTAGGATGTAAGATAAGACTGCGTTTTTGAGCAATACCATGACAGGCAACAATCATGACTCTTCCGATTTAATTGCGCTAGCAACACAAACTCAACTTGCAGCGATGTCGCTAGCGGCTTTATCTACGGCGGCGAAAAATGAAGCTATTGAAGCTATTGCGAGTGCGCTGCTATCAGCACAAGATGATATAATTCAGGCAAATATTGCCGATTGTGAAGCTGCTGCAAGTGAGGGAATTGCCAAACCACTTTACAAGCGCTTGCAGTTAGATGAACATAAATTAAAAGATAATATTGCCGGAGTCAGGGATATAGTTAAGCTTGCCGATCCTATTGGCAGCGTTCAAATTCACCGTAAACTAGATACTGGTTTAATTCTCAAGCGTGTAAGTTGTCCCTTGGGAGTAATAGGGGTAATTTTTGAAGCGCGGCCGGAAGCGGCAATTCAAATAGCAACTCTAGCGATAAAATCTGGTAATGGTGTAATTCTTAAAGGTGGAAAAGAAGCGATTCGTTCTTGTGAAGCGATAGTTAAAGCCATTAAAGGGGGACTATCAAAAACTACAGTTCATCCAGATGTGGTGCAGTTATTAACCACCAGAGAAGAAACTCTAGAACTTTTGAAGTTAGATAAATATGTAGATTTGATTATTCCTAGGGGTTCTAATTCTTTTGTACGATTTGTACAGCAAAATACTTTAATTCCCGTATTAGGACATGCTGACGGAATTTGTCATGTTTATATTGATAAAGCTGCAGATATTGAGAAAGCTGTAAATATTACAGTGGATTCTAAAACTCACTATCCTGCAGCTTGCAATGCCATCGAAACTTTATTAGTTCATCAAGACATTGCATCAAGTTTTCTACCAACTGTTGCTGAAGCGTTACAAAAATTAAATGTGGAGTTGAGAGGAGACGATGCCACCCTTTCAGTTTTATCCAACGTTACAAGAGCAACAGAAACAGACTGGGAAACAGAATACAGCGATTTGATTTTATCAATTAAAGTTGTTGATTCTTTACCCGATGCCATCGCTCACATCAACAGATATGGTTCCAAACATACCGATGCTATTGTTACTGAAGATATAGAAGCAGCAGAAAATTTCTTATCTTCGGTGAATGCAGCCGGGGTTTACCATAATTGCTCTACCCGTTTCGCAGATGGTTTCCGCTACGGTTTCGGTGCAGAAGTTGGAATTAGTACCCAGCAAATACCACCTAGAGGTCCCGTTGGTTTAGAAGGCTTGGTAACTTATAAGTATAGAATGACGGGTAATGGTCATGTAGCGAGTAGTTACACTGGTGAAGATGCTAAGCCTTTTCTTCACAAAAATTTACTGTAATTTAGTTGCTGGGATATCTCCGCTCTCCGGTAAATGGGAATTGAGAATTTAACTCCCAACTCCTAACTCTTAACTCCTAACTCCCAACTCCCAACTCCTAACTCTTAACTCCCAACTCCTAACTCCCAACTCCCCACTCCTAACTCCCAACTCCCAACTCCTAACTCCTAACGCCTAACTCCCAACTCCCAACTCCTAAAAGCTTGATTTCCAAAAAAAAAGAACGAGAAATAAGTAAAATTACGCTTACTTCCCGCTTTTAATATCACCTTGAGCATATTTTCGATTGACAGACTTGCGATAGAAATTTCAGCACCCTGAGTTGAGCTAAGTAGACTTATTAATCTGAATAATAAGTCAGAAAAAGTCTTGCCTGTTGCCACTTTGGCAAGATGAAGGGAATAGTTGTACATTACGCTAATGTTCTCCTCAGTGATTCCCATTTAATCAAGAACAACAAGAGTTGCTGCTGCTCACACCGGTAATTTTTCAGGGCGTTGAGAGTAATTGTGGAAGTTGTTAGTGATTTTGAACAACCGAATCGATTCAGAAATAATCATATTGCTTCAAATCGAAGGATAAATACAGAATTTTCTCCAAAGAATGTAAATCACAACGATGCGGAGAATGATATTAATAGTTAAATGTCAAATTATTCTGAGTGACGATAACCATTACGTAGGTTTCGTAACTCGCAGGATCTCTTATTTTTCCTGTAGTGAATAGTAAAAATAATATAAAGCCGCTATATGTTACCAAACAACAGCACTTGTGAAACTAAATCCCCTCCCAGTCGTCCGAGCCTTGGTATCATAGGTTGCGGTAATATCGGAGGAAAACAAGCAGCTAATTTTCTAGCCCACGGCTACTCAGTTTATGTCTACGATATCAATCCAGAATCTATGGCTAAATTGCAGTCCAAAGGTGCATGTATTACCCATAGTTGTGCCGAACTTGCGACTCATTCTGAGGTAATTTTTACCTCCCTACCCACTCCAGCTGATGTTGTTAGTGCGATATTAGAGGATGAACAAAGTCTTAGCCAAGGATTGCGTCCGGGTAGCATCTATATAGATATCACTACAAACTCTGTGGAAACAGTGCTTAAACTTCATAAAGCCATGGAGCCATTAGGGGTTAAGATGTTAGATGCTCCCTTTAATGACTGTCCTGTAGGTGCCCAAAGTCAGAAAGGTATGGGTTTAGCCATTATGAGCAGTGGTTCTAAGTCCACTTTTGAAAGAGTGCAACCTCTGCTTAAACTAATGGCCGATCGCGTTCTCTACTGTGGAGAGATTGGCAATGGAACTCGATGCAAACTGATTCACAATGCTGTGAACGCCATCGCCGTGCAAGCAGTGAGTGAAGGAATTACGTTGGGTTTAGCTCAGGGAATTCCCCTCGAAACGATTTGGGATACCCTGCGCTTCGGAGCTTTTGGTCAGAATGCTGGAGATATTCACGGCTTACCCTACTATTGGTTCTCACGACGCTGCGATCGCCTTTCTCAAGATCCAGCTTTTACTGTCAAATTACTCTATAAGGATTTACAGTTAGCTCTTAGGTTGGCCTTGCAGCAAGATATCGAGCTGCCACACATCAATTTGACAATTAAAGACTATGAAGAAGCTCTTGAGCGAGGCTGGGAAAATTATGCTACTACCAAAGTCCGATGCCTACAAGAGGAGCGAGCCCAAGTCGAAGCTAAACTTTTTTTATCGGATTAATTCTTATTGAACAGCTTTGAAGGTGACATATACGCTAACTTTAATCCAAAACTTGGTCAAAAGTCTAAGCTGCGGCGCTACCCTGTGATTACCGCAAGCCCACACTGTACCCGAAGAGGGCCAGTGTGAGTAATTCACGCTAGTGCTTTTAACAGTGCTTGTAGTTTAAGTTGAATTTCTGCAAATTCTTTTTCTGGATCGGAACCTGGTACAATACCGGCACCTGCATAAAGTAGGGATGATTCTGTGGAAGTATCGATTAACGCCGAACGAATTCCCACAACAAATTCACAGTTACCTTCGGAATCTATCCAACCTAAGGGTGCGGCGTATAAACCCCTCTCGAAACTTTCGTAACGACGAATTTCCTGGCAAGCGATATCGGGTGCAACACCCGCTACTGCCGGTGTAGGATGCAATTGAGCAACTATTTGTAAAGGATGCACCTTAGGAGGAACTTTAGCGATAATTGGTGTCCACAAGTGCTGAATATTTGATAATTGTCGCAATCTAGGGGTTGAAACTTGGGGGAATAAACCTAGGCTAAACAACCTTTGAGTAATCAAATCAATTACTAGGGAATGCTCGTGTCTTTCTTTTTCGCTATTGAGTAAACGATTGGCGTATTTGGCATCTTCCCCCGGTGTTTTACCCCTTGCTGCGCTTCCAGCTAAAGCATCGGCGATCAATTTTTGATTGCGAATCGCAATTAATGTTTCCGGAGAAGCGCCGATAAAGTTTTGCCCTCTGCCATTACTTGTGGAAAAAATACAGCAGTTGGGATGTAATTGACGTAAATTATTTAATGACTTGAATAAATTTAATGGAGTGGTTGATTGAATATTTAAAGCATCCGCCAACACAATTTTACTATAATGACCTTTACGAATATCTTCTAAAGCTGATAATACCGATAGTTTAAATTTACTCGCGCTACTAATTGAATTTTGAATAAATTGAGGTCTGGAATCATCTAAGCTAATAAAATCATATTTTAGATTATTGATAGCTGTAACTTTCTGCCACAAATCTTTTAAAACTTTTTGTATATCCAAATCCGCGTCGATCGCAATATTTGCGATTAAAGTACAACCTTTTGAACTACGAGTTACTTGCCATTTTGGTAAAAAGATGGTACTAGGAGAAAAAGGGTAGTCTTGTTGAAAATTTTTTTCAAAAAAACTAAAGCTACAAAAAAATAGCGGTTTAGTAAAAGAATGATTTGTGTTGCAAAAATTAACTATTTTGCCAACAGAATATTTGATAAATTTTTCAGCTTGAGTAAAACGTTCTTTCCCCTCATTTTTAAATTTTGTTACAGAATCAATCGCAGCAATGGCTTCCTTTTTACTCGGACTTTCCCAATAAAAATTTAGTTTATTAGATGCAGCTAGTTTCCCGAAGACAACCAAAGGGTCTACCGAGTCAATTTCTAAAGCAATACTAGCTATTTGAGTGCAATTATTCTGAATGCAATATGCTCGATTATTTATAAGAAATTGGTATAGTTCCTTATTATATACAAAAAACTCGGCAGAACATGGTGAAACTGTCATGGATCTAAAAATAGTAAATTTTTTTGAAGTTCTCTTCCTAAAGCATCATGAATCGTGGTCGTATTTCTACAGGTAGCACATTCAGATGCAGTTTTACCAGCTAGTTGAGGAGAGGCACCAACGTTGATGCTAAAAACCTCATATACTGCTTCGAGTCTAGATTTTACAGGAGCTTTTGCTCGAAATACAGCCCCAGTAGAAAAGGGATGTAACAAAGAGAGAAAACTGGTAAAACAAGCATTACAATGAATGTGCTTGCGACTTTGTGTCGGTAGAAAATTTAGCAATTTATTGATTGCAACTCATGACTACAAAGCTGATTTTATATCCCAACATAAAGTTATGGATGGCGGCAATGAAACCGCCAATGTATAGCGTTGCTATTATGCCCATTTGGGTAGGAACGGCTGTCGCTTTTGCCGAAAGAATGGTGCTTAATACAGCAGTTTTTTGTACGTTTCTAGCTGCGGCAATTTTGATTCTTGCTTGGGAAAACTTGAGTAATGATGTATTTGATTCTGATACGGGAATTGATATTCACAAATATCATTCTTTAGTAAATTTAACAGGTAACAAACAATTAATATTTTGGTTGGGAAATTGCTTTCTCAGCTTAGGATTATTAGGAATAATAGCAATTAGTTGGTGGCAAAAAGACCTGACTGTAATTGGAATAATTTTGCTCTGTTGCGGTTTAGGATATCTTTACCAAGGACCTCCTTTTCGCTTAGGATACCAAGGTAAGGGAGAAATACTCTGCTTTTTTGCATTTGGTCCTTTAGGAGTAGCAGCAGGATATTACAGTCAAACTCAAAGTTTCTCTTTCATGAGTTTAGCTGCTTCGCTAATAGTCGGCATTGCTACCACTTTAGTATTATTTTGCTCCCACTTTCATCAAGTCGAAGATGACTTAGCGGCTGGTAAGCTTTCTCCTATTGTTCGTTTGGGGACTCAAAAGGGTTCTCAAGTTTTAAACTGGTTGACTGCCAGTATTTATGTATTGATATTAATATTTGTAATTTGCGGAATTTTTCCCTTATGGACGCTTTTAAGTTGTTTCAGTTTTCCTTTCGCCCTTAAATTATGTCACCATGTCGGTGAAAATCACAACCAACCAGATAGAGTAAGTAACTCTAAGTTTATCGCGATCGCAGTGCAATTCTGGTGTTGTTTACTTTTAGGAGTAGGGTTTGTTTTGGGTTAGGAGTAACTCGTCGATGAGTAATAAGTAAGGAGTAATAAGTAATAAGTAAGGAGTAATGAGTTAGGAGTTAGGAGTTAGGAGTTAGGAGTTAGGAGTTAGGAGTGATGAGTGATGAGTAATAAGTAAGGAGTAATAAGTAAGGAGTAATGAGTTAGGAGTTAGGAGTTAGGAGTATTGAATGCCAGACTTTTGACTTTAAAATTCTCCTTCTCTTCCAAAAAAGATGTACAAATTTGAATTCCGTGCTTATAGTCGAAAATTCCTGACTCCCTTGAGTACATCTCACGGTGTTTGGGAAAATTGTGATGGCGTTATTCTTCGTCTTCAAGATGAAACTGGAAAAGTTGGATGGGGAGAAGTTTCTCCTATTAGTTGGTTTGGCTCGGAAACTTTGGAGGAGGCAGTTTCTTTTTGTCGCCAATTACCAAACAACATTACTGACGAGACGATTTTCTCGATTCCCGATGAATTAACTGCTTGTCAGTTTGGATTTGAGTCAGCACGAGAAATGGTAAGTAAAAATCATCCTTATGCTTCCCAGTCTTGGGAAAATCTCGGTTGTAGCGGTTTATTACCGGCTGGTAAAGCTGCTTTAAATCAATGGCAGAATTTATGGGAAGATGGTTATCGTACTTTTAAATGGAAAATCGGGGTTTATTCCACAGTTGAGGAAGTATCTATTTTTGATTTGCTGATTCAAGAATTACCTGCTTTCACAAAACTGCGACTGGACGCGAATGGTGGATTAACCTATCGTGAAACTGAGATTTGGCTGCAAAAGTGCGATAATATCAATAGAAATAATGATATTCATCTAGAAATAGAATTTATTGAACAACCGCTTTGGGTTAACCAATTCAGCGAAATGTTGGAATTGAGTCACCGTTACATCACCAAAATAGCTTTAGATGAATCTGTGGCAACACTCGAACAACTTCAAAGCTGTTACCAGAAAGGATGGCGAGAAATCTTTGTTATCAAAGCCGGTATAATTGGTTCCCCATCAGGTTTGCGGCAATTTTGTCTCACTCATAAAATTGATACTGTATTTTCATCAGTTTTTGAAACCAGTATTGGTAGAGAAGCTGCATTATCATTAGCTGCAGAATTATCTCATCAAAAAAGAGCGGTAGGTTTTGGTGTGAATCATTATTTTGCAGAAGATGAGAAAATTTTTTTGGATAATCTATGGAAGAAAAACTCAAGTATTTTGTAGATAATGACTGTTTAATTTGCGAGAATAGCCATTTATTTACTCAGTTAGTTGAAAAATTTTATTTAGATATCATCAAGTTTCAGCAAAAATATTCTTATCTACCAAAAATTATTTTAAATCAACGCCAACCCGTATATTTTTTAGCTGGGTTTATCGCTGCTTGTCAAGCAAAATCTCCGATATTTTTATGTAATCCCGATTGGGGAAAACAAGAATGGCTACAAGTCTTTGATTTAGTAAAACCAGATATTATTTGGGGAACAGAAGGTAAGGTAGTAGAAGTATTTTCCTCCCTTAATGCTTATATTAATAATCCCAATATCCCATTCCCTACTGCGGGTTGCGTGAGGGTAATACCCCATTCTCCACACATTATGATTCCTACGGGTGGCTCTGGAGGTAAAATTAAATTCGCCGTTCATACTTGGGATACTTTGATGGCTTCGGTAAGAGGATTTCAAGAGTATTTTCAAATATATAAAATTAATTCTTTCTGTGTGTTGCCGTTATATCATGTTAGCGGTTTAATGCAGTTTATGCGTTGTATTATAACTGGTGGAAAGTTAGTTATTTCATCTTTTAAGATGCTGGAATCTGGTCAAAAATATAATATTAAAAACTTAGATATTATAAACTTAAACTTTTTTATATCTTTAGTTCCTACTCAGTTAGAACGTTTGTTACAAAAATCAGATTTAACTGACTGGCTTGGTAAATTTGAAACTGTACTTTTAGGAGGAGCACCAGCTTGGGATGAATTACTACAAAAAGCCAGATTTAATAATCTAAGATTAGCTCCTACTTACGGAATGACAGAAACCGCGTCTCAAATTGCTACCTTGAAACCAGAAGATTTTCTTAGAGGTAAAATTGGTTGCGGTAAAGTTCTACCTCACGCACAAGTGCAAATTCTTGAGGAAAAAAAAGGTATTATTCAAACAAATAAAGTTGGAAGAATCAAGATTCAAGCTAAATCTTTAGCTCTTTGTTATTACCCTCTAAATAATATTATACAGACTTGTTTGCAAATAGATGATTTAGCTTGTTTTGACGAACAGGGTTATTTAAATATTGTCGGAAGAAATAGCGATAAGATAATTACTGGTGGAGAAAACGTTTACCCCGCAGAAATTGAAGCAGCAATTAGAACAACCCAAATGGTAGCTGATGTCTGTGTAATTGGCTTAGCTGATAAACACTGGGGGCAAATTGTAACAGCTATTTATGTACCAGAGAAATCAGGTATTTTAAATTTAGAAATTCAAGCTTTACTCAAAGAGAAACTGAGCAATTATAAAATTCCTAAAATCTGGATTTCGGTTGCTTCATTACCCCGGAATTCTCAAGGTAAAATTAATCGTCAACAGCTTTATGAAATCGCCGTTGCATATGTTTAATTGCTCGCAGCCGATTAGGCTGAGGGTGCGTAAACAAAACCTGCCGTAGCAGCGGTTATTGAAAGAGACGTAGCAGTGCTACATCTCTACATTAAGTTTCATGTATACTACAAAGCACTTGTAGCCCAACTCTTCGGAGGTGAGGGCTAGTGAAAATAAAAAAATACCCTAACGCAATCTCTCCAAACACTTTACTATTTCTGCTGACAATCCTTTTTTTTGTCTGGTTGTTGCATCAATACAAACATGGCGAGTTATTGCTTTAGCAGCGAGCTTATCATTTGTGTAAATTTGATAATTAATTTCAAACTGCTCAACGCCGATTTTAATCTGAGTCAAACTCACAAGTAACTTATCACCGCAATACATGGGGCGAATAAAATCTGATTGAGTATGAATGATTGGAAAAGCAGTAGATGGATTTGTAAAAAATTGTTTAATATCAATACCTAATGACTCTAAAGATGCTTCATAAGCTTCATGGCATATATTTAAAATATTTGCAAAGTAAACTACACCAGCAGCATCGGTGTCTTGAAAGCGAATGGTGCGATTGTAAGTGAAAGTCATTGAGAGAGGGGGGAGAGGGGGTAGATAATTAATAACTTATAATTTCTAATACCAATTCTGTATGAGGCTGCGCTAAATCGCTCTCAGCTTAAAAGCTGGAGCTACACTTGGGAAGCACACCTCTGTAGCCTGAATTCGGCGCATATTTATTAATATTTGGTAAAACTCCTAACTCTTAACTCCTAACTCTTAACTCCTAACTCCTAACTCCTAACTCTTAACTCCTAACTCCTAACTCTCCTGCTTGATTATCTCATTAATTCCAACCAAAATAAATATCTTCAGAATTGGGGTTAAGATAAGGACATTCTAAATCAACTGACTTCCAAGCAAAATGTTGACGAATAATATCTGCCCTTTCTTCAGATGAATCAATACCTTTTTCCCAAGCTTCAAATAAAGCATTAGCCATAATTTGACAACGATTTACGCCGAAACTTTGCTTGTTAAGGGTTTTTTCGATTGGTTGTTCTGCTAGACTTAATCCCGGTGCTAAAAACTTGGTAAATAACGGTATTTCTGGTCGAAAATAACATTGATGTTCTGCGTAAATATCTTTCGGTAAATCCTGTATTCTCGGATAGTCTTGACGTTGAAAATTAAGTATTCCTGAATCATAGCGATCGCAACCTGAAGGATGATGGGGAACTTGAAAGTTAAAGCCGATTTCAGCGGCGTTTAATTGTTGTGTCAAGCTATCCATTAAAGCAATAGCGCCTTGGGGATTTATATTGAAAAATATACTAATAACTTCTAACTCTCCCCAGTTATTTTGTAAATCATCCTGTTGTTGTTTACCTGAATTACTAACTGCTAAATAGAAGCCATTATTGAGACGATTTTTTGGTAGTCTAATCGCAATTAAATCATCAACCCTACTAGATAATGCAGTTGCTTCTAGATGATTTTCTTCAACGTGTAATGTCAAACCATCTTTAGTTACAGCCAAACTGCCATCTGGTTCTTTTCGCAACACCTGCCAACCAGAATCCAAGTAACCCGTACCGCGATTATTGTCGTGTAGTTGATTATAAAATTGCCAATCGATTTCAAAGACACAATTATTTTCTAAATCTTGGTGTAATAACAAGTTAGGATTACTAATATTTGCTGCTAGTACACTTTGTAATGAATTATTATAATAAATACCGTACAGAAAGTTTCGTAGTAGCAAGGTGAGATATTTATCTTGTAATCTTCTAGAACTTCTCTGAATTGTTTCTGCTATTAAAGCAGGTAGACTAAAAGTTTCATAATCCGGATGACTGATGGAAAAGTTATATTCTATCTGTAGATGACTTGCAATATCAAATAAAGTATTGGATAAAGATTTTGTATAATGAGCTATCATGATGGTTTTATCTAAAATTATGAAAATTCAAAAAAGTAATTATGAAAATTAAACAGAATATAAAGAGAATAAAAAAGAAAAGTTAACAGTAACCATAAATTAGTGATTACTGTTAACCAAAGGATGTCAAGTGATTAACATCCACGCAGGCGAGTTTTTTCGTAATAAAGGGGAATCAAATTATTTTCCCTTTCAGCCGCAGTAACTTTGGCTGATTTTACAAAAGGTTTGAGAATTTGTAATTCTGATTTACCAAAAATTTCGATTATATATTCCGGGGTTCTAGTCAGAATATTTTTGGCAAATTCTAGAGCTATTAGGCTAGTATGATGTATGTTTTGCTGGCTGTTAATCTTATTCTGAATTTGATTGATTAACGCTAAACCAGCAAACTTGATAATCAACTGGATAAAATCTCTACGGTACTCTAAAATCATTGGGAAAGCTTTGAGATAAGCTTCAGTTAAAGCCAACATCGAAGGTCTCAAAATCTCCAAAGGAATAGCCGCTAATTCTAGAGACTCCTCTAAATCCAAAGTTGAATCTACAACTAAACTTTCCAACCAAATTTTTAAGTAACCCGCTAGTAGAGTTCCCAAATCATAAGCAGGATCTCCCCAAGCACAGGCTTCCCAATCAATCAACTTGACTTCTGCATTATCTAACTGCTGCCAACTTGAATGCACTAAAACATTCTCTAGTTTTAAATCGTTGTGAGTTAAACAACAAGGATGAAATGTTGTTCCTAGCTCCGCGATCGCAGATTCTAAGATGTCGTAATGTTGATAGCGAGAGTAAAATTTTAACGCCCTACTACTAACTTTACCGAAAACCTGAGGTTCAAGAAAATCTATACCCTGTGCCGGATTAAAATACTGATAGCGAATCTGCCCCGCTGGAGCAGTAGCCATAAAATCCCGGTATTTTTGACGTTTAAAGGTGGCACGGTGCAGCGCTGCTAAAGTGTTGCCAATAGAATTTGCTAATTGGGAGGGGAAATATAAGTGATGTTTGTAATAGCTTTCCAGCCCTTGGTATTCCCCAAGATAGTTACGCACGAGGATAGAGTTGTCCTCGTCATAATGTACTACTAGCGGAGATAACGCTTTGATATTACCGAGAACTGGAAAAGATTCAAGCAACTGGTGAAACAGCCATTCATTAAAGAATTCATGGGGGATACCATTAATATCTTGGGCTAGTTCTTGTTTGACCAAAAGCTTGCGATCGGTCGCCAAAGTAACCATGAAATTTAAATTCTTTTGGCTACTACTGTGTGGCAAATCTCCATCGGCGGTTGCGCCATCTTCCGAGCTACTCAGACCCGCTTCTTGCAGATACTGCATAACGTTTTGAGAAGATAGTGAAAGTTTCATTTATGTCCTACTTCCTTAGATTCCTTTAAAATCAGCTTTTTTTGGTTTTGGCTTAACTTGTGCAGCATTCCCCAGCGAAGCCCCTTTTTAAGGAAATCTCAAAAAAATGATGACTACGCTTTATTTATATCGGAATTCTCGGAGATAAACCTGCCAAAGTGCCAATTATTTAACTCTTTACTATTGCTTTAAATTTCACTTTTATTGAATGGTGAAATCTTTAATTTTATTCAGTTGTTTACTTACGCGAGTATAAATATTTGTGCTTTAACCTTTTAATGCCAGTTCTTTTCCCAACCCGAATCCGTTTTTGAACAACCAGCAGATTAACAAACATTAATATCCTTATCTATACAACAGCTAACACTCACACAGTACAGCAGCTATTACCTATTTTCCGGAAGAATACAATTATTTTTCTTTATCCGTAGCCTAATAATCACTTTGTCGAACTATCGACAATTCTCTATACCTCCATTTCTATGCAAAACCATTGATTCTCTTAAATTATCCACAGCGGGAGACGTGAATATTTTTCTCATCTTGCAACATTTCTACACAATATTTCGACTTCAAATTGCTTGAAGCTTTAAACTTTTCTGATTATGGAAATAATTCTTAATAAGTTAAAGAAAATTTCAAAAAAAACCCATTATTTTAGATATTCATATACATTAGGCATTTATCAATAAACGAAATATCTATAATTATTTGCAATAAGAAATTTGGAAAGTAGAAGAGGAGAGGGGAGAGAGGGGGTAGACAACATAATTCAAAACTCTTCATTCTTAACACAAGACTCCCAACTCCTAACACAAGACTCCTAATTTTCTTTTATCCTCCCACGAATTGAGACAGCATCACGACTAAAGCCACCAGACCCAAAACAAACATCAACCCTGCTGGCATCACTTTGCGTGTTTTGATGAGTCTTATTGCAAAAACAATAACTAAAAGACTAGTGATAATCACAGCTAAATTAAAACCCCAAATTATTCCTTGGAATTGCAGGTAAGCTGTAACTAGTAAAAGTAAACCGCTGATGGTACCGCTAATCAGAGAAACTTTACTACCCGCGCTTTTGTAACCGATAATGCCACCGATAATTGCTAATGCGCCATAGGCACAGGCAGCTATAATACTTTGCATTGTAAAAACCTGTGTAGATTTCGGGCTGCTGTCTTCAACGTCGGCAGAAAATAAACTTTAGCCGTTAATTCATAGGATTCCTGCTCATAAATGAATAATCAAGCCATAAAAATAGTTCAATTTCTCCAACGCCAAGCAGCTTCCCTCTTACTTTACCAATCTGTGTTTCAAGGGGAAGTAGGTAAAGCTTTTCTCAATTTATTGCAGGCGATACGCTACCCGAATGCTGAAGCACGTGACTGTCTTGAAGCTTACGGCTATTTCTTCAACACTTTAGCTAGCAAGAATCAAAATTGGGAAGAATATCTGATTTCTCAAATCCTCTCAGACGAAAATCCTTTTAGCAGCCAAGCGCAATTGGGAATGGAAAACTTACCTCCAGCTTTAATTGCAGCAGCAAAACACGATTTACAAATTTTGCAAAGTTTTCATGAATGCAGTGTTGCTTCCCTATCTGAATGGGTGCAGTGTGTAGCCCATCTACCTATATCACCAGTAGTATGGTATACAGACCAGCAGAAAATAGAACAAACCACTCAATTACCAGTAATAGAAAAATTACGAACTTTGTCAGATTGGACTAATGCTGTGGAAGATTTAACAGCATTTTACAGAGAATACGGTACCGGTATATTCGCTCTTTATAGCGCTTTTCGCTGGCATTCGGGTGAGTTGATTGGTATCCGCTACCCCGACACGGTGAAATTGAATGAGTTGGTAGGTTATGAATCTCAAAAAGAAACTTTAATCAAAAACACAGAATTTTTATTATCAGGACAACTACCACTGCACGTTTTACTTTACGGTAGTCGCGGTAGTGGTAAGTCTTCGGTAGTTAAAGCTTTATTGAACGAATACGCTAACCTTAATTTACGTTTGATAGAAGTTGGCAAATCTGAGTTGAAACATCTACCACAAATTGTCGAACTCTTACGAAACAAACCACAAAAATTTATCATCTTTGTTGACGATCTTTCCTTCGAGGAAGACGACGACGCTTTCAAAGCACTAAAAGTTGTCTTAGAAGGAGGTTTAACAGCACGCCCACCAAATGTTGTAGTTTACGCAACCTCCAACCGTCGTCACTTGATTCGAGAGTTCTTTGCAGATAGGCCCCAACCAAAAGATTCAGATGAAGTGAATGCTTGGGATACCCTACAAGAAAAACTTTCATTCAGCGATCGCTTTGGTTTAACTTTAACCTTTGAACCCGCTTCTCAAAAAGCTTATTTACAAATTGTCCGACATCTGGTAGAACTATCTAACATTGAGATTAGTACTGAAGAACTAGAGTTTCAAGCTTTGCAATGGGCGACTCGTCATAATGGGCGTTCCGGAAGAACTGCAAAACAATTTGTAGATTTTTTCAAGGCACAGAATATAATTGCTCAAAATGAAAAACAAAAATAAAAATCTTTTTCAGTAGATATATTGACTTATTGGCTATTTTTTTATACTCATATTGGAGTTGAATTATGAAAACAACTACATTGGAGTGTGAAAAATAGTCTGTGTTTTTTGATACATAGGAAACAGGTTTTGATAAATGAACTATTCTAAAAACAAGCAATATGCAAGACTCTATGGTCAGCAATCGATTTATTATAGGTATAGTTGCCTTCGGGGTTAGTTTCGGGTTGACTTTAGTCATCACCTGGAATTTTTATAGTGCTATTTTTACGGGAATTGTAACTATACTTGCTACCTATGCGGCGACATTTATTGTGGAGAAACGACGCAGAAATTATGAATTATTAGTTTTAGATTCCTTCCACAAGCGAATCAAAGAGCTTGAAAATAGAAAACATGGTATGACAGTAGAAGTCAGTCAATTAGAAGCTCATCGTCGTGCTTTAGCGACTGAGTCAAATCAACTGCAACATCAAGTTAGCTCGCGCCGCAATCAAAGAGATTCGCTTAACCGAGAATTAAGCACCTTTGCCCTGCAGAAAAAACAATTAGAATCGGAATTTATCCATCTGCAGAATGAATTTAAAAATATAGAAAAATCGAAAGAAGAAGCAAATAACTCTTATTCTAATATTGCAGCAGAAAAGAGACGTTTAGAGTTAAATTGTAATGTCTCGAAAGCCGAGATAACCCAGTTACACGCCAAAATTGGGGAACTTCTTCACGAAAAGGAAGAATTAGAGAATAATTTAACTTTACTCGATAGACTCAAACCCCAGTTAGAAGAGAAACTGTATGAGTTGCGAGTGCAGCTTCAAGAATTAGAGAGTAAAGAGAAACAGCAAAAAGAATTGTTATCTAGTCGAAATAACGAGCAAGAAAGATTAGAGGCAAATTTAAAACTATTAGAAACCCAGACAACAGAAGAGAAGCAGCAATTAAAAGACTTACAAGAACAAATTGTATTACTCCAAGAAGAAAGAGAATTGTTACAAAATCAGGTTTGGGAATTGCTGCAACAATTAGGAAACCTGAGTCAACAGCCATCTGCAATCAAATTATTAAATCCCCAGGAAGAAGCAGAAGCCTTTCCTTTTGCTGACTTTATAGAAACTATTTCTACTGAAGGAACAGAGACAACGGAGAATAGCTCGGAAGAGTTACCGAAAGAATGGAGAGATTTACTACAAAGCTTACCAGAATATGAAATTCAGGTATTAAAAGCTGTATTAGAGCAAGATAACCCAAATTCCGCGATCAAAAAAATAGCGGAAGACAATATCACAATGCCAAACCTGTTAATTGATTCTATCAACGAACGTGCTAAAGACATGATTGGCGAATTAATCATTTCAACCACTAACGATGTTCCCGAGATCGATCGAGAATATCAAGAGAATATTCAAAGATTAATTGTGATGTCGGCAGAGATAGAAGCTTAGAGCATGATTATAATTAAATTTGTTAAAGTTAAATTCAACTATTATATTTAAACTAAAACAAGGCTTACACAGAGTAAGCAAAAAATCTCAATCAGATTAATACTACTATTACCCAAAAGATCGAATAAATTAATGATACAGTCTCAAAATTTATATATTCCCTTTTATATTTAATACAGGTAAATTTCCTGCCTTTAATTATTTGAATATGACAGACATCCACGATAATTTTTTAATGAGAAAAAAAACTCGTGGGGATCCTTGACACAGTTCCTTATTTTTAACTAAATCACCAGGATAATATTTTCCAAAAGTTACCTTATCCCTCAGAGCCACCCCTGTAAAATAGCACAGCCTAAAAAATATTATTTCAGCAAATATCCATAAAATAGTCCCTAGCAAAAACTCACCAATTAGTTGAATCATTATTTTGAATATAAAAACAAAAAAATAGATTATTATACTCAAATTCGCGCAGTTTGGAAGCCTCAAAAAGAATTATCACGGCGATTTCTTCTTTCTTTACAATTTATGATTCGACCCCGGGAATGCTATATCATTAATAAGGTTAACTACTGGCGATGTGCTATATAGTAGCTACCGGATAAGTTTATCTATGACAAAGCCTAAAATCTCTAAAAAAGTATCTACAGCTTTGATGAATTCCTTGGGTGCAGGGGTAGTACCCAGAGTTGGATTAGAACATATAGCAGTAGGTAGAGAAAAAGAACTATTGAGCCTTTTACAAAGCATCGAAGATGTTGCAGAAGGAGTGGCAGCATTTCGGTTTGTAATTGGTAATTATGGCTCCGGTAAAAGCTTTATGCTGCAACTAATTCGCAATCAAGCGATGGAGTTGGGTTTTGTGGTGACTGATGCCGATTTATCTGATAAAAGACGATTGGCGGGAACTAATAATGAAGGCTTAGCTACCTACCGAGAATTAATGAGTCGTCTGGCGACAAAAACTCGTCCTGATGGTGGTGCTTTTGTTTCCATTTTGGAAGGATGGATAAATAAAATTCAACTTGAAGTAGTTAAGGAAAGCGGAATGCGCCCGGAGGATGAGGGCTTTGATGATGCAGTAGAAACGAAAATTAGAGAAGTAGTTCAATATATCGAAGATTTAGTCCACGGTTTTGATTTTGGTACCGTCATTGTTGCTTATTGGCGAGGGTATCGCTCGGATGATGACGATTTGAGAAATGCCGCGTTGCGGTGGTTGCGCGGAGAATTTAATACGAAAACAGAAGCAAGGGCGGCTTTGGGAGTACGAGTAATTATTGACGACGAAAGTTGGTACGACTACGTGAAGTTGCTAGCTAAATTTGTGGCGGAAATTGGTTACAAAGGGCTGTTAGTTTTGTTAGATGAAGCAGTGCATTTATATCAAATTTCACCCACAGTAAGTCGAGAAAAGAACTATAACAGACTGTTGGGAATTTTCAACGATACAATGCAGTGCAAAGCCGAACATCTTGCCGTGATTATTGGCGGAACTATAAAGTTTTTAGAAGATCCAAATCGCGGTTTATTCTCGGATTCAGCTTGGCGAAGACGTACAAAGGAAAGCCGTTTTGTTGCAAAAGCAGGCGTACAGGAATTTTTAGGCCCTGTGATGAAGTTGAATCCCTTAAGTGAATCAGAAATTTTGACGCTATTAGAGAAATTAGCTGATATTCACGCTCTCAACTACAACTATCAAAAGACTTTGACTAACAAGGATTTAGAAGAGTTTGTCAAAGAGATTATTAACCGTTTAGGTGCCGAAGCTTTACTGACACCGGGTGAAATTGTCCGCGATTTTATCAGCATATTGAATATCTTGCATCAAAATCCCCAAATTAATTTGGGTAAGATAATTCATGATTCGGAATTTAAACCTACCACCCTAGGCGCAAATACAGATGTTGATGAAGATGATGTTGCAACATTTACTTTGTAATCACCGTGTAATTTATATTTTGACTAAATATTTTTACATTGTGAAATTATCAAGTATAGGGTGAAATCCAGGTTAATTTTAGCAATAGAAGCTGATATTAATCGTAGCTGTTAAAGGATTGCGGTAATCAGCGATCGCGATATCTGGTGAATTATAAGTGTTTGATTTGACAAAAATATCGAATTAATTTGTTCGTAATGAGCTTTATTTCAATCGATCGCAAGATACCATTTTTTGGTGTATATGAGTCAATTTAGATTAAATAATTCCAACATATTCCGCGATCGCAAAGTATTTAATGAGAGGGTAATTATCTTGATTACCTACTTTTTTACCTGCCTAAAGGTATGAAAAAAATCTTTATTAAATAGGTTGGCGCAATTGAAGCGATGTGGGTGTAAACTTTGACGGGCACCCATGACAGGGAAAAAGGTTAAAGCGAGAAAGTCTGTATGTTAGAGATCTTAACTCCTAACTCCTAACTCCTAACTCTCAACTTTGTCCTAGCCCCATGCCTATAGCATCTCTATATCTTATAACTCGTAATCTCTATGCAACTTGTTCACGGCTTACATTTTAGGAACCTACGCGGAGATTTGTTTGGCGGTTTAACTGCTGCAATCGTTGCTTTACCCTTGGCTTTAGCATTTGGGGTGTCAGTTTCACCAGAAGATGGAGCGATTATGGGGCTGTACGGTGCTGTTTGTACTGGTTTTTTTGCAGCATTGTTTGGCGGAACTCCATCCCAAATTTCCGGTCCTACTGGCCCAATGACAGTAGTAATGGCGACAGTATTTAGTACCCTTACCAGCAAAAACCCGGAAACGGGTTTGGCAATGGCTTTTTCTGTGGTGATATTAGGAGGATTATTTCAAATCCTCTTTGGAGTATTGCGCTTAGGGAAATATATTACCTTAATACCTTATACAGTAATTTCCGGCTTTATGTCGGGAATTGGGTTTATTATTTTAATTATAGAAATCGGACCATTTTTTGGACATCAAGGTTCGGCTAGTGTTATCGAATCGCTGCAAAATGTTTCGTCAGATGTAAGTAATCTCAACCCGGTAGCAACAGCTTTGGGTGTTTTGACGCTGATTATAGTATTCACTTCCCCTGCAAAACTGAATCGGATTATTCCCTCACCTTTATTAGCGTTGGTAGTGTGTACGCTAATTTCCGTTTTCATATTTCCCGATAGCGGTATTCCAATCATCGGAAAAATTCCCACAGGTTTACCCAAGCTGCAATTACCGCGATTTGAACTAGGGGAAATGGGGGAGATGGTAAGTTATGGTTTAATGCTAGCAACTTTAGGCTCTATTGACTCGCTTTTAACTTCCCTAGTTGCTGATAATATCAGTCGCACAGCTCATGATTCCGATCGAGAATTAATCGGACAAGGAATCGGTAACTTAATCGCCGGTTTATTCGGGGGATTACCGGGTGCGGGTGCAACAATGCGAACAGTTGTTAACGTCCGTGCTGGAGGAAAAACTCCAATTTCGGGAATGGTTCACGCCCTAGTTTTGTTGGTAATTGTTTTAGGTGCGGGAAAATTAACTGAAAATATTCCCAATGCAGTTTTAGCAGGTATTTTAATTAAAGTTGGTATAGATATCATCGATTGGAGCTTTATCAAACGCGCCCATAAGATATCAATGCGAGCTACTGGATTGATGTATGGAGTCTTATTTCTGACAGTTTTTGTCGATTTAATTACTGCTGTAGCCGTGGGGGTATTCTGTGCTAATGTATTGACTCTCAAACGTTTATCTGACTTACAAGCCAAAGAAGTCCAAGCAGTGACAGATCCTAACGATAATCACAAACTGCGTTTGAGTATCCCAGAACAAAATATTTTAAACCGAGCACAAAGCCGTATTTTATTATTTCATCTTGGCGGGCCAATGAGTTTTGGTGCAGCAAAAGCGATTTCACAGCAAATGTCAATTGTCGAAGATTACGACGTTTTGATTTTGGAATTAAACCAAGTACCTTATCTTGGGGTTACTGCTACTTTAGCTATAGAAAATATGGTTAAAGAAGCTTACGAAAGACGGCGAACTGTCTATCTTGTCGGTGCTAGCGGTATAGTAGAAGATAGATTGCGACGACTAAAAATCTTGCGGCGAGTGCTAGAACAAAATCCAGTCAATACACGTTTGGAAGCTTTAGAAAAAGGGATAGCTCTTATTAGTCAGCGTCGGGTATATTCGAGTGAGGTGTAATTTTTAAATACAAATACGTATCTAATGTAGAGACGGCATGCACAATGTAACGTCTCTATAGATTAGATTTAAAGCGCGAATATAGCGGTTATGAGTTCATTGCAATACAAAAAGCATATTTATAAGAACGGTTTGGAAGCCCATCCCACAAAAATATTTAATACAGAAAAGCTTATATAGGAAGCATTCAAACCCAAGTAATCCTAGATTGAATGACAGTCAATTTCGCATATAGTCTTTATTAATAGCTGCATTTTCTATCTGGTTACGAAATATATCAAGCATTGAAATAACTTCTACGTGTAACTCTATATACTCTTCTTTATCAAATATTGAATATTCACCATGTGCAATTTCGTTTCTTGTTTTCAAAAGCTTAATATCTATCAAGTTGGATTTTGTCGAGTAGGGTGAAAAGTCAATTCCCAGAATATGAGTTATTTCTTTCAAAATTTCAGAAGAGAGATTTGATGCAGTAGAAATTACATCTTCCGGTAGCTTACATCTTTGATTTAATTCGTCTAAAAAAAAATCACAAACAGGTATATATAATGAAGGTTTATTTGTCTCTTTCGCCTCTTTTAGTTTATCCTTCATTGCCAAAGCTAAAAAATTATTAGCAAGCTTTTTGTAGCTAAGCTTTTGCATTCTGACGTATTCTAAATATGAGTTTGCTGCTAATCTAACGAAACCTTCCCAATGAGCATAAAGAAGACATATTGCGCTCCGGATTAATGCTTTATGCTTTGAAGGAGAAAATGTTTTAGTTTCTACTAAGGATTTAACTTCTGAAAGCTCTTTTTTTCGCCAAGCAAGCTCATTCGATAGTCTATCACTTAGTTGTTCGGCAGTTCTGAGCTTCATTGAGGAGAAAATACCTCTCTACCAAGAGGAACAAGATGGCGTAAACGTCTTGCAGCATTTTTTCCCGCTCCCGACGATTCTTGATAAATTTTATTTGACCAAATATTTTTTATCTGAGAAGATATATGGTTTATTTGAGGCGGATTTTGATAATGATATCCTATTCCTAGTGCTATTACTTCATATGCTGATAATAAAAAGCCTCCAATAAATCTATTTTGCTGAGGTTTATATCTCTTGAAACTTTCTTCACCTAAAGTAGAATCAAGAATATCAAATGTTTTCTTAAATGCTTCTTCTATATGGCTATAATCCAATTCTTTATTCAGAGCCATTTCACGTATTCTATCTGTGAGAAAAACACTAACATCTCCCTTCAATTCTTTGATGCTTTCCTCATCTTTATCAAAGAGAAGAATAAAACGTAGTACTAATTCCATATCATATTGTTCTTCATAAAGTTTATCGCTTAGAGCAATACAACTTATGAATGATTTATAATTAGCAAGTGAACGCATCAATTCATATAATTTTTTATTCAACATCAAAAGAATACAATTTCTTACTTCTTGAGGCGTGGCAATTACTCCTCCTGTGTTTAGTCGTTGAAATAGTTCATACTTAACCATTTCATCACTTTCTTTCTCAACAATATTAACTGCTATTTTTGCCCGTTTAATCAACAAACGTTGTGCTTGATTCAAAGAATTATCTTTGTCATTTGGATCATCCCATTTTTTGCCTTCTAAAGAAGGTAAGTATGTGGTTTTTTGCAATGCTACGATTGATTTTTGTTGTTCATTATCATCTGTTTTTAAAATACCTACAAATTCATATATAGTTGATAATCTTTGAACACCATCAACTACATCCCAAACACCGTCATCTCTTTGACTGACAAAAATTGGTGGGATTGGTATTCCTAAAAGAATTGACTCGATGAAAGTTGATTTTTGATGATCTGACCAACGAAAAAACCTTTGAAAATCTGGATGAACATCAATTTCATTATTCTGATAAAGACTAATCCACTCACCAATAGACATTGAATATTCATCTGTACGAATTTCTTGTCTTGTTTTGTCAATCTCTTCTTGCAAGGACATGATTTAAAGTATTCTAAAATGCTATGGGTATAACTACTTTTTCTTGATAGTGATACTTGACTATTCTATCGCTAACGAAAGAACGTTTAACTACTAATTACCTCTATGCAAAATTAATTATATACTTTCATTGCGAGTGTAGCCTGAGCTTCGCTTTACTACGTTAACGCGCAGCTCAGGCTACACTCAGCAGAACGAAGCATTCACCCGCAGGTTGCTGCTTTTGGATAAAAATCACAATTATCCAACCTTCGCGACAATATCGGAATTATTTGCTCAACGCCCATCTTCCAAAGAAAAAATGAACTAAGCCGTTTATTTATCTATATACTAAACTGTATAGTACAATCAAATCGAGGGGTGTCTAACAAAAAGATGAATTCCTGATTTTGATTACTTATGAAACAACCACGATTATCCTCAAAAGCAGAAAAGATTCTGAGTGGAGCAATACAAGAATTTTTAGTACATGGCTTTGCTGGTACAACGATGGATGGTGTTGCAGCCGCTGCCGGAGTATCTAAAACTACGGTATATAGTTACTTTCAGGATAAAGAAAGTTTATTTTTAGCATTAATTGAGAGATTGATACAAAAGAAGTATCAAAGAGTATTCAATCCCCAAAAAGCTCAATCGAGCAAGGGAGAAGCAAGAGTAGTTTTGCATCGTTTGGCAAACAGTATGCTACAAGCGATGATGGGGGATGAAGAAGCCCTAGGATTGTTAAGGATAATTATCGGAGAGTCAGGGCGTTTTCCCGAATTAGCACAAGCTTTTGTGGGTAATTTTCAAAAATCAGTTTTAAAAGATTTATGCCAATTATTCGAGTCTCGTAGCGAGCTAAATTTACCCGATGCAGAAGTTGCTGCACGTATATTCATGGGGACATTTATGCATTTCGTGATGACAAGTGAAGTGCTCCATGGTAAAGATATTATGCCAATCGAACGAGAGAGGCTAATTGACAACCTGATTTACTTACTAACTAGCAATCAAACGGTTACGGCTATAAAGCATAAATCTTCCCGACGCAATCGCAGCGATTCAGGTAAATTCGAGCCAGACTATAAATCTGAACAAAAACGCTTACGCTCCATGAGACTTACAGATACAGCTTGGGAGAGGCTCGCTGCTCTCGCACAAGAAAACCAACTTAGCCGCAGTGAAGTTATTGAAATGTTTGCACGTGGTAGTTTGAGGGAATAGGGAATGGGGAATAGGGAATGGGGAATGGGGAATAGGGAATAGGGAATAGTATAAACCGGGTTTATATTAAGATAAAAATAATTTACCCCTTATATTTTTTGAAGATAAATCCGGTTTTTTTGTTTTATAATCTACTTAAAATACGATCTCTAATACTTATCAATTTTATTGTGGCATCTCTTCTGCAAATGTTGGAGATGCTGCCAAATTTTTATAACCGATAATTGCGCGAATATAGGGTAATGCCCAGTAAATCAACCAAAATGGGCCGGAATGACGCGAACAAAATATAGTCCAAGGTTTGAGAGGAAATCCTTTTATTTCCAACACTTTTCGCAAGCGTTTTAGCAGTGGTAAATTAGTATCAGCCCAGCTATTACGGATAGAATTCTTACTACAAGTACCCACATATCCCGGTGCTATCCAAACAGAGCAGCCTAATTTACGCGCTCTGAGAGCATAATCTAAGTCTCCTAAACTATGAATAAATGCTGCATCAATATTGCCAACTTTTGCCACAACAGTATGAGGAATTAGCACGCAATTACCAAACATGGCATCGCATTGCTGTATAAATTGAGTTGGTTGTAAAAATTCAAATTTATTTGAATACCATTTCTTAGATTTAACTGCTCCTCCATAGGTAGGTTTTCCAGTAATTGGATCTTGAGTAGTACCAACTACAATCGAGTTTTCACAACCTTGCTCGATCAAATTTTGTTGAATCTTCAATAACCTATCTAAGGTATCGGTTTCTAAAAAAGTGTCATCATTCAACCAAAGATAATAATCGTAGGAATTTTTGATCGCTTCTGCAAATGCTAAACGCATTCCTCCTACCCAGAATAAATTACCGTCACCTTGAAGAATTTTTACTTGTGGAAATTCTGCTTTAATTGCTTTTGCGGTACCATCAGAACTACCATCATCTGTTAAGTAAATATCGAAATTACGTGTTTGCTGTTGCAGAGCACGGAGACAATTAAGGGTTGTATCGCGTCTGTTAAAACAGGTCATGAGCACCGCTATTTGTGCTTGATTTATTCTACTATTCATTTATGTAAGTTTACGAATTTTATTGTGAATTAATGATGAAAGATATATCGAACATATAAGCTCAATTTAAAGATTTGCTACCCGTTCTATCCAACCGCTTAAGTTAATATTCAAATTTAAATTATTTAACTTATTCTCAAATTTCCTCACCGTCAACATATGTCTGTGTAAAACAGAAGTACGGGGCATTTGATGAGCAATTACTCGTTCGCACAGCCACTCATATTTATCAGAATTAAGATTGAATTTCTTCAAGTTTTTGATTTGTTTATTCCAGTCATGATAGTAAAATAAATTAAAATAATGCATAGAAATTAAATCATCCCACTTTTTTAACCGCCATTGTTTAGATAAACGATTATGTAAGGGTAATGGATAACTATAATTATCAGAAAAATGGGAGACATTTTCTGATAAAGCACATAAAGTTACAGATAAAACTGATTGTTCGACAAAATAAATACCTTGGGGAGGAGTAATATCTAAACGCATTACAGTTTCAAAATTTTTTTTCCAAGATGTAAATATTCCTGCACTTCTTCTAACTGCAACTAAGCCGGAATTCCAGTAAGCTCTCATTTTTTTATTGCCAATGGTCGCATTGACAAATACTTCGCGTTTTACTCCTAGCACTTCGTAAAGCTTTTGCCAATACCATTCGTTGGGGTCATTACTACCTGTTGAACCGATACCTTGACCATATTCAGGACGCATTCGCACGTTACAATCTACTGGTAATAAAAATTCAGTTGGTTCTGCAAAAAAGCACTTATCACTATCAAGAAAAACTAGAATTTCGGCATCTATATTTTGTTCGGCATAGGCACAAGTCAAAGGCTTATTTGCTAAATAGTATTCATGAAATTCTTCGTTGATAGGCAATTGCTGATGAATTACTCCTAATTCTTCAAATGCTTTTTGAGTTTCTATGGCGATCGCATTACCTGTTCTAGGATGAAAACTATATATTGGTGTATCTTTTAAATTGCCACAGAATTTGCGAATACTTTCTGCAAGCATCAATGATTGTGGTTCTAAACGACCTGGTTCTGTACAAATTATAAAAGCTAATGGTATTGACATCTGACTTTACTCCTCACTAATAAATGAATAGGGAATAGGGAATAGAGAATAGTAGTAATAGTTGATGAAAAAGCATATTTTTAAAAAGTTGAATATGATTTTTCATCCATCCTATTTTGAGATATTAATTGTGATTTTTTACTTTGATTAATTACTTCTTCAAATAACCTAGAGTAACGTTTTGCTTGTAGCTCCAATGTGAATTCTTTTTCCGCTTTTTTGCGTCCCTGATAAGATAGTTTTTCCTGTCTTTCGGTATTTTCTAAAACCCAAATAATTCCTTTAGCAAAATCATCAACATCATAGGGTTTAGCTAAATAACCACACTCTTGATGAGAGACAATATCTTTTAAACCAGTGGCGTTAAATGCTACTACCGGAGTTCCACAAGCTAGTGATTCGGAAGCAGTTTGTCCAAAAGACTCTTGTCGCGATGGTACGAGCATTACATCGGCAGCAGAATAAACAGCAGCTAAAGACATATCATCATACATATGTCCCAAATAGTGGGCTCTAAATCCTAATTCTGGTGGATTTTCCGGTTGAGAAGCACCAAAAATTACCACTTCGGTGTTATCATTCCAGCCAGATTGACTTAATTGTTGCAATGCTGGTTGTAATAGATGAAAACCCTTATTTCGATCGCTGGTTGCTTCTAAGGCTCCAAATAAAATCAGTTTTTTATCTTGAGGTAAGTTGAGAATTTCGCGAGCACATTTTTGATTGAGGGGTCGATATTTTTGAGTATTTAATCCATGAGGAATGACTTCTACCCGTGATTTTTTAAATAATGAACTGCTCAAAGCACATTCAGCTATCCAAGCACTAGGAGCAATCAAAGTTAAGTTTAAGTTACGCCAAGCTTTGGCTTTACGTTTATGTACCCAGCGAGATAAATCCCAATTATTACTACTATTAAGTTGAGGACAATTACCACAAGATTGGGTATAGCTTTGACAGTCTCTAGCGACGTGACATCCCCCAGTAAATACCCACATATCATGAAGTGTCCATACTAAGGGTTGCTTAAACTTAGCGATGGATTCTATTTGCATAAAAGCTGCACTAATCCAATGTAAATTGATAATATCTGGATTAATTTGTGCTACTTGAGGAACAACTCTATCTGGTAACCATTGACTAAAAAATGTGCTTTTATTTCTATGTCGATAAAATTTTAGTGGTAAAGTTTCAAATGTAAGTTTTGTTTTAGCTAAACCTTGGAATAATCGTATTTCTGGTCCAATTACTGTGCGATCGCTACTGGATTTTTCTTGCACTAACATTTGTGAATCTAGTCCAATATTTTGTAACCCTTTGTGTAAGCGATATGCAGCACGAGCCGCGCCACCACTAGTATCATGTGTACTTAAATGTAAAATTTTCATTTATTTTCTCTCTTTTAAATTCATCAGTATCAAATTTATGCCAAACTAAGTAATGCTTTTCTTCTTAATCTATGATTCTCCATTGTTAAAGTTAGAGAAGTTGTGAAATACATCAAGCAATTCCAGCTAGGAGTTAATAATCTAGCCTCAGAAATATTAACGATAATTATGATAACTAGCATTTGCATTGGTAGATAATCTTCGACTTTTTTCGCTACTAATACAACTCGATAAAGTGCCATAGTAAATAAGCGAATAAAACCAATAATAAAAATTAAGAAACCGGCAAGTCCTAAATCAAGCATTATTTCTAAAAAGCCATTATGAGAATTACTTGCCCATTCGTGAGTTAATCTGATATTAGAAGCAAATGGACTATCCCAAAA
>JBHJJJ010000385.1:0-15812 GCA_050042755.1 Rivularia sp. (in: cyanobacteria)
GTTTGGTGCTACCCCCCTCCCACAACTTGAGTGAATTAAGAGACAATGGGTTATTCAAGTAGTTTAACGGATAAGGAGTGGGAAATAATTGAACCCCTCTTACCTAAGAAAAAAGAACCAAACCCCCAACATGGAGTAAGAGAGAAATCTTAGATGGGGTTCTCTATCAATTGAAAAATGGTTGTAATTGGTGTGACTTGCCCTGCGTACTTACCCCCATACTCAACTGTATTTTGGCATTACAAACAGTGGCGAGAAGAAGGAATAATCGAGAAAATCCGAGATACTCTACATGGTCAAGTGCGCCAGGGAGCAACACGATTTTGTGAAATCGACTAGTTTTATCGCGATCGCCAACAACAAATATCAGTAATTAAATACAAATAATACATATAAAAAAGTAATAATACGTATCTCCTCAAAATTTCGGGGTATAGACTATCTTGAATATCAACTGCGTTCATAAAAAAAGCAGCGGCGCAACTGGGGAACCGCTACGCTGCGGAAGGCGGTACCAGGTAGGGGCAGATAGATTCAAAATTGGCACAGAAAATAGTCGTGCCCCCACCTGGCACTCCGCTGTCGCCGCCAAATCTTCCCCAGTTGCGTAAGTCCTGTCCAGAACAATCTGATAGATGGAGTGACCTCATGCCATTAATAACTTGGCAATTGTGGCTGGCAATAGTTTCTCATCGGCGTTCAGTTTTGCGTCGTGCTGACCAAATTATTGTGATGAAAGCAGGTAGAGTCGAAGCACAAGGAAAGTTTGATGAGATTTTTAGCCATGAGCAAACTGACTGATTTTTTGGCGTTGCCTCTTTAAGCTATGAATCATATTTACCTACACTTTGTAGTAAACATGAAACCTGTGTAGAGACGTAGCACTGCTACGTCTCTAAGTAGTTGTTAAATCTGACTAATTGAGGTTAAAGCAGCATTTTATAGTTTTCAGGACTTACGCAATTGTCACAAGACTCGGATGGTGCGTGACGCTACAAGTCTTATTATTACGTTCAAATTTACTCAAAGCGTCACAGGGTTCCCATTAAAATTTTTTAGAAGAAAAAAATTTTAATGGGTTCCCGTCACAGCACCCTACAAGGAAAATATGCCAGTTGCGGGCCGTCCTAGTTTTACCTCAAACACTAATTTTTTTTAAAACAAAAGCAACACTTTTTAATCTTGTTTATTGAGAATATTTTTTATCTCTTGAGAAGAGAAACCAACTACTTCAGCAAGTTCTTCTAAAGCCAGTCTTTCCTGCATATTTTTATTTAACATATCCGTAGCTACCGCAACATAATCAGCATTATCTAACTGCTGAGAGCTTCTCAAAGAAACATTACTGGCAATGCGTTCACGTTCCCGAAATTGTTGCATTCGATAAGCGACGATTTTGCTAGCTTGACGTGCTTGTAAATAAGCAAAATATTGTTTGATTACTTTTAAACGAGTTTGCTGTTTAGTTTCCCGCAAATGAGCTTTCATAATCGGAATGTTATCAATAGCAGTAAAGATTTTAATCGGGTCTATAGTTAAACTCATATAAAAACTTTGCTCCTCCTCAGATGGAAAATCCGATGTGTTGTAACTTGTTCTACTTTGGGAAGGAGATAACTCTATACTGACAATATCGACAAAAGCATTAAACCCCATTGCATTTTTCGCCTTCCTCACCTGATGAGAGTTCCTTTGGGCAATCCGTACTAGCTTGTTTATTAAAAGTAAATCTTCCTCAGTAATTTCAGTTTGCAATTTCTCCGATGCGACAGCAACAGCCGAAAAGCCAATGAATATGAGTGCAAGATAAATTCCTGATAAAACCTTCACCATATCTCCGTGCGTCCAAGATTAACCTTTACATGCAGGGGCAGGATTACAGCATATTTCCGTGGATATGAGGTACATTTGCACGGGCAGGGATGCCCGTACCACAAGAGTGATAAAAAATTATTTTGCACCTCATTTAATTGCAAGCTGCTGTATCATACATTTCAAAGCCTGCTTTTTATGAAAATAGTAATTCCCAGATGAAACTCCTAAAACATTTTTAAGGGAACCCTTGACGAGATTCTAAATTAGCTTCAATATCCTTTTTAGTACGCCATACCGGACGCAACTTTTTCTCAGCAAAAAGTTCTAATTGGTCAACAGAATGACGAGAGTCCGGTTGAGACGAATTACCATAACTCATAAGTGCCATTGCCTTAACTGGTTTAGAAAACTCTATGGCAGCAACATAAGAATCGCCCGCCACAGGTTGAAATCGACCATTTTCTGAGGGAGCAAAATTGACAACGCGGAAAATCCCTAAGTATCCATCGCCACCATTACCTGGTAAATTCATATTCCCATATTTCACCCGGAAAACGTCTCCCCAAGCAACATCTAATTTTCCATAAATCTTTTGTACTTTTGCTGCCGCTGCTTCCAGTAATCCTACAGCACTTTGAGGATTTGCTAATCCATCGGGTGTAGTCAATGGTGAGTCTTTCGTCCAAGGTTTACTAAAGGCTTCATCATAATCTAGTTCTTGTGCCCAGTTAGCAAATAATACTGCTCCTCTACTATCTGCATTCGCTTGTCTATCCCATTTTTCTAAGACGGTAGCTGCTTTTTGTGCCAATTCACCACCATACTTTCGCGCAGATGGGAGTAAATCATCTAGAATCCGCTCTGCAAATTCCATGCGTGTTGAATGTTTGTATTTAACCATTTCATCGAAAGTAATTTTTTCATCTTCAGCTAACATTGAAGCGGAACTCTGGGCTCGGAAATACATTAAATCGGGTGCCATATAAGATGGATATTTATCTGGTTCGATGGCAACTGGAAAGGTTGTTGTCCAAGGTGGATCATTAGCGTTTTGTAACCAACCACTAGGAGGATCAATAATACGAGGTAAATCCTGATAAGGATGAGTTTTTGTCCATAAAGTTTTTGATGTATTTCCCTGAATTAGACCTTGCCAATATTCAAAATCCCCTTGTTCGCGTACTGGAACCTGTCCATTAAATAAATGCATAATATGCCCTTCTCGGTCAGCATACATCACCGTAAACATTGGTAATTGCAAACGTTGAAGTGCTTTTTCAAATTCTGCCAAATTTCGTGATCGCGCCATATCCCACCACTGTTCTAACACTCCTGGTTGCTCAAGACCGACAACACGCAGGGCAGTAGTTTTACCATCAACCTCTGACACAACGGGCCCGTGAATAGAACTTTTTACTACTAATGGTTGTTCCCTTAGTGTGCCATCGCTTTGTTTTACTTTCAAAGAAATAGTTTTCGTCTCAAAAGCACGAACTTTGCCATCAAAACGATAGCCATCACCAGCTAATTCTAGTTGATAAGCATCCCACCCATCGTGAGTGTTGACAGTATGAGTCCAACCCAAATTATCGTTGAAAGCAATCGTTAAAACAGGAATCCCCACAAGGGATGCTCCATAAGCATCGATTCCCGGTGCAGTGATTTGAGCCTCGTACCATAAATATAAATCCGACCAAGGAAGATGAGGATTTGCCAACAGCATAGCATTTCCAGATGCCGAACGAGAAGGTGCGATCGCCCACCCGTTAGAACCAGCTTTTGATTCTGATGTACTTACACCCGCAACTTGTTCTGGACTGACTACAAATGTAAAATTGAGTACTCTTTGTAGATGAGCGAGTATATCTTCTCCTTTGATTGGTAAGACAACTTCTACTTCATCATCAATTGCATCCGGATTTGATTTAACGTAAGTATTGATACCATCCGCAAAAGCATCTAAATAACTACGGAAAGACGCATCTTGTGCTTCATACCAAACGCTAGCGCGTTCAGGTACTCCCATTGTCAACACCCAACGGTCTGAATCTATAAAGTCTTCTCCCCAGTATTGGGCTGCACGCCCTCTTGCTTGTCCGTAGAGACGCAAAAGTAAATTACCGTGGCTTTGCATTTGCGCCCATCCAAAGGCACGGAATGCACTCTTTACATCCTGACCATAAATATGCGGTATACCATAGGTATCCCACAATATTTCAGTACTCTTTATCTGAGTTCCTAAAGTTTGGCATCCGAAAATTAATGCAAACAACAGGCTGAGTGTAAATGGTAAAATTCTACTGCGATTTTTTTTTAAAACCTCAAGTATCCGAGGTTTATCGCCAAAAGATAAAATTCGAGCAATAGTAACTAAATGCTGCATAGTTAATAAACACTATGGAAGGTAATTGATGATATTTTCAAAAAACTACGTGTTAGACAACACCGAACAGATACCGATGAATTTAGGTTTATAGCCCGCTTGGAGCGTGACAACTAGTGTTGCATTGCAAAATTTTTGAATAAAAAAAGCTGATTTGTAAACCTGCCTTCATTAACAAAATGCGAATCGAAACATTTCCTTCAAGTAATACTTTCACTTTTACCTAAAAGAATCATAACAGGAATTGATATCAAATACTTTTAATTATTTTTTACAAAATAATACTTAAATATCAGTAGACCGAAAAGTTTTGCGATCAGCCGCACGGCTGCGCTGAAGGCTAAAAAAAATGGTACTATCCTATACATTCAGGACTTACGCAACTGTCACAAGCAATGGTGCGCGAAGCTTCCCTCCGCCTCAAAACTAAGCTATAGACATAGCAACATCCGGACGTTTTAGTTGCTCGATTAAATAATTAGAAAGTAAATTATGCTTAATTTTATAATACGATTAATTACTTACAATATTTGCTTGCTCAGTCTCCCTCCCAACGGTTGCTAATTTTTTGGGATGGTGCGACTTATCATCGTTCCAAAGAAGTTAAAGCTTTTTCAGATGAAGTCAATCAAGGTTTACCACCCGAGCAATGGAAGATACACTGTATTCGCTTTGCCCCCAACTGCCCCGAGCAGAATCCGATTGAAGATATTTGGTTACAAGCTAAAACTTGGGTTCGACGTTTCTGTGCATTAATTCCTTCTTTCTCCCATTTAAAGTGGATGTTTGAATGGTTTATTCGACACACTACCTTCGATTTTTTAACTCTTCAGATGTACGGAGTTTTTTCAAAAATCTGCGGAGGAGTCCTATATGTCAATTTATGGGTAGAAATTAGATAACAGTTACAAACCCTATCATACAATACACAATTTCCGTTGACTTCCACAGACAAAAAGGAACTATTTTTAGCATATTTACTGAAGCTGATATTTAGTTCTAATTGTGACTCCTGTTCTTCCATTAGAACTACTTTTAAGTTTCCACTTACGTGCCAATTTCAAATGGTGTCGATCTAATCTGTCGTTTCCGCTACCACTAACCAACCGCACGTCAATAACATTACCTTGAACATCAGCATCTACAGATACCATTATAATTCCTTCAATTCCTCTACTTCTAGCCCAAGATGGATAACTTCTATTACATCTAACACAAGCTGCTCGTCCATCACCATCACCAACCGAATCACCACTACCGCTACCTAAACCATTACCAGTTCCAGTATCGGTAGTGACGGGTGCAGCTGCAACATTAGCTGCAAAATTTCTCCGTCTTCTGGGAGCATTATTGCTACTTTCGCCAATATTAGAAATATCGGCTGAAGATGTTGCTGGTGGTTCAACAGGACCAGGGACGGGATTTGAAAAATTCCGCGCTGTTCTTCTGGAGTCTCTTTGTTGAGCGAGCAATTTTTTTAAATCTTCGTCTGGTTTGGGTGCTGGTGCTGGTGGTTCTATCGGCGGATTCACAGGGGTCGAAAATTCTCGCGCTGTTCTTCTAGAATCTCTTTCCTGTGCAAGCAAGCGTGTTAAATCTTCATCTGGTTTGGGTTGTTCTATGGGAGGAGTTACGGGAGTGGAAAATTCCCGTGGTGTTCTTATTTCTGGTTCCGGTTGAGGTATTGGTTTGGGAATATCATTCTTTACGATGGGTTCGGGCTTTTCTGGTTTTGGTTCTGGAATAACTGGTTTTTCCCTTACTGCTACAGGAGGAGCAGAAGGTAAAATCGGCGATAATGGTTCGATTGGTTCAAATTCTTGGAATGGTTTAATGTCTGGTTTGGGAATCGGCGGCGGCGGATCTGCTTGGGGAATCGGCTGATTTACGACGGGTGGTGCTTGAGTAACTCTTGGTTGTGTCAAAGCTGGACTTCCACCGCTAATTCGAGACTGGTTTGGAGTGGAGTCTAAGTCTAGTTTGAATTGACTTGTGTCAATAATTGGTTGTTTAATTTCTGGCTTTGGCTCTGGTTTTTCTAGTTTCGGCTCTATCTTTTTGGGTTCTGGCTCGGGCTTCGGTTTGACAACTTCTTTTGGTTCTGGTTCAATTTCTTCTATCGGAGTATCAAGCAAAGTTATTTCAACTGGCTCATCCTCAATATCAGGCACCCTATTGAATAAATATTTTCCAATATCTGAAGCTAGCAGTGCTAGATGAAATATTAACGAGCCAGCCAAACTACAAGCTAAAAAAATTCTTAGAGCTTTCGATTCTCTTTCCCGCTGTCGTAGCGCTGTACTTGCAAAGCTCATGGTTTAGAAATAATTGATATAGATTTGCATTAATTGCTAATTTTAAAATAATTAAATATAAAAGTCAATCATTTTTAGCTGATAATTACTTAACAATTTGTTGTAATTGTAAGTTTAAATTTATCTTTAATTTGCAGTTTAAATTACATTGCCTGCTTCAAATATCCAATCTTTGCTAAAGAGCGCTATAAATATTGATATTAAAGGTTTTCAAGTATTTAAATATTTATAATTTTAGCCACAAAGCAGATTAATTATTACAAAATATATTCCTTTAGTCTTAATTTTTGTTGATTTTTAATACTTCTAAATGATTGACATCTATTATCAATTGCTCTATGTTAATTTGATAACTACTATCATCTATATATCTAGGCGATAGCAGTAACTTCCATTAATAAATTTGAGAAGCTCAAAATGGGAATAAATAATCTATTCTCGGCAGGCGGAGTAGTCATGATACCGCTGCTGGGATTTTCTGTATTGGCTTTAGGGCTGATTGTCGAAAGGATAAGCTTCTGGATAAAAGTAAATAACCGTCAGACTAAAGTTGTGAGAGATGTATTAAATCTCTATCGACGCAATAATGTCGTGGGTGCAATAGATGGATTGCGAAAGAACCCAGATTTACCTATAGCGCGTATGTTTCTCACTGCTTTGGAATTAGAAGAACCCACTCCGGAAGAGTTTCGTTTGGCATTAGAAAGTGAAGCTCAAGCTGAAATACCTTTACTCAAGCGCTTTCAAAATATATTTGATACTATAATTTCTCTTGCACCGTTGTTAGGTCTTTTAGGTACTGTATTAGGGTTAATTGGTTCTTTCGCTTCTTTAGATCTTGGTGATGTCGGAGGTTCTCAAACAGTAAATGTAACTGGTGGTATTAGTGAAGCGCTAGTTTCCACAGCAGCGGGATTAGTCGTGGCAATTTTCACGTTGATGTTTGCCAATGCATTTCGAGCCATGTATCAAAGACAAATGGCATTAATTCAAGAATACGGTGGAGAATTAGAATTGCTTTACCGTCGTAATTACGAGAGAGGAATCAAAAACTATGCGTCTACCAGATGAAGCGGATGTACCAGCACAAATTAATATTGTGCCGATGATAGATGTTATATTTGCGATTTTGACTTTCTTTGTGATGTCAACTTTGTTTTTAACTCGCCAAGAAGGATTACCAGTCAATTTACCTCAAGCATCTTCGGCTAAGCCCGCGACTCAACCAGCACGAGTTACGTTAACTGTAGATAAAACAGGGGAATTGTTTCTAAATAAGCAGCCGATTACTTTGGATAAATTGGAAGCTGGGGTAAAAGCAAAAGTTAAACCCGAACAGCCTTTAATGGTGGTGTTGAATGCAGATGAAGGGGTACCCCATGGGAAAATTGTCGCTGTTATGGATAAAGTGCGATTGGTTAAGGGTGCAAAGTTGGCTATAGCCACTAAAAAAAGTAATTGAATCAATCGTATTATTATCAATTTTGTGTAGATTCATTACCAAATTTCCCAGACGTAGTAATGCTACGTCTCTTTAAATACTCCTCGAACTAAAGCCTAAACTCGGGTTATAAATCTGCAAATAATTTCATTTATTTTCAACAAACAACAAATATTCAGTGCACAAGTTTCTGCGCTCTTGCCAAACATTATTAAATTAACTAGTTTTTAATAATAATGATTTAAATATGAACTAAGAATGAGAGGAAAATGATAATTCAACTCTTAATAATAAGTAGGTGGGCGGGAAAATTTACAAGTATTTAACGAAGTATTAAGCAGAAGAGGCTGAGCTAAATTTTACACGTTTTGTACTGTAGTTGCCTCTTTCTCCCCTAGCTTCAACTCCCTCAATTACGGCATAAGCAAGGTCTAATTCATCATCAAACATCCGTCCTGATATTTCGTCCTTTTTGAGATGTTGCCATTCCAATTCGATTGGGTTCATTTCTGAGCAATACTTGAGTAAAAAGAAGATATATAAACCCATCTGCTCCCACTTTGACCATAACTGCTGGACTTCTTTACATCGATGTATGGGGCTATTATCCTGCACTATTACTCTAGTACGCCCATTCTTGAAGGCATCGGCAGCTTCTTGCTCCATCATATGAATGTAAGATTTGCGATTAACACCCCCAATAACTAAACCGTAGACAAAGCTTATTAAGGGTTGAAAAAAACCGATAATACTTAAGCTTCGACCACGCCGTCTGCTTTGTTCTAGACGTTTTTGCTCACCTTGAAAGTAATATGTGTAGCTAGGTTGACTCCACATACAAAACCCAGATTCATCAAGGTATTTCAAATCTATCTCTCCAGCCGCAGCAGCCATTTCTAACATATCTAGGTCTGCTTGTTTACTAAATCTTACTTTTGGGTCTTGTTTTCCTTGATGGCTTTTCCTAGTTCGTTTCCAAGTAACCCCCTTTTTTTGAGTATCCGTCTTAATCTGTCAGGACTCAGTTGAACTTGGCGTTAAGCGAAGCTCACCGAAGGTATCGCTATGTAGTTTTTGAGCAAGTTGACGACTATTGTACGTTCGTGGCTCTAATTCATCGGCATTCTTCTAGAAAAACTATATCTTCTTCTTTCCACTTCGATTTTCCTCCTCGACCCGGTTTATCCCAAAGCCCTAGTACAGCATGGCGTAAATAAACCAAGTATTAAATGGCTAAAACTTTACCCTTATAAGTCCACTTAAAAGGTTTAGCCATTCTTGTGTTAAAGTAGTCAATGAATTCAATAATTCTGGTTTTGAGGTCATGCTGGCTTTTAAAGCTAGCTCGTTTGAGTAACTTACGAACCAAAATGCTAAACCAAATTTCAACTTGGTTTAGCCTAGAAGTTTGCTTGGGGGTATAGTGGAAGACAATTTGATGCGTTGGGTCACTCAAAAAATCTGCACGGGATTTCATGGACTTGAGGATACCACTTTTCCCTTTAATACCCAGGTCAATATTCAAGCCTTGTTTTTGTGCAACAAAACGAACAAGGGACTCGGACTGGTGAATATTAAGGCAATCCATGATTAAATGCCATCTTTTGGCGTGGCGTTACGCCCTTCGGGCGTTTAGCTCCGCTAATCGCTTTCAATAATTCGACTGATATTGAGGAGAAAATCTGATTCGGTTCTGGAATGACCACAATTTGGTTCAATTATTTTACCAGTAGCAACATCGAAATTCGCAATTAAGGTTTGTGTTCCGTGCCGGATATATTCAAATTCCCTTCTTTCAACCTTTCCAGGTCGCATTGGCAAGTCTTTTTCTAACCGTTCAGTTGCTTGAATACCAGTCATTTCATCAATAGAAATAGTCCGTTCGCAGTGACGGTGACGTTCAATTGCATTGATATATAAATCAGTAATATCTTCCACTTTTGTGTCAAATTCTTCGCCCACTGGGGGGGGTTAACCAGTAGCGACTCTGGTGGGGTTTAAGTTGTGCTTCTTCTAATAATCTTCCAACGTGGCGAACTGATATGCTTTTAATAATCCCCTGTTTCATTATTTCGTCTGCTAGTTCCCTTGGTGTCCAATGACTTACTGGTCGTCCATAATCTTCGGGTTGTGAACAGGCAAGGGCAAATAGTTCAATTACTTGTTCCATTGTAAATTTCACTGGTTTACCAGTAGGCTCCAAATCTTTTAACCTCTGAAAAATAGACAACCCTTTATTGTTAGTTTCTAACCATCTTTTTCGCCACAAACGAGCCATATACAGGCTAATCTCTAGTATTCTAGCTATTTCACCGTTATTTTTCCCGAATGAGGCTAGAAGAATTATTTTTGCTCGCAGTACTATTTGTTGCGGTGTATTGTGTTGGTTTACTAACTGTTGTAATTTTAGGCGATCGCCATCACTAAGTTTTAATTCTTTCGGAGCTAGTCGTGCCACACCCTGGTTCCTTAATTGTCAACTAAAACAACTTTTTATCTTATTAATTATTATCCCACGATAATAGTCGGTTTATTTACGCCGTGCTGTACTAGTAAGTTTAGTTTCTGCCATCTATGTAAAACATCCCTTACTGTTTGTGAAGTCCAATTGAAGTGAGCGGCTATTTTTTCTACATACCACCCATGTCCGTTTAATCTTATAGCTTCTGCTCGGTCTTTGACTTTCTGTGGTACATCCGCATTTCTTAGCTTGAACAAGGTTTGGTCTTCTTTCCTTGTGAGAAAAACCCTTAAACGAGCGCCCATAATTAAGTCCAAAAGGTAGATGCATTTTCCGTATTTACTTATCTTCACATAGTTTGGTTTATTCGTCCCCACCTACTTACATAAAATAATCGATTGGTTTAACGACGCGAACGGATTTGAAAAGTTAGTAGAAAATATATTATTTATCTGCCTTTGTATTGCAGTTTTTATAAAAGTTTCAGTAAGAAGTTGGGATGCTTTGATTTTCGTGGTATTAGCATCCGTAATTTCTCCGTTTGTTAAAATTCCCAAGCCTACGAAAAGATTAATCATGTGCTTGGGAATTGGTATCCCCTCAAAACTTCGGGGTAGGAAGTTTTGAGGGGATACTTCCTCATAACCCTTAAACTGTGCGTCTATTGGTAATTTTTCTTGGGGATAAGCAACAATTTCTTCTCGGTCTATCTTAATAGACTCATTTCTGCTTATTTTGCTGTGTTTTTTCGGTTTCTTTCGCTCTTTCTCTGATGAATGGTCTTTCTTAAACCCTTTATTTTGATTCGCTTTTATGTCAGGTTTACCTTGCTCACCTTTAAGACGGTTGTTCTCCGAGCGGTAGCTTTTGATTTTCTTCTTCTAATTGTTTGACCTTTGAGTTTAGTTGTTCTAAGAGGTTTAGTAACAGTTCAACTGTTTGACGCACCCCTTCGTCTGCAATCTGTTGTGGGTCAATCGATTGCAATAACCCGGACACTAATTTCTCTCCTGGTAGTTTTTGCGTCATCTGCATATTCTACGACGCATCTTGCACCTTTGCTACTTCTTATTTTTTCTTCTTACCCCGATTTACTGAGCGGATACGAAAAAATGCTCAGTAAAACCCCCTTTGTGACAGTTGGGGTGCGGAATGTGGGTTCTAGGATTTCCCAGATTTTTAGCGAACAGTTGAACCCCCCAATTCTGGGGGGAGAAAGATAATTTAAAGTCCCCCATTATTGGGGGATTTAGGGGGCATACCAGATTGATCGCTTTTATTAATTCATATTTCGATTCAGCAACGCCATTTTTTCTATATACCAGCCACGTGCGTATAATCGGCGGAACTTCCCCTCGCTCTTTCACTTTTTCTGGGACATCTGCATTTCATAGCTTGAACAAGGTTTTGTCTTCTTTCCTTGTGTGAAAAATCCTTAAACGCGCACCCATAATTAAGTCCAAAAGGTAGATGCATTTTCCCTATTTACTTATCTTCATATACTTTGGTTTATTTTTGCCCACCTACTTAGATACGGATTCAAAAATTTTAAACCCAAACGTATCGGTCTAACTAAATAATATAAAATATATAAGAATCTAGGGAGCGAAACGTATTTTAAATCACGATCGTTTGGTTTAAATATATAGTTGATTGAATAACCAAATAAATATCGATTATGCTTACCTAAAAAATTTGAAGGCTCCAGCAATATTAAAGCTCTTAATATATCTTGCTTCTCTTCCTTGGTAAACAACTGCTTTACGACTCGTTCTAAATACAAATTAACTATCCAATCACCCGCTATTTTCTGCTGTAACTGCGATGGTATTTCTACTTGTAGAAGCTTATTAGCAATACCTAAACCAAATAAAACTAATCTTTCGCTACCTAATTGCTGAGCTTGTTTAATCACAACTTTCCAATCTAAGTTTCGATTTTTAATCAGTTGAGCAATATCGTATATTTGCTTGAGCTTTTCTTGTCGATGGTGAGCATCTTTAACGATTTGTAAGCAGAGAATTAATAGCGAATCTTCCGGAGAAAGATTATTTACTTGTTGATTTAAAATTGATACGGTTCCGCAACGCTGCCAAAGTTGTTCAAAATCAACTCGGTAAGGGAAGCAGAAAGGAGCTAATTGCCAGTGAATATCAAGATGAATACCATCATCTTTACTGATAAAATCTTGTCCCCAAGGTTGTAATTCGCTACGTGGTTGATAACCTTGAGATGTTAATATATCTTGAACTCTGGAAAAGTCTTCTTGTTTGATAATTAAATCAATATCACAAAATTCCCGTTTTGTTAAATTTTGATAAGCCGAAGCAGCGAGAACAGCACCTTTGAAGGGAATTACTTTGATATTATTGTTCTCGAATAATTTGATAATTTGACAAAGTTTTTTGCTCAGAAAAAGATTTTGAGCGCTTTTAATTTGACAATATTCTTGTAACTGAAGCTGGATTTTTTTGGGAATGCTTTCGGGGTAATATTTAACCAAATTTTGATACAAGAGAAGAAAAACTCCGTGCTGAAAAGCTTTTTGTTGTAGATAATTCCAATCAATATCTTTTTGCAGTAAGCTTTTTATACGCTGAGGTTTAGCTGTATCGGTGTCGATGTTAGTACAGCAAAGCAATATTTCTATTTCTGGCTGATATGTGGGAAGTTGGCTGCTGAGGTTGGAATTGAGATGATCAAAGCTTGCAAAATGCTGTTTTACCATTTGGCGATCGCCAACTACATACCCTTGATATTCTACCCAAGCATGAGCTTGAAAATCTCCTTCATCAAAGCTCGTACCGATTTGTAATTCTGTTTGTATTCCCTGACGACGCAACAAAAACCATAGCGCTAGAGATTTTCTCAAACAGGTAGCCCATTTGTAATATTTAGCCGCTATTTTCACCATCGAGGCTGTAGTTAGGATTTGTGAGGAAATCAAATTTTCATCTTTCTCTATTCCCCATTCCCCATTCCCCATTCCCCATTTCCAAATCCCTATATTCCTCAAAATAGAATAAGTACGTTTGAATCCCCAAATATTCAAAGATAAAAGAATCAAAGGAAGCAATATCAAAGCTTGGAGAAAAAGATAACGTTGGTAAGATGAAAATTTTTTCCAAGTACGGGTTTTTTGAATTATTAAAATTAATCGAGTCATTTTTCTCTGAGCCACTCCGCGAACTGAAGTTACGCGGGTTCAGGCATTACTTCCAGCTTGTCGTCCTTGTTGACTATCTGGCTGGTCGCACTTTCGGAAGAAAGACCCTCGATGGAAAGCTGTTCTGCGGAAACATGACTGTTCCGGATTTCAGACGCGCCTACTTTACTCACAGCTTTGTGATATTCTTCCCATCCCTCCATCAACAATGGCTCCATTGCCGCATACTGACTAGCAGCATCCTCGATGAGAAGCAATTCATCATGAACGAATCTACTAAGATAAGCAGTAAAGATATCTCTATGCATTTGGATACCCGTAACATCCTTATGAATGCGCTGGGATAAGCTTTTCTTGAAACGTGAGCCGTCCAAATGCGTTTGAGATAACGCCGTCTTTTTAGTAGAAAACTTAACTAGTTGCCCGCCAGCATTTTCAGCTTTGCGGGTCAACTCGGACTGGAAAAAACCAGGCGATTTGGCTGCTATGGCTTTACCATATCTTTTCTGCCAAGCTTTAACAGATACCTTTTCGGTTTTGAAACTGTTACCATGCCGCAAAATTTCATTAACTAAACCTCTGTTACTGGAAAGGGCGTAACTAGCTTTACGGCGTTCTAAATCTGCCTTTTTACGGCGGAGTTTTAGATAATTCTTTGAATTGTTCCATACTTTCTTACCTTTACGAACCTTGCCTTTTTTAACTACTGTTTTATTGCCTACTTTCTTCTCAAAGTCTGGCTCGTAATTATCAGGGTTATGCATCCGTTGCGTGCGTTGCATTTTCCGCTGAGTAGCTTTGATTTCTTTCTCAAAAGTAGGAACTTTATCCGCGAAGGGTAGTAACCCAGCTTTGTTGTCTGCTACAAAAGCTATGTTGGATATATTCAAATCCAAGCCCACCAAGCCTTCTGTGACGTAATTTTTAGGCTTTTGGTTAGGTAAACCTTCATTGATAAGTTGAAGGAACCATCGCTTTTTACCGTTTAAACGTCGCCATACTAAACGGCAATATTTAATTGGGGAATTAAGACCATGCGCTATTACTGGGTCAAACCAATCTATTACGGGTTCCAACTCTAGTCCTGCCCAAGATAAAACATATCCGGAGCATTTAATTTTATTGCGATAGTCGGATTTTTTACCTATTGTTTCTACACGCTTAGTTTGCCGTAGAGTCCAACGTAAACCTTGTTTATTTGTTTTACCTTCAACAGATTTGAAACGGTCAAAGGTTTTAAACCTAATCTTTTTAGCTTTACCAAACAGAACACGTTCGACAGCTTTAAAAGCTCGGGTAGCTAATTTCTGGATAACTTGTGCATCAAGTTTGTCTTCTATCCATTTGCTACGTTTAGCTGTTAAAGTAGCGAAACTTTGTAATTCAAAGTCTGAGAATCTATATAACTTTCTGGCTTTTTCAAATAGCTTATTACGTTGTGCTTTGTTATCGTCTCCTTTGAGTCTCTTGGCTTGTTGGTAAGATTCTGAATTCCTAACCAACTCCATACGAATCATAGCTTCACCTAGAACAGCGTTAAGTAACTGCTGCCCACCATGGAACCGAGCTTCTAATTCTCTATTGGCGACACTGTTAACTATTAGCGGTATTTCGGTTACGAACGATGGAGTTGTTGTTCTTGGCTCTTGACCGACCTCTTCAATTACCTTACAATTTAAGTATACATACCGAAGTATAAAATGTCAAGAGATAACTGGGGTAAATTTGAAAAAGGTAATAAAGTAGGATTTACAACCAACAGATCCGAACCATTAACTGCATTGATTAATTTACGAGTTTCTGAATCTCAGAAAACTAAATTAAAAACCATCCCCAACTGGCAGGAACGGCTAAGAGAATGTATAGATATTTTGACCCATGATGTAGACGGCGAATAAATTCGCCTGAGTCGAAATTCCACCGCGCTATGAATAGACGCGGCTATCTTTCTCCTACGTTATTTCAGGTATAAAATATTAGAATTCTTCCAACCAAAGATAAAAACCGAATTTTCCCAATTCCCAATTCCCAATTCCCCATTCCCAATTCCCAATTCCCAATTTCAAATTCCCACTTCCCCTTACCCACTACCTCTTACCCCATACATAATTCCTAATTCCCAATACCCCCTACCCATTCCCCATTCCTCCCCGACCCCTTACCTTTTCCTCATACCATTTCACTCCTCATTTCTGCTTTCTACCCTTTACTACAACGATGAGTAATAACAA
>JBHJJJ010000386.1:0-7084 GCA_050042755.1 Rivularia sp. (in: cyanobacteria)
ATAAGATGGATTTCGATTCTACGGTTTTATCGAAATACATCTTATTTAAATAAATGGCAATGGCAAGTTGTTTCAAGCCACTCCTAAATATATCCCCAACATCAACCTTCATATTTCAAAACCAATAGATAAGATGGATTTCGATTCTACGGGAATATCGAAATACATCTTATTTAAATAAATCTTGATTCCAAGTCGTTTCAAGTAACTTCTTATGTATAGAACAAAATCAACTTAATATCTCAAAACCGGTAGATATGATGGATTTCGATTCTACGGTTTTATCGAAATAAATCTTAATTTATCTAAATGGCGATTCAAAGTCATTTCAAACGACTCTAAATATCTCAAAACCAATAAATAAGATAAATTTCGATTCTACGGGTTTATCGAAATACATCTTATTTAATGTAAATCTCGATCCAAAGTCGTTTCAAATAACTTCTTATATATACAACAAAATCAACTCAATATCTCAAAAACGGTAGATATGATGGATTTCGATTCTACGGGAATATCGAAATATATCTGCCAGTCAACGAAAGGCAAGATTATTAGTGTTTCACAAAAATCAAACCACTATATAACTGAAAAGCATTATCCCAATTAGTATCTTCTCTACGAAATAAGGGAATGTGAGATGTAATATGCCCTAAAACTTCGGTTTGGTCGAGTATTGTTTCGGCAAAGGGGGTAAAATCAGACCAGATTTTGACGAATTGTAATTTAGTATTGAGAAAATCTAATAAATTATTCCAATTGATTCTGATAGTGTTTTGAGTTGAAAGAGGGGAAATAGCGACTCCCTTGTGGAACTGATAACCGTTGTCGTAAAGCCGTAAAATACAGTTTCTACGGGGTAAATGTAAATCGCAAAAATGAAAGTAATCTTGAGTTTGGGGTTTACGTTGTAATTTACCTCGTGGTTTAAAGTCTACAACTTCTTCAAAAATCGGTAATAATCCTTGTACGCGAGCGTTTACTTCCGACCATTCAAATTCAAGAGAACCAAGTTGTTTATCTTGATTTTGACATACAGCAGTAACTTTAGTCGAAAATTCCTTGAAATAATGAACCTGAAAAACTTCTACCTCTTGAATAGGGGTTAATGCAGTCCAAAAACAGGGAATGCCGGCATTATATAATTGTTCGCCATAAAAATTTAATTCACCCAAGGTACCACTACGATATAAACGCCAACCGCGACTAGGTAAGGAGATAAGAGTGCTATAAGCGTCTACTTGGAAGATTTTAGCTAATTTTTGTGCAGCTTCTTTCTTTAATTCCGAGGCGATGGGTTCTAAAATCAATACAGCAGCAACTTGATTTTCGGGATTTGATGAGATATCGGCGATCGCTTTTTCTCGTTGTTGTTTTTGTATATCTTCCAATCGCTGTAAACCTTGACGCGCACTCATAATTATTTTGTTGTTAGTACACTCACGTAAAAGTTGACGAAAAACTTTTTCTGCTTGTTGGAGCTTCCCGGATACTTCATATAATCGTCCAACATAAAGCTGTACCTGGGGATTACGTGGAGATTCTTTTAATAACTGTTTTAATAACTTTGCCGCAGTGCGATAGTCTTTTTTTTCAAATGCAGATGCAACTTGTTCAATCATTGAATTTTAAATTAGGGATTTATTTTTTAATTCTTACTCCTCAAATTACAATTGTGAAAAGTAATTTGCGATATATCCTTTATACTTCACACACTGCGGAAATTAGGGACATAACGACAATTGGTGCTGTAAATGCACGTAGAATGCGACGACCTAAAGAAACTTCTTTAAAGCCGTTTTGCAAGGCTATTTCAACTTCTTTCTTCGTCCATCCGCCTTCTGTACCCGTAGCAATAACCACACTTTTTTTTTCTGGAGAACTATTTTTTATGTCTCCTTGATTATTTAAACATTCAAGTAGATGAGGGGAATTACCACGAGCAACACAGATATATTTTTCAAAATTGATAAATGATGAGAAAATTTGGTTAAAAGTAACTGGTTCTAGAATTTGGGGTATCTTGGTTCGTTCCGATTGTTCTGCGGCTTCTAGGGATATTCTTCGCCAACGTTCTAGCTTTTGGGAACTGGGTTTTAATAAAGTGCGATCGCTAATGACTGGAGCGATGCAAGTGACTCCTAACTCAGTACAGCAACGGACAATTTCATCAAAGGCATTTCCCTTAGGTAAAGCCACGATCAAAGTTACAGCAATAGGTAGCTCAGTTTCTACAGTTAACTGCTGTAAAATTTCTGCATTACATTCATTCAACTGAGATAACCACCATTTACCCATGCCATCCATAGCGATAAATTTATCGCCTTTTTGCAATCGCAATACCCGAAATAAATAATGCTGTTGTTGTGAGGTGAGGGTTAGTTGTTCGTTTTGAAATTGAGAAGGTGCGATTGCGATCCGTTGCATAATTCAACTAGCTGTATATTCTTGAATGGGAATTACCTTTACCTTTAAAGTTAGGCGCTTGTTCAAGTTATCTTGTAAAAATTCCTGTACTAACTGGACTTGATTTGCACTCAGAGACTCGAAAGGCACCGCGACTTCCATATCCACCAAAAATCTTTCTCCATCTCGTCGTACGTCGATTCTTTTGATATCCGAATTGGAAAAAGTAATAGTTCGACGATAAAGTAAATATTCTATATGACGGCGGGTATGTTCTTTGACTAAAAATGTTTCTAAAGACAAACCCAAAGGTAAACCAAGAATAATTAGAGAAGGAACTGATATAACTAAACCATGACGTGCTTTTTGAAAATAACCGTAATCGTGAGCTAAAAATACGATAGAACTAGTAAAACTCGAACGCTTTAACAAACGTTGGTTTCCTGATGCTATGCTGTAAGCGATCGCAATTATTGGTCCCATTAAAGGAGCAATTATCATCGCGCCGATAATTGTCGCCGCACTTGAAGCTAGTAATCCCAATGTCGAGATCACTGCTGATAAAGACAATAATGTGTAGAAGCTTAAGGAAGGTACAGCACCCCTCCATAATTTGCGGTTGATGCCCGCGATGGGCATTGGCTTTTCCGATAACCAATGCCAATCACCGCTATTACTGTACCATAATTCGGTTAATTTAAGTTTACTCCAACTACCAAATCTTTTAAGCAGTAGCAGCATCTCAACTCCAGCATCGGTGTAATATTAAAGCAACTTTTATTCTAATCAAAGTTAATTAATTAAAGGCTGCACCCTTTGATGGAATTAATTTTTAAACTAAAGCCGAATTATTCAGTCTTTAGATAGGCATCCCAAGGTTGGCAATTGGTTTACTTAGATTCATAAATCTACTTATAACTAAACTAAAAGACAAGAAATAGGAAAAATCAAATATTCTATGTAAAACAGCTTCCAGATAAACTTGTAAGAACTCGCGATCGAACTTTGATCTTGTAAATCAGTTTGCTGAGTGCGCCACCACATGAAGCCTAAAATCAAAAAATGAAAGCCGATGGAAAATATTGAGTTAACTTGTGTAAAACCGAGTATACCGACCAAAACCATTCCAGCATAACAAACAGTTAACAGCCAGCGAGAGAGATTAAAAACAGTTTGCTTACCTAACTTGATAGTAAAAGTAGTGATATTGTACTGGCGATCGCCTTCCATATCGGGGATATCTTTAAAAATAGCAATGGCGATTGTGAATATCAGAATAAACCAGGTTAAGGTCCACACGGTAGGAGGAATAGATTGTTTGGCTTGTAGTACCCAAGAAAAATGTAAAAATAATCCTAAATTAACAATAGCCCCCCGCACTGAAAAAATACAAATTGCGGCCCAAAAGGGAAATCTTTTTAAACGAATTGGCTCTAAGGAGTAAGCCGTACCAATTGCCAAACTAATAGCCACCATCCCAAATAAAAATGGTCCTAACAACCAAGATAAACCCAGAGCTAATACGCCGGTAATCGTGACAATAATTTCTCCAGTACGCTGAGTAAACTCTCCAGAAGCAACAGTTAAATGAGGTTTGTTAATTTTATCAATTTCTACATCTTGTAATTGATTAAGTCCGACAATATAGACATTGCCCGATAAACAAGCTATCCAAGCGCCTAAAAGAGAAACTAGGGAATAAGAATTTGGGAACGGGAAATTGCTATTAGTTAAAGCAATAGAAATTAAATATAATCCCAACACGCTTAAACTCGTACCATAAATCGTATGGGGACGAGAGAACTTCCACAATGCATAAAACCAACTACTTTGCAACCCTGTTTGTGAAATTTGACTCATAATAATTTTGATAGTTGATGGTTGATGGTTGATAGTTGATGGTTGATGGTTGATAGTTGATGGTTGATAGTTGATGGTTGATGGTTGATAGTTGATGGTTGATAGTTGATGGTTGATAGTTGATGGTTGAAAAAACTAATGGACAACTAACCACTAACCACCAACAACTAACCACCAACAACTATTTATTCCCAGTTAACAAACCAAATTTAATTAAACCACGCTCATAACCACGACGCATTAAACCCAAAGACATGGCACCTTGAATAGTTTTCCAACCGGCACGCAGTAAACCGAAAACTGCTTTGGGAGTAAATGCCGAATCAATAACAACATTCCAAAAAGGAGCCACAGCTTGCGACCAATCCGCAACGCGAATATTCTGTAAAGGTAGTTGACGAGCAATAGCTTCATATTCGGGTAAAGAAATCACAAATGGTAAACAATACACCTCATAAATTTGTGCTAAATGCTTTTTCTCATCAGCACTCAAAGGCGATTCATCTGTAGAGCGATGACACCAAGTGACCAAAATCAACTTTCCTCCCGGCTTAAGTACCCGATAACATTCGGCGAGAAACTTTTGTTTATCCGGCATATGCTCGCCACTTTCCAAAGACCAAACTAGATCAAAACTGTTGTCTTCAAAAGGCATATTTAAAGCATCTGCTACCTGAAAATTGGTTCTATCGCTTAAACCAAACTCAACAGCCCTTTCACCAGCTCTGCGAGCTTGTACCGGGCTTAAAGTGATACCAGTCGCCGCAGCATTGAATTTCTCGGCTAAATATAAAGAACTACCACCACTACCACAACCCACATCTAAAATATTCTCAGCTTGCTGCACTTCCCCCCATTGCAACAACTCCTCAATTAAATCGATTTGTGCTTGACGGCGGTTTTTTTGTTCCTTACCATCGTGCCCGTAATAACCGTGATGCATATGCTCCCCCCATTTCTCTTCCCAAAGAGAAGAGGAAGCATCGTAAAACTGTTGAATTTGTTGGCTTAGTGTTGCGGTCATGAATTAAGCTATGTTTTGACTGTCGCAGAATAAAAACATCCATTGGTAGGCTACCACGTGTATTTTTAATTAGATCGAAGTTTTTGCAACTAGAAGATAAATAGTTTATTCGCAATAAAATGGAATCATTCCTGGTTTAAACTTTTATATGACCGCTCCTCAAAAGATTTGCTTTGGCTTTTTAGCAGTTATTGCTGTAGGAACCTTCTTGTTAATGATGCCGTTTTCTACAGCTACAGGTACGTGGAATCACCCAATAGTAGCTCTATTTACAGCTACTTCAGCGGTTTGTGTTACAGGATTAGCAGTAGTTGATACCGGTACTGATTTTTCTTTCTGGGGTCTATTATTCATTTTGATACTGGCACAATTTGGTGGTTTGGGTTATATGACATTTACCACCTTTTTGATTATGCTGACTGGACGTAGATTTGATTTAAGACACAAAATTGCGATTCAACAAGCTTTAGATCGCCGAGAAATGCAGGGTAGCGGTCAAATTATTCGTTCAATTATTGCTACAACTTTATTTTTTGAAATCACTGGAATCTTTTTATTGTTGCCGGTTTTTGTGCCAGATTTTGGATGGGATAAAGGAATGTGGCTGGCAATTTTCCATAGTATCAGCGCTTGGAATAATGCCGGTTTCAGTTTATTTTCCAATAGTTTAGTTGACTACCAATCATCAGCTTTATTGGTATTCACAATTTCAGGATTAATTTTGTTTGGTGGTATCGGATATCAAGTAATCCTAGAAATGTTTTTCTGGTTGCGCGATCGCTTACGTAGAAGACCGCAACATATTGTTTTATCTCTTGACTATAAAGTTGCTATCAGTACAACATTATTTCTACTATTTGTAGGAAGTTTAGCTTTTTTCTTTGTAGAGATCAAGAATTCTCAAACTTTGAGATATCTTAATTTTGGCAGTCAATTATTAGCAGCTTTTTTTCAATCTGTAACTACAAGAACTGCTGGCTTTAACAGTATTGATATTGGTAGTATGACCACTGCGGGACTATTTATTACTATTGCTTTCATGTTTATTGGAGCAAGTCCTGGTGGTACAGGAGGAGGTATGAAAACAACGACACTGAGAGTACTTAGTAGTTGTACTAAATCAATTCTACAAGGCAAAGAAGAGGTTTTGCTCTACGAACGTAGTATACCTTTAACTTTAATACTAAAAGCCGTGGGAGTTGTAGTTGGTTCTGTGACCGCAGTGATTTCTTGTACTATTTTAATATCTCTTACAGATCCAGGAATTGATTTCATCAAAATATTTTTTGAAGTCATTTCAGCTTATGCTACTGTAGGTCTTTCCACAGGAATAACTAGCGATATATCTATTTGGGGTAAATTGATATTAATTCTGACGATGTATATGGGAAGAGTTGGAGTTTTACTGTTAATGTCCGCCGTTCTTGGTGACCCCAAACCTAGCAGAATTCATTATCCTGAAGAAGATTTACTTGTAGGGTAAATTATTCCCAATATTTCTACATTAATAATTATTAGTGTTCGTTAAAACTAAGGAAGAGGGAAGAAGGTGGGAATTATGGGGAACTAAACCCATATTTGACCGTTAATACCCTAAACTGATATCTTGCACCATTGTCGTTAAGCCCACATTCGGGCCTTAAAATCAATTTTAAATCAATTTTAAGGCTCATATACAAAGTACGTTGAAACGCACTATAATCGGCTCAAAAGCTTACCTAGTCTGATTTATCAGACTTTGTATATAAGCCTGAGAATTTATTCTAAGGCGGTTATTGAGAATGGTGCAAGATG
>JBHJJJ010000387.1:0-13154 GCA_050042755.1 Rivularia sp. (in: cyanobacteria)
GGCTTCCGTTGTTACTGGCATGCGGTAGTCCGGACATGTGCGCTTAAGCGAAAAAGAGTAATAAAGCTGATATGTTAGTGAATAAACGATAGACTTGTGTATGGTTGTGCAGGGACAAATGGATATGGCAAGAATGGGGTGTTGGGGTTATGGGGAAAGGGGGGATGGGGGTAAGTGGGGAGATGGGGAGATGGGGAGAAAAATTCATAACTGATAGCTTATAACTCGTAACTCATAAATCCAAAATCTTTTAACTCCGCGAACTACCTATTGCCAATGTTCAATGCCCAATACCCCATGCACAATTTAAAATAAAGAAATGTATAGTTTAAATAAATTCACAAATATTCTATGTCAGTTTTAGCGGCGATCGCAGTATTGGCTGTACTCATCTTTGTACACGAGCTAGGACATTTTATTGCAGCAAGGTCTCAAGGTATCCATGTTAACCGCTTCTCTTTGGGTTTTGGTCCGGTAATTTTAAAGTACCAAGGATCTGAGACTGAGTATGCGGTGCGTGCATTTCCGCTGGGTGGTTTTGTTGGGTTTCCCGATGACGATCCAGATAGTAAATTTGAACCAAACGATCCAAATTTGCTGCGTAACCGTCCGGTTTTAGATCGGGGGATTGTGATTAGCGCCGGGGTGATCGCAAATTTAATCTTTGCTTATTTTCTGTTGGTGTCTCAGGTTGGTTTTGTTGGAATACCTCAAGCGACTCAACCGGGAGTTTTAATCCAAGAACTTGCTCCACAGGTTAGCAACGTGGCTACTGTTGCTGGAATTAAACCAGGGGATGTGATTATAGCCGCAGATGGTACAACCTTTGGTACATCGCTCCAAGAGATCGAAAAATTAAGGGATGTTATCAAAAATCATCCAGGAGAAGCAATTGAATTAAAAATTGAAAGAGGAGACCAAAATATTAATTTAACGGTAGTTCCTGAAGCGAAAACGGGCGGTGGTAGTATCGGTGTTGGTTTATCTCCTAATGGTAAAGTTGAACGTCGTCCCATCGACAATGTTGTAGAAGCCTTTAGCGTTGGCGCAACACAGTTCCAAAATATTATTTCTCAGACAGTTAAAGGTTTTGGACAATTAGTTACAAACTTTGGTGAAACAGCAGGTCAAGTCGCAGGACCTGTTAAAATTGTCAAGATTGGTGCGAACATCGCTCAAAACGATACGGGTAGTTTGTTCTTTTTTGCAGCACTAATTAGCATCAACTTAGCTTTCATCAATATTTTGCCTTTACCCGCTTTAGATGGGGGACAATTGGCTTTTCTATTAATTGAAAGCGTGCGCGGCAAGCCTTTACCCACTCGCATTCAAGAGGGTGTAATGCAAACAGGTTTAGTGCTAATTTTAGGATTAGGGATTTTGTTATTAGTTAAGGAAACCACCCAGTTGGAATGGGTACAAAAGCTATTCGGGTGAACACTAACCGTAAAAAATATAAGAGTAAAAAGCAACGGGCGCAGTCAATTTTGGTGCGCCTCAAGCGCTTATATCCAAATGCAACTTGTTCTTTAACTTATTCAACGCCGGTACAGCTACTTGTAGCGACGATTCTTTCCGCCCAATGTACGGACGAACGGGTGAATAAAGTAACACCAGAATTATTCAGTCAGTTTCCTGATGCGGAAAGTTTGGCAAATGCACCCATTGAAGAACTTGAAGCTTTGGTGCATTCTACAGGTTTTTATCGTAATAAAGCCAAGAATATCAAAGCTGCCTGTCACATGATAGTTAAAGACTTTGGCGGTAAAGTACCTCAAAAAATGGAAGAATTATTGCAGCTTCCTGGAGTAGCACGGAAGACTGCTAATGTGGTTATGGCTCATGCTTTTGGGATTAATGCCGGGGTAACGGTTGATACTCATGTCAACCGGCTCAGTCAAAGATTGGGTTTAACCGAGCATGGAGACGCGGTTCGTATTGAAAGGGATTTGATGAAATTATTACCGCAAGCTGATTGGGAAAATTGGTCAATTCGGTTAATTTATCATGGTCGTGCTGTTTGTCGTGCCCGTAATCCTGCTTGTGAAGAATGCGAGTTAGCATCGCTATGTCCTAGCTCAACTGTAATTTCTCCTCAAAATAGAAATATTGATGTCATCAGTAGTGCTGTTCGATAGAATGGGAAATGCTGTTCAAAAATAATTGGGAATTTTATGGCTAAAAAAGCAATGGTAGAGCGCGAGAAAAAACGTGCCAAGATGATAGACAAGTATTGGGATAAGCGCCAAGATTTGTTAGATGAGTTTAGACAAACAGCAGATCCTTTAGAAAAGCTGGAAATTCACCGCAAAATTCAGCGATTACCCCGCAACAGCGCTCCAACCCGCCGTATGAACCGCTGCTGGGCTACTGGTCGTCCTCGCGCAGTCTACCGCGATTTCGGACTATGCCGCAACGTTCTGCGGGATTGGGCACACAAAGGGTTATTACCTGGGGTTGTTAAGTCTAGTTGGTAGTCTAATTAAGTTCCCGGAGTTAGGAGTTAGGAGTTAAGAGTTAGGAAGTGATAGTTAGCAGTTAATGCATAACTTACTTTGATGTGAATTACAAAAACCAAGGATATTTCAAGTATTATTCTGTCATTATTACCGAATATAATATCCGAGGAATTTTTATAACCAAAATACAAGGTTTTAACCTTTAATCTCCATCAGTTAAAACTCCTAACTCATAACTCATAACTGGTAACATAAAATTACTCTCCGCAACATTTATCAATTCCTAAACTTTCCAATAGTAAGTCGCTGACTGCATTGGCAATCGCAAACTCTCCATAAAAACTTTTAGAAAAGTCAAAGGATTGCATTTCCGTGACAATAGCAAGTACTAACTCTCCTAAATCATTTTCCCCTTCCATGCGCTGTCTCACAAAAATTTGTGCCGCACGTTCGGCTATAGTTTGATTAATAATTTCTGGGATAAATTCTTCATCCAAAAAGGTATGTAAACGCTTTTGCAACCATTTTCCTTCTTGTTCGGGATTCTCCGCAGGTGGTAAAGTTATCGGTGGAATTGCTTGAGTCATCTTTTTTATTTAAAATTCATAAGTTAAAGACAGTAGCCTTTAAAAGTAACGACCAAAAGCTAACGTCTCAATACAACATCCGTCAAATCAGCCGTTAGCAATTTTCTACGATCCGTAAATTCCATGCAATATGATACTGCCGCTATTATCCAAGGATACGCCCAAGGCTATTTTCTCATGGCTGATGAAAATAATACTTTGGGATGGTTTGGCAGTCGCTCACGCACTTTAATTCCTTTGGATGACAGATTCCGTTACCCTAAATCTTTAAGGCGTGTTATCAACCAACAGCTGTTCTCAACTGCAATTAACCGCGACTTTAAAGCAGTAGTTGACGGATGTGCAAATCGAGATACTACCTGGATTTCGACTGAGTTAAAAGATATTTATTACTCTTTATATCAAAGCGGATGGGCTTATAGTTTTGAAACTTGGCAAGGTGACGAACTTGCTGGAGGAATTTTAGGTATTGTTATTGGTGGCGCTTTTATTGGCGAATCGATGTTTTTTCGCATTACCGAAGGCTCGAAGGTGGCCATGGTTAAGTTAGTGGAAAGATTGCGTGCAAGGCAGTTTGTTTTTTTTGATGCTCAGATGATGAATCCTCATTTACAACGGTTTGGTGCTTATCATATTAATGATGAGGAGTATCAAGCTTTACTACAGAAGGCTTTGCAGACTAATTGTTCTTTTTCTTAAATTTTGAACGCGAAATTTTTTTTCTGGGCAAGTCGCAAAAAATGGTATTGTAATAGAATGCTTTTCTTATAATGGGAATATTACTTGCCATAAAATTTTTTATTATATTCCCATTATATAAATATAGCAAAAAACGCCATTTTTTAGAAGTAGTGAAGAGAAAACTCTTTTAAATCCAAAAAACTGCTAATTGATTTTCAAATTTATTTTCACTACTAAAGCAAATTAAGGTATTCCCGATTATCTTTGTAGCTGCAAGATAGCCGTGAATCACTCAAAGATTTAGACTAATCAACCAATCCTTTTATAAGAACTTCCCTTCTTCAATTTGTTAAAAAAGGTAACATCGAAAAAAATGATTTAACTGTGGAGGTGAGCGGAAAAATGGTATAATTATAAAATATATTTTATATAATAGGAATATTGCTTTAAATAAAAATTTTTATTATATTTCCATTATATAAAAACATCATATCAGCAAAAGCGTACTTTTAGAAATAGTTAAAATAAAAAATTTTTAGAAAATATAAAACATAAATTAATTTAATGATTTTATTTTCAGCAACTAAAATTAAGGCGTTGCCTACCTCGCTATGAATTATATCTACCTACAGTTTGTAACAAATACGAAACTGATGTAGAGACGTAGCAATGCTACGTCTTTTTCGATGCGAAATCACATTTTCATATTTTGATTCAGCAACGCCTTAATTAAACTATTCCATTCCCCCTTTATCGTTACAAGGGTGAATCATGACCTGACAGGCATCCATGACGAACATAGGGGTTAACTAACCTAATTTATTAAAAAAAGTAATATCGAAAAAAATCGATTCAATACTGGAAGGGGAAGGAAAAAATGGTATTGTAGAAGAGTCAATTTTATATAATGGGAATATAGCTTGAAATAAAAATTTTGATTATGAACCCATTATATTAAAACATCATATCAGCAAAAACGTACTTTTAGAAATAGTTAAAATAAAAAATTTTTTGAAAATATAAAACATAAATTAATTTTCATTTTTTATTTTCAGTGACCAAAGTCAAACTAACCCATTCCCCTTTATCGTTGTAGGTACGAATCATACGCTGACGAAGACGGGGGTTAATTAACCAACCAACTTCTAAAAACAAAGGTTGGCGTAACTGCGATCGAAGAGGAGAAGTTACCGAAGCGCCATCAGGAAGTAATAAAACCTGCACCTGAGTGTCTTCAAAGAGAACTATCGAGTCTTTGACGGTAGCGGTAGAAGTAATAGTTCGATTAGCAAAATTTAGACTTTGAATTAATTTCCCCTGATCATCAAGCTGTAAATGCATCTGAGTTGAAAAACTAGAAGGCTCTCGTAAATCGGGATAGATAGTTACTGCTTCACCAACCCATTCTCCTAACAAAGCATCGAGAGTTAAAAAAGGACGTTGTACGGGTTGAGTATGGGATAAATGTTCTCGAATTAAAACAAATTTACTTAACTTAAGGTTGTTAAAAAGCTGTACGAGACGTAAGCGGTGATTCTCGTGAATAAAACCAAATTCAGCACCATACTCAGAAAATGGCGGTAACTGAATAAAGCCGATAGCAAACGCACCATTCTCAAAAAAGATTATTCCTTTAGAAAGGGAAGTGTATTCTAAAACTTTTTTATCTTCTCCCAAACAGATAACTTGGCGAATTGTTTGATTATTATTCAAACCTTCCAAAGAAACAACACTCTTGGTATCTTGCAGTAATTTACCTTGAGGAGATAAATGGGTAAATGAACCTTCCCATTCACCAAGATTTTTTAATAAAGCATTCCATTGTGAACTCATAATAATTTCAGTGAACAAAAAAGTTGTTCTAGAAGGGCGATAGCTTGAGTAATTTACTACCTAGACAAAAGTAAGTTTTGAACTTCACCAAAGTATATAATGTAGAGTATAAAGCAGGTGCATCAATTACATTGAGAATCTTACCAATGAGACGTGGGGCATTAGGAACAGGAGCTAGATAATTCTTAACTCCTAACTCCTGACTTATTTAAGCTCGCCGCAGTGCAAATAAGCTTCCTATTAATCCCACCGTTGCACCGAAGCTTAAGAGAATTACAGGTAATAATAAGATTTGTAAAGAAGTAAGTTGTAAACCGTTGCGTATATATTGAATAAATTCGGGTTGATTGGCTAGCATCTGATTCAAAAACTGTTGAACAAGACTAATAAAACTCCAAGCAACCGCACCACCTACGATTCCGCATGTGATTCCTTGTAAGATAAACGGTAGATAAATCCAAGTAGAAGTGGCACCTACCAATTGCATAATTTCGATTTCTCGCCGCCGCGCTACAAGTACCAGACGAATCGTGATACTAGTAACGGCAACAGCTGTTAATGTCAAAATTAGGGTAATACTCAGCGTCACCCAATTTAAACCTCGATGTAATTGAGCGATGCGTCTAACTGCTTCATCAACATACTGTACTGTATCTACAGAAGGTATTTTTGCAAGTTGAGTTGCTAAATCTGGTACTACTTGGGAATTTATCGCCTTTACCTTGATTTCATCTACCAAAGGATTTCCATCTAATTGTTGAGTAGCACCTTCAATATCGGAAATTCCCATTTCTTGGACTAATTGCGTCCAAGCTTGTTCTTTGGAAATAGTCTTGTGTGTAGCAACTTCTGGCATTTTCGCTATCAACGTCTCAATGCTGTGTGCGCGTGAATCGGCTTCAATATATATTGATACCTCTAATTGAGAGCCAAATTGATGAAGTAGTTTTTCAACTTGCCAAGAAGTTTGCAGACTAATACCAAATAGAAAAAGTAGCACAGCGACAGTACTTACAGCGGCCCAATTCATCCACCCACCCCGATGCAAACCTAAAAAAGTTTCTTTGAGTAGGTAATCTAACTTAGTCAGAAATTTCAACACGGTAACCCATGGCTTGGTGATGTAAAAATTTTTAATAATTTATTGTAAAGATTCGTAGTGATAACGTCTCTACGCAATACTGCTAGTTTCGGGATTATATTCCAATACCGTTAAATTAAGAAAAATTATCTGTGGTAGGATTCTAAACGGATCGTTTAGATCGACGACTCTCAAATATAATTGAGTAAAAATACGTCCCAATTTGACGTGTCATTGAAAATGGCTCAAGAATACTGCCGTGCGAAACTTAGAGGAAAATCGTTTAAAGGAGAAGATTTAACAGGTGTAGATTTTTCCCATTCTGACATTCGCGGTGCCGACTTCACTAATGCTATTCTCAGGGGTGCAAACTTCAGTCACACAAAAACGGGTTTGCAACGCCGTTGGGCAATTATTATAGTTTTGTTTTCGTTATTGCTATCGGCGCTATCTGGCTGCATTTCTGCTGTTGGCGGTTCTTTGGTAGGATTTATTTTGATTGATAGTGCCCGCGAAAATCTTTATGTCGGTGCTTCTTGTTTAATTATTCTGTCAATATTTTTTCTGCTAAGCATCCGTAAGGGAGTATTGGCTGCTTGTGGATTTTTAGCGGTAGCGATAGCTTTAGCAGTAGTTACAGCAGTGGCATGGGCTGGATTTGTAGCCGTTGTTTGGAGTGGATTAGCGGCTCCTAGCGATGCTATTTCAATTGCACCAATAGTCGCAGTGGTAGCGACGGGAACGGTAGCAGTTATTGTCACTGCCGTAGGAGCGGTAATTGTGACAATTACCGCAGCAATCACTGGAGCGATAGCAGGAGTTTTCGCAGTTACAGTTACCGTAATCGTTGCGGGATTGTTAGCGGGTGCTGTATCGGTATATGCGATGATGGTAAACCCTGTAGCGGGGATAGTCGCTGGTATCGTGTCGGTGGTATTAGTAATTTTGTCTGCTTATGTGGGTTGTTGTGCCATCTTTGAAGATAAAAAGCAGAATTTTATCCGTAATATGGCGATTTCCCTAACCACAAGATATGGAACTAGTTTTCGTAATGCTGATTTAACTGATGCTGATTTCACCCAAGCCAAACTCAAAAGCGCCGATCTAACTAAGGCTAAAGTTAAACGCACTAACTGGTTTGAAATCAAACAAGTACATTTAGCAGCAGTGAGTACAACTTATTTAGAAAATTCTCAGATGCGCGAACTAGTTGTCAATAAAGATTTACAAAATAAAATATTTGATGGTTGGAACTTACAAGGAATTAATTTGCAAGGAGCAAACCTTAAAGATGCGAGCTTTGTTGGAACAAACCTCAGCGAAAGCAACTTACGTAACGCCGATATTTCCAGAGCTAAATTAGTGCGATCGCAATTTGACCAAGCGGATTTAAGGAATGCTAATCTAACGGGAGCATATGTAGAAGATTGGAGTATAACTTCACAAACTAAGCTATATCCCATTAATTGCGACTATATATTTTTACGGGTACCGACTCCGGAAGATCCAAATCCTCAACGTTTACCGGCTAATTGGGAAGCAAGTTTTAAAGAAGGTGAATTCAATAAGTGTATGAATCCTCTGTTGAAAGTTTCAAATTACAGCAATGGACATATAAGTTAGGAAACCATCATTTTGATTAAAAGGGAATCGGTAGTTGAAGAATACAGGTAAATTCACTGTTAATTTTGATATATGTTCCGACATCAATTTTGTAATTTCGTAGTAATTGACACTCACCAGCGATGGATGAATTCTTATTTGATGCGTCAATCGTAAATCGTATTGTATAATTTACCAGATTCGTTGAGGTTCTCTTACTTAAATAAATCCAGGAATGGCCGCAACTGGCACATTTGTGCTGTAGGGTGCTCGTACACTCACTAATATTGAACGTAATAATAAGGCTGCTCAGGGTACGGCACCACCCGAGTTGTGTGACAATTGCGTAAGTCCTAAAATCAATTATCCTTCCGTACCATCTCTCCATCCGGCTCACCCGCCTAGTTGCTAAAATAAAATAAAGCGGAATCATGTCATGTAGATATTTGTGAGCTAGAACACTATGCCCTCTGCGATCGCCGTTGAGAAAAAAAAGTTAAAAAATCCGCCCTTGGAACTCCATTACTTGGGCGATAAGGTTTTAAGACAACCTGCGAAGCGTATATCAAAAGTGGATGACGAACTTCGTCAACTGGTGCGTGAAATGCTGCAAACCATGTACAGCAGTGATGGCATTGGTTTAGCTGCACCTCAAGTGGGAATTCACAAACAACTTATCGTTATAGATATTGAACCAGATAACGCAGCGAATCCCCCATTAATTTTGATTAACCCCACAATTAAAAAAACCTTCGGTAACATCTGCGTAGCACAAGAGGGATGTCTAAGTATCCCCGGCGTTTATCTCGATGTCAAACGTCCTGAAATGGTGGAAGTTGCTTACAAGGATGAAAATGGCCGTCCCCGCACCTTGAAAGCTGGGGATTTACTCGCACGTTGTATTCAACACGAGATGGATCATCTTAATGGTGTAGTATTCGTAGATAGAGTAGACAACAGTCTGGCTTTGACACAAGAGCTATCCAAGAATGGTTTTTCCCATCAAGCTGTAAAATCAATAGTATAGGGGGAAAAATTTATGAATACGATGACTCCAATCAGCGGTTTGTTTTTACTTGGTTCTTGCGTTGCTGCGATCGCCGCAGTTGGTTGTATTTTTGAACTTTCTTCGGGACAACCCGATTTAGGTATGCAAAACACTGCGATTATTTTGGGGATTAGCATTCCGCTGACAGGGTTGTTTTTCTTCGCCGCAGTCAGAGATGCACGAGCTAATATGAAATAAGCATCAGGTATGAATAAAGGAAAAAGGGAAAGGAATAAAATGTTACTTTATCCTTTTACCTTTGACCTTTTTATTTTTACAGTGTAAATGGTACAGAAAACGGGGAACAGGAAAATGCCTGCATTTTTTAAACTTCTAACCTTAACTCCTAACTCTCCCCATCTCCTTGTCTCCGATTTAATAGCCAGGAATCCTCTGCCCATACCCAACCTCTACATCGTCGAAATAAATAATTCGATAATCTACAACAGATTTTTCCGGATTGTGTTTCCAATCGGGTTTATATATGCCAATCTTTAAATAAACACCCTTTTCATCGTTATAAGAATTCGCACCAGTACGACTGATAATTTTTTCTTTATCTTTCCAAACTTCTACTATCCCATCCTGTAAATAAGACCATTTTATATGAAAGGTCCAATCGATCCATTTACCTTTCAAATCATCTAATTTTCCTTCCCACAAAACTGACTTACCTTCTGGATTATTATTTACCGTTACTTCTTTAGAATCCCATTGTTTGTGGATATTAATTTTGTCGCCTTGAATACCTATTAACAAAGGTGGACTTCGCCAAGTTTCGCCTTTCTCAAAATCAGGATATCCATGCCATTGAGTGATAATTTCAAATGAATTTGGATCGGTTTCCCAATCATTTGGAATAAACATTTTAAAGCGATACCAATTATCACCTGAAGGTTTTTCTATACCAGTTGTAAGTTCGGAGCGCTTACTTTCATTAACGTCTCGATCGTAACGTCGCAATTCAAATTTAGCAGATTGTTTGCCTTTGTAAGACTTTTCATTTGAATATTTATAAGAATGGTCGCAGCAAGTTTCTAAACTGTGCCAAATATCTCCCATTTTAAATTTAGCCTCTTCAAAATCATGCTGAAGAGTATTTGATTTTGAAGATTGAATTCCCAGGAATATAACTAAAATGAAAATAATCTGACTAACTAAACGTTTCATGACAGAAATATAGCACCACTAGGCATTTATATCATAGATTAATTAAAAATGCACAATTATTAATAAGCCTTATATCTACTTTATAGTCAAGAAAATATTATTACATTAAGCTTTGGTTAATCACTGAGAATATGCAAGTAAAAATATGTATAAACTGTTGATTAAATGGCTTTACTTATTAATAGATATATTATTTTAAAATAGATGAAGTAATCCATTATTTCAGTAATGCAAAAATCACAATAAGATATAAAAAATATTATATTAATATATAACGTATTTATTATTCCCTATTCCCTATTCCTAGTATTCCTTGAAAGTGACTGAATTGTGATTATTTTCAACCGAATATTTTTCTCAGATAATCGAAAGTATCTCTACCAAAAAAACCTGCCGATTTATATCATGATATCCATCGCAAATTCTAACCAAAGTCAATTACTCCGACTTTCTCAAGGACACCTTAACTTATTAGAACGTTGTCCACGTCAGTTTCAACATACCTATTTAGAACAACTCCGCCCTCCTATAAAGCCAGAAAATGAAGAAAAACAGTTGCAGGGAAGCCGCTTTCACTTACTGATGCAGCAGCAAGAAATGGGATTGAGAATTGAGAATTTTTTAGAACTAGACGATGATGATAAAAAAAATAAAAATAAATTACAACTGCAAACTTGGATGAAGGCTTTTGCTAATGCCGCACCGGAAATTTTAACCCCCAGGAGCGACAACGAAAATTTTCGGGAAAGCGAACATTACCGCACCTTGCAAATACAAAACTATCTACTTACAGTTATTTACGATCTATTGATTGCCGATAAAGAACAAGCCCATATTCTAGACTGGAAAACTTATGCGAAACCACTAAATAAACGTAAGCTACAATACAATTGGCAGACACGTCTTTATATGTACGTGTTAGCAGAAACCAGTGACTACCCGCCAGAAAACATTTTCATGACTTATTGGTTTGTGCAATCCGAAAGTAAACCTCACAGCATAAAATTCAACTATAGTTCCCTCCAACATCAAAAAACCGAAAAGAAACTCAATCAAAACTTAAAGAAACTAAGTAAATGGCTGGAAGCTTATCAACAAGAAGAACAATTTCCTCAAGTATCCGAAGGTAGTAAAACGTGCAATTATTGTCAGTACGCTTATCGCTGTCAAAGAGTATTTTCTGATTCCGCAGAAGAATCGCCGTCTCAAAATTTACCACGAGTCGATACTACTCTAGTAAACTTAGCTAATATTCAAGAAGTACCGATGAAAATAACTTAATGAAGAGAATTAAAATCTAAAATCCTATGATGTGCGAACAACAATGGATTCTTGCATTAACAGAAACTCCACCAAAATGGTTCTTAGAAATAGTAGAACAACATATATCTTCTACATCGAAAGGAAATTTTGCCGCGCAATTGTTATGGCAACGAGGAATTAGAGATAAACAACAGCTAGAAAATCATCTTAATCCCCAAAGTTACCAACCAGCAAGTCCCTTTGAATTTGGACGAGAAATGCAACTTGCGGTGGAAAGGTTGAAACAGGCGCTAAATACCAACGAAAAAGTTGAAATATGGGGTGATTTCGACGCTGACGGTATCACCTCCACAGCAGTATTATGGGATGGTTTGGGACAATTTTTCACTAAGAATACACAGTTAAATTACTACATACCTAATCGTTTAACAGAATCCCATGGATTAAATATTCCAGGGATAGATAAGCTTAAACAGCAAGGATTTCAGACGATCGTCACTTGCGATACTGGCAGTACTAATATTGATGAAATTATCTATGCAAATAACTTAGGCATAGATATCATTGTTACAGACCATCACACATTACTCCCAGAACGTCCCCCCGTAACCGCGATCGTAAATCCCCGCAACTTGCCCAAATCCCATCAATTATTTCATCTTTCGGGGGTGGCAGTAGCTTACAAATTAGTAGAAGCTCTTTATATCAGCTTGTCACAAAGAGCACAACAGCCATTAGAAGATTTATTAGACTTGGTAGCAATAGGATTAATCGCCGATTTAGTACAATTGAGCGGAGACTGTCGCTATTTAGCCCAACTAGGAATTCAACGACTGCAACAGGACTTTAAAAAACCACCAGCAGCAAGAAGAAGACCAGGAGTAGGAAGACTACTAGAATTGTGCCAGAAAAACGGCGATCGCCCTACAGATATTTCCTTTGGTTTGGGACCAAGAATCAATGCTGTCAGCCGCATTCAAGGTGATGCGAGTTTTTGCGTAGAATTACTAACTAGCAAGGAACAAAAGCGTATTTATGAACTAGCAGAAGCAACCGAACTCGCAAACTCTCGCCGTAAATCTTTGCAAAAAGATGTAACTCGCCATGTAGCCCAAAAGCTTTCCCAAATCGACTTATCAACCACTAGCGTCATAGTCCTATCAGACCCTCAATGGGCAGTTGGTGTTTTAGGATTAGTTGCAGGACAAGTAGCACAAGAAACAGGAAGACCGACAATTTTATTGAGTACCGAAGTTTTAGGGGACAAGGAGCAAAGGGGACAAGGGGACAAGGGGACAAGGAGACAAGAAGATAATTCTTCCCCCCATCTCCCCCTTCCGGTTGCGCCACTTGCCACAACGGAGGGCACCCCCGCAACGCAGTGGCTTTCCATCGCCCCCCACCCCCCCCCCCACCCCCCCCACCCCCCC
>JBHJJJ010000388.1:0-9052 GCA_050042755.1 Rivularia sp. (in: cyanobacteria)
TTACTTAAAAAACTTGGCTCCACAGCCCTCCGGGCATTAGTTATAGCTCACGGAGACTTGTGAGAGTGGCGAGTAGTGAGTAGTTAAAACTTATCTCCCCCTATCACCCCAACTCCCCATCCCCCCATCTCCCCCTCTCCCCATTCCCCCTCTCCCCCTCTCCCCCTCTCCATATACTCCAGTGCTTCGTCATAGGTTAAGATATCCCACGGTTGTTGGGAATATTTGACTTCTTGTATAGCCTTTTTCATCTCAAAATCGCAACGTAAAGTGTATACCGTCTCCCAAGTTTTTTCTAGCTCTTCTTCGTTCAATTGCTCGATTAATCGATGAATTTTGTTTCGCAAATTTTCCATAGTAATTATGTTGGAATCGGAAAGGGAATTGTTAAGAAAAGTTAAGAGTTTCGATTCCTCATTGTTTTAATTTTCCCATTCAAAAGGCGATAGTTAACAGTTATACCGCCCTATTTGATAGATACGGGTAATATATTAATGAATTTATTCATGGGAGGACTAGGATTACAAAGGTTTTATTTGATGTACCCTTTGTGAATAATTTGAGCAATTTTACGGTTCATGAAATTGATCGACCTCGTGGAATTGGCAATATTTAGTGTGAAGAATATATAACCCGGATATCAAGGGTTCTCTGCCAAATTTTATAGGAGAAAAAAATTTGGCAGGGTATCCGTCAATAATTCGATTTATTCGTAACACTAATAAAATTGCCTTTGATTTTGCATATATAAACGTACCCGTAACCCAAATTTTTTGAGGAATTGGGGGAATTTCAACCAAAAGTAATACTAATTCTCAAGGTAACTGTTTTGTAAATCGGAATCTTGTACAAAACCTATGCCTTAAGGTAGTATCCCTGAATAAACAAAGTGTGACCAAAAAAAATTAATGGAGAATTTTCTTAAATGTGGAAGTCATTGTTAAAGCGTCCTTGGTTTTTAACTATATTATTATGTTTGATTCCTGGAGCAGCTTTGGCTGCTGATGAAGCAGCAGGGAAACCTTTCATCGAGTTGCTTGATGAAAAGTTTGCTGGATTTGTGAAGGTAATATTTGATATTCTCTTTTTCAGTATCGGTGGTTTTCCGCTCATCGTTATCTGGCTGATTTTCGGAGCGGTTTTCTTTACCATCCGCATGGGCTTCGTCAACTTCCGAATGTTTGGACACGCCATTGAAATCGTTCGCGGAAAACACGACGATCCTAATGCACCAGGGGAAGTCTCTCATTTTCAAGCTTTAGCTACTGCTTTGTCGGCAACTGTCGGACTTGGTAACATCGCTGGAGTAGCAATTGCTATCAGTGTTGGCGGTCCTGGTGCTACCTTATGGATGACTCTTGGTGGTTTACTGGGTATGTCCAGTAAGTTTGTAGAATGTACCCTCGGTCAAAAATATCGCATCATTAAACGCGACGGTAGAGTTGCGGGTGGCCCGATGTATTATCTTTCTCAGGGATTTGCAGAAATTGGTTTGGCACCATTGGGTAAGATTTTAGCAATCCTCTTTTCTATTTGTTGCATCTTCGCTGCTTTTGGTGCTGCAAACATGTTCCAAGTTAATCAATCCTATGTCACAGTTAAGGAAACTCTGCCAATAGATCCTGCAATTTACGGTTTAATTCTGGCTGTTTTAGTGGGTTTAGTAATTATTGGTGGTATTCACCGTATCGGTCAAGTTGCAGGAACAATAGTACCAGTAATGTGCGTGCTTTATGTTGTCGCTGCATCATGGATTCTTTTGGTTAACTTTACTGCTATTCCCGGTGCGATTGGTACTATCTTTCAACAAGCCTTTTCTCCTCAAGCTGTGGAAGGAGGAGTCATCGGTGTAATTGTTCAAGGTTTTAGACGTTCTACTTTTTCCAATGAAGCAGGAGTGGGTTCCGCTGCAATTGCTCACTCGGCTGCAAAGACTGATAAACCAATTAAAGAAGGTTTAGTGGCGCTTTTAGAACCATTCATCGATACCGTAGTAATCTGTAATATGACTGCCTTGGTAATTGTAATTACCGGCGTTTATAACAATCCTGAATTTGAAGCTTTAAGAAAAGCTGGTGAAGGTGCAGCCTTGACTTCCGAAGCTTTTGGTACGGTAATAGGTTGGTTCCCCGTTTTACTTTCAATTTCCGTATTTTTATTCGCTTTCTCAACCATGATTTCTTGGAGCTATTACGCAGAGCGTGCTTGGGAATATCTCTTCAGCGAGCGTAGTTTGATTGTATACAGAAGCTTATTTGTGATTTTTGTATTCGTTGGTGCCATCGCCAAGCCTGCATCAGTAATCGATTTCGGTGACGCTACCTTTTTTGCCATGGCTTTCTTTAATCTGTTGGGTATGTATTTCCTCACCAATAAAGTGGTTACAGATTTGAAAGATTACGAACATTACCTCGAACAACCGAAATTGTAAAATCAAGCCCCCTCAAGGCTTGGAAGAATCTCCCATCTAGAACATGGGATAGTATCAAATCAAAAAAACAACATGTCTCAGACGTAGCATTGCTACGTCTTTTTTACCAAGTTTTAAGTTTAGTTACTTAGATGCAGCTAGTATTTTTCTTATCGCACTCTGGGATTAATAAATTCCGCATCATTTCTGTTTTCACACTGTCTAAGTTCCTGAATTTGAGCCTCTTTATCAGATATGGCAGCTTTAAGAGACAATAACTGCTTATCTAACTGTTTTTGTCTGCGTACAGAGTTAAAATATCCAATTACTGCAATACTTACTGCAACTAGGGTTAAACTGAATACTACCCCCATTCCAGGAGAAAAAAGCTCTCTGATTTCACCATAAAAAAAGTTTTGATTATCCACCTTAATTTCTATTTGTTGGGAACCATATTGAGCTAAAAACGTAGCAGAGCTAACAAAAAGCATGCTTGAAATTGCAATGATTGGTAGCGCAACTTTTTTAAACATTATTTTTACCTCTATATATCCTAAATTTCAAACCAAGTAATACCAATTCTGTATGAGCCTGCACTGGTAAATTAGAGGCATCTTTATACATAAACGGCATCAGTTGTTAAATATTGACGAGAGTTAATCGCCAAACATACTAATTTCCCCTGGTAGCACTTGCATTAATATATTCGCGCCCTAGAATACTAAACCTCATAAGAAACATTTGGTAGTAAGGATGCCCCAGTCTTGTTAAAGCTGCGAGGAAAAATGCCGCTAATCTATTCGCAGTGGACTTTGTATCTTTAGTCACTACGGCGCAAAATTTACCTCTTGCAAGCTCAGTATCTTTAGATCTCAGTCAGTGACTTCCATCTATTTGAGAGAGGTTTTGAATTTTGTCTGGTGTTTTACGAAAACTTAGAAAAATGACAATTTTACCTTTGCGATTGGACTTTCGATCCAAATTTCTGATAACTGATATATCAAGAAACCTATTAATAACAACTTAATAATTTAATGAGTGTATTTCTGTATAACTTTGATGAAATACTTACTTAAATTGTTATTGTTTTGATAAATTTATCTGTGCTTTACCATAGGAATACGCAGATTTTAGGGATACTTAATATTATTACCGGAATTATACTTATATAAACTTTATTAAAAATTACTATCGAGATTAGCGAAGGCTAAGATTATGTTTGCTAATAGTCAGGTATAAAGAAAAGATTAAGTAATTGAGAGAATGGGAGTCAGTAGATTTACAGCAGATTTCATATAAATGAGGTACACATATATTCTTAATAAGGCAGGGAGCAGGGGGCAGGGGGAATGTACCTCATCTACTTGCAAAACGCTGTATGTACTTTGTCCCTTGTCTCTTGATTATTATTTCATTCCAAAATTTCTTTATACTTTAGACTTTGTGAGACGCTCACGAGTATTGTTACAAATCAGCATCGCCAATACATACCATTGTTTTCTTCCATCAACCCACTATCGATTAATTTCTGTCGTAAAGTTTCAGAGTCGCGATAGTAACGATTGAGAATCTCATCTACTCTATCAAGAGGATATTCTACTCCCATTTCAAATTTGTCGATTATCCACTTGAGAATCGTTAAGCGCTTTTTACTGCTGCTGGGAATTTCCTTGAGATATTGTTCGGATTCAGGATTTTGAAAATCTCCTTCGATGTAGGTGTTCAATACCTTAACATCCCAGACTTGAGTATCTACATCATCAGCTAAAGAGGCAATTTTTTCTGGCTTAGAAATCTCCTTGCTTATACTTTGCAAGATTTCTTTATTTAATTGATAAAAATGAGTATTGCCTTCAGGGCGCATTCTTACCAATTCAAGTTGCTTGAGTTTCATCAAATGATGTGAAATCGTGGGTTCTTTTAGTTCTAATAACACAGCTAATTCTTCTACACTACATTCCTGAGTCGCTAAAATGCCCATTATTTTCAGTCTACTTTCATCCCCTAGCGCTTTGAAAAAACGCAGCCAATTTCGTAATTGCTCACTTTTCATTTTGTGCTGTGTATAAGTACCTTAGATTCACGTCTAATTAGAGATAAATAAAATTAATTTGTTATGAGTATTTTTATAGACAAATAAATATTTTAGCTTGCTTTTAATACAAGTTAATGTTTAATTTTTTTCTGAGAATATTTAATTTTCTTTTATTTTTTTTTATATTTGGTGGTATATGACAGCAAAAAGTGCTGTATAACTACACAATGACAGGATAATCATTTGACTGACTAAATAGGATATTTAACTCTTTCAAGAAGTATGATTCTTGCGATTTGAAAAAGCATCATTTATATAATTTTGACGGGTACCCATGAGAATTTTTTTAGGATAAAAAATTCTCATGGGAGCCTTTGACTAGATTGAACAGAAATGTGATGCCGATGGAAAAGCAAATTCAAAAAATAATCAGTTAATTATTCGCCCTATTATTTTTTACTCCCCCTCAAGCCCCTCAAGCCCCTCTACCCCTCCCTCTATTAGGTCATCTTTTACCGGGAAGGGAGTAATACATGACTCGAATAAGTATCTCATCCACAAGCATTTAAAAATATAGAGATAAATTTAAATTTACAGCATTTTCTGTAATATAAAATATGGATACAAACTTAAGCAAGGTTAATTTTTTAGTCAAACTTTCCTCCATGATAAAACTTTATCAATGAGGTTTTTTACACTGTTACCCTACTTATTGATATCCCCCAAAAAGAGTATTCAAGTGATTATGTTATGTATGCCTTTAGAAAGGTATTGACTAAATAATTTTATTTATCAGCAAATTAAGTGGTGGGAATAAGGATACAAAATCAATAATAAACGTAGTATTTCAAAGGTAAAAAACATCCTTATATCGGGAGCATCCCAATGCAGGCAAAAATACAATTTGGTAGTGGGTTAACGCAGTGTGTCCATCAGGACATGCATCTTGCTCGCTATGTATATCAAGCGAGCAAGATACAAGCACTACAAAAAAATAAATTTACACCCGCAGGGATGCTCCCCTTATATCAATTGTTTGAGGAGAAGTAAATAGAATGTCTTTGTTTGTTATGATACCGATTGTTAAGGTATTGCTACCGGAGCATTAAAAATAGCCTGTAGAGCATCTTCTAAAGTATTTTTCATCACAATTTGGTTATCGTAAGCAACAATTACCCTAACTAAAGTCGGTAAACTGTTTTCTTCTGCTTCAATATATAGTGGTTCAACATAAAGAAGCGATTGTTCGATCGGTATCACTAATAAATTACCTAGAATTACTCGCGAGCCTTCACGATTCCATAAAGTGATTTGCCCAGAAATTTCCGGATTCTGGTTAATTAAAGCTTCTATCTGCTGGGTACCGTAAATTAATTCCTGTTTAGGAAATTCGTAAAGTAAAAGTTTACCATATTGTGCACCATCAGAACGCGCTGCTAACCAAGCAATTAAGTTTCGCCGTTGAGTAGGAGTAAAAGGAAATAGTAAAATAAATTCTTCGCTTTGAGCGGTAGGTAATTTTGTAATCAAGTAGTAAGGTTCAACTTGCTGCTGTTTTGTGCCGTAAATTTCTCTAGGAATCTGCCATAAATCCTCTCGATTATAAAATACCTGAGGATCGATCATATGATAAGCAAGCAAGCGCTCCGACTGAATGCTGAAATAGTCTGCTGGGTAGCGCATATGACTGCGAAGAGTCAGAGGCATTTCATTGAGAGGTTTGAACATCGAGGGGAAAATTGCCCCTAAGGTATTAATAATCGGATCTGTAGGATCGGCAATGTAAAAACTCACATCACCGTTGTAAGCATCAACAACAATTTTTACTGAGTTGCGGATGTAATTAAATTTATTTTTACCAGAATCAGAATAGGGATAATGATCGCTGGTAGTATAAGCATCAATTATCCAATACAAATATGTTGGTTTATCATCGTTAGTTGTTCCTTTACCATCGGCCGCAACTAAGTAAGGATCGCGATCGAAACGTAAAAAAGGAGCAATCGATCTTATTCTTTGTCTTATATTACGGCGGAAAAGTACCTTAGTTTCTGGCGTAAAATTACGTGTTAGCAACATCTGCCAATCTTTGAGATACTCGGAAAACAACAAGCGTCGCCAAGATGAGCCTATGGGTATTCCACCGCGTCCATCATAAATGTTAAATGCATTGGCATTTCCACTGGGATAATCAAACTCTTTAGTTTTTGTCCCTGTCATTACATAATTAGTGGCAAGTTCTCCATAATATATTCGCGGATTCGCAATTGGTATACTCGCACGAATTTCTGCATTTGATATCGATAAAGAAGCTTGATTCCCGGAATTCGTAACACCAATGTCTTTAACAAAATAATAAGGTAACCCACCAGGGGCAACTTCATTAACCGGACTCAGCGTAAACCCGTAGCCATGAGTATAAACTAAATGTTTGTTGACCCAAGTTTTCGCAGCATCGGGAACGTCGTTGTAATCGAGTTCTCTAGCGGCAATGATAGTTTGCTGTTTAAAGGAAGCCTTGGAGTTAAGACTGCGTTTAAGAGTGTAACGATCAATATCTGCACCTGGGAACTTGTAATAAGGTCGGATTTGTTGTAGTTGACGGTTACTTTGCAAAAGTGGGCGCGTATCCCATAAACGAATATTTCCCACAGTTAAGTCATTTTCTTGTAAGTCAGATGCTGTCAGATTATTTTGAGGATTAAAAGTAGTCGCCTCAATACTGTCTAAATTAAATGCTTCCCGGGTAAGTTTGATTGTACGTTCGATATAAGGCTTTTCACGGGTGATTTCATTTGGCTGTACGACTAATTTTTGTACTACTGTAGGTAGGAAATTTACCGCAACAGTTGCAACTACAAGAAAGAATCCGGAGACATAAACCAATTGACGCGGGTAAGGCGCAGGTTTTAAACTCTCTTGTTTTCTTTTAGATAAAGCTATAGTTCTTAATACCAGGTAAGCTGCAATAAATATAGCTAAAATGCTCAAGCCGGTATAAATAGGTAGCAAGACTTTTACATCTGTATAGCTAGCACCATAGTTTACCCCCAATCTGGAATACAAAAGTTGATACCGTAATAGCCAATAACGTAAAGCTACAGTCAACATCATCAAGCAACCCAAGGCATTGAGATGGAGTCTTTGCTGTACGTTAAAACCGGGAAACTTACCTTCACTCAAGCTATTAGCCGAACGTAAATAAATCAACGCTACCGCAGCTATACCTAATAAAAATAATCCTAATAACCAAAATTCTAGAAGTTCCCAAATTGGTAACGAAAAGACGTAAAAGCTAATATCGCGATTAAATAAAGGTTCCCTTATGTTAAAGCTAGTATCTGCAAAGTATTCTAAGACATTTATCCACCGTGCCGAGATTAAGAAACTTAGAAGCAAACTAACAAATACCGAAAGTGCTCTTAACCAAAACTTATAGTTAATAAAAATTGCAGCAGTCAAAACTAAGACTAAAGCTATTTGCAAAATATAAATAACAGGTTGCTGTAACTGCAAAATATTCCATATTAATTGCAACCAAGATGGAAATTGCAGCACATTTCCAGGTAATTTTATTTGGGGATACCAAATATTAAAAGCTTGCTGGCTGTAAAAAATTACTATTGTCCCTACTAAAATGCTTAATCCTAAAACTGTCGGTAAAAGCCAACGCAATTTCAATCCATAACCATATGCCCTAGGTGTGGATGTTTTTATAAAGGTAGGAGAGGGAAAAAATTTTCCTTTTCCTTTTTTGCTTATTTCTTTATTTCTATATCTTTCTTTGCTACGCTCAAGGTTATTCGCTATAGCCAAATTACCCAGTAAAAAACAAGCTGAAGTCAAAAACGCGAACGCCCACAATCCTAACTGCGTCAGTAAACGCAATATAAATTCTGACAAATACCCAACTTTCTCGAACCACAGAAATTCTGCTGCGAGGTGAGAAACTGAATCAAATGCCAGCCACAAACCAAAACAAAATAAGAATATCCGATACTTTCGATGAGAAATTAAACTGATTATTTGCATTACCAAAGGTTAATTAATAATTAATAAACAAAACTTTTAATTGTAACTATTATCCTTGAAATTTAATTTTTTGTAAGTTTAAAATATAAAGGTTTATAGATTAATTGCAACAATTAATTAGACTCTATTTCATTTGAATTGTACACCATTTGGATGAGTTTAATTACTAAATTTCAGTCAGGAATCAAGAATGTTTCTCGGACATTTGTGTGCTTAGTAATTTTGAGGAGCGAAAAATGACTTCTAAAATGATTGCTCTGCTTTTAGCATTAGGTTTAGCTACAAATATTACCGCTTGCGCTGGTTCCAAAAACACGGAAGATCGCGAAAAGACTGAAAATACTGGCAGTGGAAGCAATACTGGCAGCGGAAGCAATACTAGCAGCGGAAGCAATACTGGCAGTGGAGATAATACTGGCAGCGGAAGCAATACTGGCAGCGGAAGCAATACTAGCAGCGGAAGCAATACTAGCAGCGGAAGCAATACTGGCAGCGGAAGCAATACTGGCAGCGGAAGCAATACTAGCAGCGGAAGCAATACTGGCAGCGGAAGCAATACTGGCAGTGGAGATAAT
>JBHJJJ010000389.1:0-11444 GCA_050042755.1 Rivularia sp. (in: cyanobacteria)
TTAAATTTGGCAAAACTTGCGTACTCTGTTTAACATTTAAAAGAATCGAGGACGGCTTGTTCTTGAAAGCCCGTGGACGGATAACCGCTCCGATGCTCCGGTGGAAACGGGAAGTAAGAGTTGTAAGAGTCAAGTGTCAGACTTGTCCATACTTTACAGAGCAGCAGATAGCTATGGGTGAGCGACTTATTGCTAAATTACCCTGCGGTTTTAAATTCTATTAAAAATACAAAACTATTAAAAACAACTATATTAATTCAGGACTTACGCAACTCTCACATTGCGATACACCTTCGGTGTCGGCCTCGCCTATCGCCATCAAATAGTGTCTATGTACTATAAACAAACATTAATGAAATCAGCTTTTTTTAGAATTGTTAATAATAATTAATTTAGTAAATCCCATCGGACTTACGCAAAAATTACAAAAAAATTACTCCCGTTCCGCTTATCAAATTTGCTATAAAAATTTATCCCTCACTCACTCCGAAACTCAATTCCTGATAGTAATCTTGAGGGCGTGTTGGGAGTAATATTCCTTCGAGTTTAGATCTCTTGAACTTTAGAAAAGTTTTTGTAATCGGTAATCCTAGAGCCTAGATACGAGCAATTAATTACTAATTAATGCTGCTTGTTGTCCTTCAGAAGAAGTAGCATAACCTAAAAATGCTTCCACTTTAAGACTGGGAGGATTTTTGTAAACGTAGAATAACTTTCGGGTATAAGCATAGTTTGAAACATTTGGTGTCACACCATCTATAGAAACTACCCGCGCTGTTGATTGATTTTGAACCTGAGCAAAAGTAGCATAGCCGATACCATTATTACCCAAAGCGCGAATTAACCCCGTAGTTTCATCTCGTGGGAGTGTGGTGATATTTGGTGTTGTACCAAAATTATTTCCTTTGAGTACCTATTCTTAGAAAGTCTGATGAGTTCCACTAACCGCAGGACGATTAATTACTCGAATATTTTCATTTGAACCACCCACCTGTGACCAATTATTAATTTTTCCTTGAAAAATATCTGCTACTTGATCGCTACTTAATCCTTGGATAAAAGGATTCGCTTTACCCACAATTATGGCGATCGCATCGGTTGCTACGGGTACTGCAATCAATCCCTGACTAAGTTCAGATTGGCTTAAAGGTCTAGAAACAGCGGCGATATCAACCGTACCATTAATCAGAGCCTGAATACCATTACTGCTACCTTTGGCATCTGTGACTATATTTGTACCTGGAAATTTATTCTCAAAACCTCTTTTAAGATTTTTATTAAGTCTCACCATACTGGTGGAACCATCAATCTTTATGGCAGTACCGCTAGGTACAGTGGTTGGTGCTGGAAAACTTTTATCTATAGTTTCTATGGGTTGATTACTTATTTGTGGTGTAGTGTCGCGTTTGAAAAACCACCAATAACCACCACCAATCAAAGCTAGAAATATAAGAATAAAAACAATTGGAGGAGGGCCGCTTCTTTTACTCATAATTCTTAATTAATTTATTGATTTACTTATTCTGGTAATTGCTTAGGATCGGAATCATCTAACATTTGTAAGCGACGGGCTACTTCATCATCTAAAGTCATGTTTTCTAGGTCAGCTTGTAATTTTTCAGCTGGATTTTCCGAAAGTTCAGCTGAAGCCTCCGCAGTTAAGTTTCGACGTTCAACAGCACCTTTAGCAGCTTCAAATTGACTTTTAGCCGAACCGATATCAAATTCGTTATTAACTTGAGCAATCTGTTCCAATGCCGCGTTAACCTCTGACATATCTTTCATATTCTGCATGTCAGTTTTGTAAGCTTCTAGCTTCATTCTTTCTCGATTGAGCTTATCTTTAGAAGCACCTACAGCAGTCTGGGCGCCTTTGACCATTTCTTCCAGTTTCGGCAAGATTTGTTCGGCCTGAACAACTCTAGTCATAGCCATTCGCGCTGCTTCTTGATTACCTTGCTTCTGTGCTGTTAAAGCTTGACTTTCAAAGGTTTCTAATTCTTTAACTTTTTCTTCGTATTTTTGCTTTGCTCTTCTATAAGCAGCTTCTTGTAAAGCAACAGCTTGTGCTAATTTTTGCACTGATTCTTGCATTGATTGTAGAGACTCCTCTGCAACCGATACAGCTACTTTTCCGCCAGATTCTACCGGTATTCCCCATAACCAATTCCAAACTCCAAATATGGTTCTTCCGGCTTTTTCACCCATTAACCAATAAATAGCTTTTTTCATAGAAATTAGATTACTCCAGGAAACGGTTTGTCCTACAATAGAATTCACCTAAGGATACGGTAATTATGATTGATCGCCATGAGCCACGGAAACACCACGGTACTTAAAAATACCGTTGTGTTTTTCCTATGAATAATTGTTAATTACCAATAGAAAACGCTCAAAAATATCGCATTTCAAGGGAACCCTTGACAGCAATAAATCCACTACTCAACCATGTGTGGTAGCTACTTTTTTGAAACAAAAGTAAATATTAATACCGTCATTTATCGAATCTAATTTAATATATAAAAAATCTTCTAATTTTCTTGTTGGAGTATATACATAGAAGTAATATTTAATTTCTATTTAAAGAACCCAAACATTTCTCTTTCAGTTTTAGGAAACTAAGTGGTTTCCACCTTGACTTTCGCTTATATCCTAGCTTTTTGTAAATTTTAAATTACTCCCTTCGGGTTCTAAGGTTACCGATATAATTTCTTCTCCCCCTGCTCAGAGCTCAGAGCCTTGGACTTTAGGTAATCCTAGAGCCGGAATAGTATTACTCCAAACCCGTGCTTAAAATTACCGGCGTTGAGATAGTAGAGGAGCAAGGAAAATCTTGAGATAGTAAATATCGAAAAACTACTCTAAAGTAATGGGTAAATTTAACCAATCACTTAATTCTGAAGCTAACCATTCAAGTTCAGATGGAGATGCGATCGCACCACCATCTTGAAGTTTATATTTGCGTACTCCCGTACTGATAATTAGTTGAGCAAAAACTTCAGTTTTGTCACCTTCGGAGTCTTTAACAAAGTGTCTCGGAATATAAGTTAATTTATGAATATCTTTCTTATACGATGCACTCGGACGTTGAAACTTAAATCCTAATATTTCGTAAATCTTAGAAATTCGTTCCTTATTTAAGCACAATCTAATCTTTCCGAATAACGAAAATACGCAACTGTAAATCAAAAATAAACCAGAACCCCAAAAAGGTAGGGATAGAAAAGCAAAGAGTAAATTAATGGGAAAAACACCACTACTAACAGCACCAACCGTCCATAATAAAGTTAGCGAATTCCAAGCAGTTGTAAATAGACCCAAGAATACCAATGATGAGTGAAAGCCGATTGGTCGAATCAGTATTTCTAAATTATCTTCCCCTTTATGGAGTGTAATTCTGCTTCCCCGTGGTTGGGTAAGTTTAACTGCATTGGAGTTGAATTTATTGTGAAAGCCGTTTGACACCAATTGCTGAGTATTAGGAATCCAATTTTTACCATCCCAATACCAAGCACCTCGAATAAATTCAGAAAAGGAATTTGTTGGGGAAAAGACATTTGGCTTTACTTGTTCCAAACATAATAATGCTTGAGCCGCAGAATCGATCCGCTTTTCTAAAGTGGGTTCGGTAACAGCTTTCAACCATTGGGTAAATTGATCGCTCAAAGAAGTTAAATCCTCAAACACAATCCGTCCATCACGAAAAGGTAAATCTGCTGGATGGGTACCCGTCACCAAATAAATTAACGTCGCACCCAAACTGTAAATATCCGAAGCCGGTAAAGTGCGATCGCCAAATTGTTCGAGAGGCATATATCCATAGGTTCCCACAACAGTGCGAGTTCCACTTTCACTAAAATTAGCAGTTTGTATAGAACCAAAATCAATTAAATATACATCTCCGACATGATTCCCAGTTCTATCTGCCAACAAAATATTACTCGGTTTGATGTCGCGGTGAATAACCGGCGGGGAAAGAGAATGTAAATAAATTAAGATATCTAACAGCTTTGTACCGATTTGTTTTACTTCTGCTTCGGTAAAAGTACGTCCTGATTTTATATATTGTTCTAAAGTTTGTGCCGGGATATAAATTTGTGCTAAGGCAAATCCAACATATGGTGTTTCGACTTCAAAATAATCTATATAGCCCGGAATTGAAGTATGTGATAAATTTTTTAACGTCCGAGCTTCCCGTTCAAATAACTTGAGTGAGTCCCATTCAAAATCGCTATCAAAAGAAAGTAACTTAATTACAACTAGCTCCAAGGTTTGTAAATCGCGGACTAATAAAGTTCTTCGTCCAGCTTTTTTTGCTAATTGAGAAAGTACTTCGTAGCGATTAGCCAATACCTCACCAATCATGTAGGAGCACCCCCGCTTGAATTTTAATACCCGAAGTCGCTATAGACGGCTTTTGTATTTTTATTTTTACAGCCCCAAACAAATTATTATATCTAAATTATGATGACGAATAAGCTGTGGCCTTATATTACTCCAGGAATTCCAGATGAATTATTCGAGCGCTTACCCGGAATTCCCTTGAGTAAGCGAGAAATTCGATTATTACTAATTTCCCAACTGCGACTGCGACAATCTGACGTACTATGGGATATTGGTGCGGGTACGGGTACAATTGCCATCGAAGTCGGATTATTATGTCCCCAAGGGAGAATTATCGCTGTAGAAAGAGATGAAGAAGTCGCCAACCTCATCCGTCACAATTGCCAGCGTTATGGAGTAGAAAACGTGGAAGTAATTGAAGGTAGGGCACCCGAATGCCTGGATCATCTTAAAGAGATACCCCAACGAGTTTGTATTGAAGGAGGACGTTTTGTCACGGAAATCTTACAAACAGTATGGAAATACTTACCCCTACATGGTCGAGTCGTAGCAACAGCTGGTAATCTAGAAAGTCTGTATGCTGTTTCTCAAAGCTTTGCCACATTGCAAGCAAGAAACGTTGAAGTTGTTCAATCTGCTGTTAACCGCCTCGAAACGCGAGGTTTTAGTCAAACCTTTGCAGCCGTAGATCCAATTTTTATTCTCAGCGGCGAAAAGTTAGATTGATATTCTTTAATAAGTGTAGATAAACTGCCACAATTATATATAGCAATCATTTTATCCAGTAAAAAGCTCAACTTTACGTTGATTTAATTAATCTGATAATTTGAGATTAGATTTTGTGGAAATACACTCGCACCCGAGGAAGGCACATTGGTTGTGTGGGTTTGAGCTTCGATGAACTTTCTCAAAAATTCGACTTCTTACTCAAATTATTAATCCAAAATCCAAAATCCAAAATCCTATTATCTGTCTATGTCTTTGTCTCGGATTTTAAGTGGAATTATTGCGATCGCCCTAGCTTTAGGTGCCACTATATTGGGAGGATGGTATTTTACATTTTTATATGTAATCATCATCTTTTTAGGGCAACGGGAATATTTTAATTTAGTTCGAGCCAAAGGCATAGCTCCGGCAGCTAAAACTACAATGGTTGTCAGTCAGGTTTTGTTAGCAATTTGTACCATTGATCGCAATTTAGCTGATGCTGTAATGCCAGTAGCGGGTACATTTATCTGCTTTTATCTGCTATTTCAACCGAAAATGGCATCAATCGCCGATATTTCCGCTTCAATTCTCGGCTTGTTCTACACTGGATATTTACCTAGCTACTGGGTGCGTCTGCGAGCGATTGATACTGCTAATTTCAGCAATTTACCCTTAGGAGGCTACTTCCCACCTTCCTTAAGTGCATTCGTGGGTAGAGAAAATTTTTCCGCTTTACCATTAGGCTTAGGTGTAACCCTACTCACCTTCATGTGTATTTGGGCTGCCGATATCGGTGCTTATTTCTTTGGTAAATATTTCGGAAAAACACCTTTATCGGGTATCAGCCCCAAGAAAACTGTTGAGGGAGCCATTTTTGGAATCACTGCAAGCGTTGTAGTCGGCATTGCAGTCGCTTACTACATCAATTTACCAAAATTTTATGTTACAGGTGCCGCATTAGGTTCGCTAATTGGAATTGCCAGTCTCTTAGGCGATTTAACCGAATCCATGCTCAAACGCGATGCAGGAGTTAAAGATTCAGGAGATTTAATTCCCGGCCATGGAGGAATTTTAGACCGTACTGATAGCTATATTTTTACAGCTCCATTAGTTTACTACTTCGTAACCCTGCTTTTACCGCTGCTTAATTAAGAGTGGGTAAGAAAAAGTCAAGCGCTGGGCGTTTGTCAAAAGTCGTAAGTCATAAAGACGGAAGTTAAGAATTATTAGTTCAAAACTCCAAACTTTTCAATGTCCTTTCAATCTGATACCTGATATTCTTATCGTTGATAGGATATGAAAGATATAGTAAATAATAATAATTTTTTCCCTTAATCGTCCATTCAGCGTTTATCATGGATTAACATTAATTAGTCCTCTAATTAAGAGTTTCCCAGGGAGCTATTGTAGGTCTTGAATTTCTACATCAGATCCCAAGTCAATATACTCACCGTCAGTACTTTCAAATAAAGTAATTGTATCTTTTGTCACTTTTATAGGTGCGATGCGTAACTCATGGGGGCTAAGTAAATTTAACCCTATACAAATATCTAAGGGTTGAAAATGATTTTCTTCTTCCCTGATGGCATAAATAACAATTTCACCTTTTTTAATTGTAACTTTTTGCCAACTAGTAGTTGATTTAGAATTAGGGTCGTGTTCTGATAAAAGTTTAACCAGAACATCATTTAAAGTAGTTGATAATAATGTACTAGATAAAGAAGCTGATAAGTCAGCTTCCTGTTGACTTAATTCACCGAATACTGGTACCGTTTCCAACAATTTTAACTGTTCTCCTTTGAGAATAGAGCCAATATTGATCCGAATATTTTTTGCTACTAGATCGACAAACGATAAATGAAGACCTTGATAAACTGCACTTTTTGCAACAATCGATACACTAGGTATGCGACCAGAAAAAATTTGGCTAGCGGTGGCTTGAATATCAATTTGGAGTTGTTCAATATTACTTACCTGTGTTCTTAACCAAAGTTTAATTGCTCCCGCTAGGATATTTGTGACTAATCTAAACTTATTTTTGTTTAACATTTTAGAAGCTCATAAAGATAGTGGGTGCAATTGAAAACTGACAGGCATCCTTCAAAGTTTTTCCAGGAGGAAAAAACTTTGAAGGGAACCCTTGACAAGTAAAGAAACAACTATTAACTGTATCAAAACAGCTTTTCAATTATAAAGCATCAATACTATATTCTTATTTAGATATGAACTGATGGGATATCAGTAAAAATACATGGAGGTTCGGTTACAAAAAATTATTTCACAATGGGGTATAGCCTCACGTCGTCAAGCAGAAGAAATGATTAAGCTTGAACGAGTGAGGGTAAATGGTGTCTTAGCGCACCTGGGACAGAAAGTAGACCCGGAAACAGATATTATTACTGTTGATGGGAAGACAGTTTCCGCTTCGCCACGTCCAGTTTTAACTTATTTGTTAATTAATAAACCAACAGGGGTTGTTTCCACGTGTTACGATCCTCAAGGCAGACCAACAGTATTAGATTTATTACCAGAAGAACTGCGCGCGTCACACGGCATTCACCCAGTTGGTCGTTTAGATGCGGACTCTACGGGAGCATTGATATTAACAAATGATGGGGACTTGACATTTAAGCTTACCCATCCACGTCATAACATTCCTAAAACTTATCACGTTTTGGTAAAAGGGCATCCATCAGAAGAAACGTTGCAGATATGGCGTGGGGGTGTTCTTTTAGATAAGAGAAAAACGCGAGCCGCTCAAGTAAAGTTGATCGAGAAAAGAATGGCAAACAGTTGTTTAGAAATCGTTCTCAAGGAGGGAAGAAACCGTCAAATTCGCCGTGTAGGCAAAAAATTGGGGTATCCGGTAATTAAACTGCATCGTACCGCCATCGGTGACCTACAACTGCAATTACCTAAAAATAAATATTTACCCTCAGGTAGTTTTCGCTATTTAACAGACAAAGAAGTTCTCTATTTGCAGTCGGCTATTGCAATAAATTCCTATTAATGACTCAGATGTTTGAAGGAGCGTAAAAAAGATGAAGTGGTTTAGAAGGAAGGAAAAAGAAAAAGTAATTTCCACAACTTCATTAGAAGAGCAAAGAGCGGAAAATTTGGCACAAATGGGCGCACAGCTTAAGGCTACACGGGAACAGAATGGATTTTCGTTGGAAGAAGTGGTAATGCACACCAGAATTCCCCGACGACTATTGAAAGGCATAGAAGAAGCCAATTTTGAAGATTTGCCAGAGCCAGTTTATATTCAAGGTTTAATTAGGCAGTATGCTGATGCATTAGGCTACAAGGGAGCGGAATTTGCCAGTACATTTCCTGTAGGTAAAAGTAGAGTCAGTCTCAAACCGGTTTGGAAAAATCCGTCATTCGCTCAATTACGTCCAACTCATCTTTATTTGTTATATGTATTCTTAATTTTGGGTTCTGTAACTGGTTTATCAAACTGGTTGAGTAATGCCACAATGATGACAAGCCAAACTCAACAAGAAGAGAAGTTAGATCGATCAATTAATAATACCAAAGTGGGTTCAAGTAAACCCGAATTAATAAGTCAAACAAAAAAAGAAGTTCAAGTAGGGGTTACTTTAAAAGAATCATCTTGGATTAAGGTAATAGCCGACGGTAAAACCACTTTTGAGGGAACCTTAGTAGAAGGAAGCAAACGTACTTGGAAAGCGCAAAAAGAACTTACCGTCAAAGCGGGGAATGCTGGAGGGGTTTTAGTAAGCGTCAACCACCAGAAAGCCAAGGAAATGGGAAAACCCGGACAAGTTGAACAACTTCGAGTGGCACTTAATCAGTGAACAGTGAACAGTGAACAGTGAAAAATTAATGGTTAGTGACGAAGATTGTGAATTAAGGAAATTATTGATTGGTTAATCATTTAGAATAATCTTTCCTCTTTAACTCATCCTCTTTATTCTTCTGTCAGTGAATACATTTCACTGCTCGCTATTCACTTATAATTGTTCGTTGTTAACTGATTGGCGATCGCCCGAAGAATTGGACAAAGCTTTTCATTCGTTGGGATAATTCGGAATTCATGGCTTCACTTCGATAACGCCATTCCCAGTTACCTTCTCCTTTGCTCGGAATATTCATTCTGGCATTGGCTCCCAATCCCAAAATATCCTGTAACGGGAAAATAGCTACATTGGCAACGGAAGCCAAAGCTAAACGAATCATATCCCAAAGTACGCCGTCATGACTTATAGAACCTAAATAGAAACATAAATTGCGTTTTTCTACATCGCTCGCTTTCTCATACCAACCTACGGTAGTATCGTTATCGTGAGTTCCGGTATAAATTACACAATTATTCTCTTGGACGTTGAAAGGTAAATAAGGATTGCCAGCGTCTCCACCAAAAGCAAACTGTAAAACCTTCATACCGGGAAATTCAAATTTATCCCGTAAAGCTTCTACTTCTGGAGTAATAGTTCCTAAATCTTCCGCTAATACTGGTAAAGTACCAAGTTGTTTTTTAATCGTTTCAAACAACTTATCTCCAGGTGCTTTTACCCACTCGCCATTTACAGCAGTTTCTTCACCCAAAGGTACGGCCCAAAAAGCTTCAAATCCCCGGAAATGGTCGATACGAATGATATCTACATAATCGAGCATCGCTTCAAAACGCTGCACCCACCACTTAAACTTTTGCTTTTCCAATTGCTTCCAATCGTAAACTGGATTACCCCACAATTGACCGGTAGCGCTAAAGTAATCTGGCGGTACACCAGCCATTAATGCTGCTTCTCCAGTATCTTTATCTAAACAAAAATTTTCCGGATTTCCCCAGACATCAGCGCTATCATGAGCTACATAAATAGGAATATCGCCGACAATCTGAACACCGCGATCGTTCGCGTATTCTCTTAATTCCGACCATTGGCTATAAAATTGGAACTGAAGGAACTTGTGATAAAAAACTTCCGAATCTAATTCTTTTTTCGCCTTTTCGATGGCTTTAGGTTTACGCTTGGCAATATCTTTATCCCAAGTATTCCAGCTTGCGCCTCCGTTACTATCCTTAAGCGCCATAAATAATGCATAATCATCAAGCCAATAAGCTTTTGAATCGCAAAATTCTTTAAATGCTTTTTGCTGTTCTTTAGTAGAATTAGCTTTGAAATTAGAACAAGCTTTTTTCAACAAAGGGATTTTAGTTGATTCAACTCGCTGATAATCTACGTTATCTAGCGGAAATTCCGGTAGGTTATTAAAATCCTCATCAGTCAGTAAAGCTTCATCTAGCAACTTTTCGGGGCTAATCAATAGAGGATTACCCGCTAGAGCCGAATAACACATATAAGGTGAATTACCAAAACCAGTAGGCCCTAAAGGTAAAATTTGCCAATACTGTTGATAACCATCTTTGAGAAAATCAATAAAACGGTAAGCTTCATTGCCTAAATCGCCAATACCAAAGCGACTGGGAAAACTTGTAGGATGAAGTAAAATACCGCTGCTTCTAGGAAAAGGCATAATTTATCCTAACTATAGAAAAAGCGTATCCAATCGAATCTATCACAATGTTAGTTGTTAGTCGTTAGTGATTAGTTATGGGTTATTAGTAGTTATTATCCATGCCCTTGGGTCCAATTCCTCATTCCTCATTACTATGAATTATCGTAATCCAGCTCCTACAGTAGATATCATTATCGAATTAATTGATAAACCACATCGACCGATAGTATTAATTGAACGTCATTACGAACCTCTCGGTTGGGCTATTCCTGGTGGCTTTGTGGATTATGGGGAAGCTGTGGAAACTGCTGCAAGAAGAGAAGCTTTAGAAGAAATCGGTTTGGAAGTGGAGTTAGTGGAACAGTTTCATGTATATTCCGATCCTAAGCGTGATGCACGTAAACATACGATAAGTATTGTGTTTATTGCAACTGCCAAAGGTGAACCGAAAGCGGGTGATGATGCTAAAAATGCAGCGATTTTTGAGTCTTGGAATGTACCTGGGAATTTATGTTTTGACCACGATCGCATTTTGCAAGATTATTGGCGATATCGGCATTATGGTATACGTCCGGGGGTTTAATACCAATTCTATATGAGGCTGCGCTAAGGCACCCGCAGCCTAGAAGGCTGGGGCTATAGGTACAAAGCCTTTACAAGGCTGAATTCGGCGCATCTTTATACAGAAACGGTATAAGATTTTAATTTAGGATTTGATTGAATCAAAAATAGCGCAAATTGACTTGTTGGAACAGCGAATTGAACTACCGCTGCGCTTTATTCTATTACTCCCGAAACGGGCTTGCAATTAACTCATTAAAACCTAATTTTATTTATAGCCCGCTTCGGGAGCCGCTTCGCTAATAGAATAATAGTTCAATTCTTAAATAGGATGGCCCGCAACTGGC